>NZ_JAYMRY010000088.1:0-6555 GCF_038900695.1 Paraburkholderia sp. JHI2823 | reverse complement strand
AGTCCGTCACCACTACCCGTGTATGCCTGATCGATACGCATGATGTTCTCCTCGGAGCCAAACCTCAGCACGCTGATTTTAGGCGTCAGCATGTCAAGGCCTTCGCTCATAGGATCTCGAAACAGCCCGCCTGGATCCAGCGTTGCGTCTGCTGGTAGACCGCCTCCCACGGCGGAAAGTCATTGGGCAGCAGACGCCACGGTGCACCCGCGCGGACAATCCAGCGCAAGGCGTTGAACATCTCGCGCAATTCGTAGCGACGCTGAGGCGCGTCCTTGTTCATCAAGGTCAGGTACGGCGCGGCGAAGTACCACTCTTCATCCGATACATCCGTTGGGTAAGGGCTGCGTTTTTTCATCCCGCCAGGGTACCAGGTCTGGCCGAAAGTTCATAACACCTTCTAGATTCCCGGGGAGGATACTCACCAAGTTATAAGCTTTACGACAGTCGGTGGGGGTAACGTCCGCCAAAAATCCAAGCTGAAGGAGTATCAACAAAGCCTTAGCCACACGAGATGGGACTGCAAGTATCTCGTAGTGTTCATGCGAAGTCGGCGCAAGGAGCGAATCATCGGTCCGCTCAGGCGGCAATTCCGCGAGATACTGACAGGTGCACCAAATAAGGCGTGATGCGTTATACGGGTATGAACCCGAAAACCGATGCTCGAAAACTGGACCAGTCGACGCAGGCGCACCTGAGAAAGATGGTGGTGCAGGCGGTGCGCGACGGGATGACGCAAGTCGAGGCCGCTCGAACGTACCGTGTGAGTTTGCGCGATAAGCAGGTGGATGAAGACTGCGCGGGAAGGCGGCCTGCGGGCGCTGAGGTCGGGCAAGCGGGGCCGTCGACCGGGAAGCGGCCACCTGACTCATCGGCAAGCCGTAAAAATCCGCAAGCTGATCATCGAGCGGATGCCGGATCAACTGTCGATGCCGTTCTACCTGTGGACCCGCGAATCGGTCGCGCAACTGATCGAAAGGCAGTACGGCATTACGGTGTCGAAGTGGACGGCGGGTCGATACCTGAAGGCGTGGGGTATGAGTGCGCAGAAGCCGGTGCGACGGGCCTACGAAAGAAAGGACGAAGCGATCGAGCGCTGGCTGAACGAGGATTACCCAACGATTGCGAAGGAAGCAAAGCAGGAAGGCGCGACAATCTACTGGGGCGACGAAATGGGATTGCGAAGCGACCACATCAGCGGAACCAGCTTCGCCTTGAAGGGCGAAACGCCGGTGGTCCGCGCGACCGGCAAGCGCTTCGGTTGCAACATGATCTCGGCGATCACCAACCGCGGCGAATTGAGCTTCATGGTCTTTGAAGGCACGTTCAGGAATGCAACTTTCATCGAATTCATGAAGCGGCTGATCAGGCAGGCCACACGCAAGATCTATCTGATCGTTGACGGGCATCCGGTGCATCGGTCCGCCACCGTCAGGAAGTTCGTCGCCGAGAACGCCACGCGTCTGCGACTGATCCGGCTGCCTGGCTACTGTCCCGAACTGAACCCGGACGAACTGCTCAACCAGGACGTCAAAACCAACGCGCTGGGCAAGAGCCGACCGACCAGCAAGGCGGACATGGTCGGCACAGTCCGCCGGCATCTGCATCGACGGCAGAAGGAACCGCACGTGATTCGCAATCTGTTCAAGGAAAGACATGTCAGTTACGCCACCCAATAAATAACGCCATATTTGATGCACCCGTCAGTAATTTACGAGCTTTCGTCGCAGAAGGAGCCAGAGGAACCTAGATAAGCCTCTTCTAGGCGGCCACAATTTCCAGCGATTGGCTTTGGATGTGTTTGACCTCAACGGAACGGCATCCATTCTGGCTCGGGCTGAGCGGGCAGTGGATTGGTTGTACGACTCCGAGGGCGACTCGAAGACAAAACCCCGGGGATCTCACCACCGCAACTTCGTGCCTGCACTGCAGCAATAGGCGAGCAGAAATGTAGGAATCCCGGGCGTCTCTGCCACGATGTTGCGGATGTCCTTGTTGAGCTTGGCCATTGCAGCTGACACATAGTCGGGAGCCGGCAGTTTGTTTGTATTGAAGTCGTGGACAGCCACAGCAATGGCCTTGTTGTCTGCCGTCACGGGATGGGCGAGAGCCCGATCTTCTTCCGCAAACCTTTGCTCGCGCGTTGCGACAGCACCGACTTGTCCCACGCCGCAATAGCCGTGGGTGCCCGACATTACGTGAATCGTATGGCTGTCGCCCTTTAGCCCTGCAGCGATCTTCTCAAGAGCCGCTGCGACGTCCCTTACGCTACATTCCCCATGGAACCCCCAAATCTGCACAGTACCAAGGTTGTCGTTGGTAATTTTTACGAGTTCTGCCATATCCATTTCCGAAGGAGAAAGAGGAAACGCGTCGTGATGCACGGCGTACGAAGGTGTCCAACCATTCTTGAGAAGTCAGTAGCTCAACGGCCACACGAGATCCTAGTGATTTAAGAGGTGCCATCCATTACCAATCAATCTCTCAACCTTTGCGAGTCCAATTGGTTAGCGCTCACCGTGAGGTACATTTTGCTGCGTGGACAAGAGAGAAACAAGACATTTAACATCAAGATAATTGATATGCAGTTCAGTCCGAGCGAACTGTGGCGCAGCAGTTTGTTCATGGCCCGCAGCAAGCATTTCCACTGGCCCTTGACCTTGATGAGCTATCGTTGAAAGTGGTGTACGCGGCGTAGGGAAGAGGCAGGAGAAGGCGGTGGCGATTGAAGGAGAATGTTGCTTCTCACGGTAACACTTCCTCAATCGAACTCCACCACCATGGCGAAACATACGCAGGATACGAGCGGCAGTCAAACGGCAGAAGCAGACATCAAGGGTACGCCCGGCCTGGACGATCTGATCCAGCAAGGGGCGCGGCGGATTATCCAGCAGGCAATTGAGGCGGAACTGGCGGCAATGCTCGAGCAGTATTCGAATGTGAAGACGATCGATGGCCGGAGGGCGGTCGTCCGCAACGGCTATCTGCCAGAGCGCGAGATCGTCACGGCTGTGGGCCCTGTGCCCGTTCAGGTGCCAAAGGTGCGAGACCGTTCGGGTTCGGGCGTGAAGTTCAATTCGACGGTCGTGCCGCCCTACGTGCGCAAGTCCCCGCGAGTGTCGTCGTCGCTGCCGTGGCTGTACCTGCGAGGCGTCTCGACTGGCGACATGGGCGACGCTGTCCGAGCTACTCGGCGAGCAGGCCAAAGGGCTGTCGGCGAGCGTTGTGAGCCGCCTGAAGGCCGCATGGTCAGAAGAGTTCGAGCAGTGGAACAAGCGCGACCTGTCGGGCTCGCGCTGGGTCTACTGGTGGGCCGACGGCATCCACACGCAGGCTCGCGCCGAGGATTCTGATGGTCAGTGCCTGCTGGTGATCATCGGTGTGAAGCCCGATGGCAGCAAGGAGCGCGTGGCGCGCAGCGACGGTTATCGCGAATCGAAGGAATCCTGGAAAGAGCTGCTGCTCGACCTGAAGAAACGAGGCCTGCAGGCACCACCGCTGCTCGCGGTCGGCGACGGCGCGATGGGATTGTGGGCGGCGCTTGAAGAGGTGTTCCCGCAGATACGGCACCAGCGCTGTTGGTTTCACGGCAAGAACGAGACGTGAGGTCTGCCAAATATTGCCGCCCCGTCCGAGGGGGTGCCTACGTAGTCTCAGAGCTTTTCCTTAAAAGGGTCTGGCATGGCGCTTAAAAGTCCGACCGGAAGACTTGAACGCGGAATACGGCGTAACAGAGGAGGGCAGTCCGCACTGACTGGGAGTGTTTATTCGGGCCCCAATATACAACTCGACGCGTGGTCGCTGGGCCTTTGGTCAGCTGTTTTCCGTAGGGCGGATGTCGTCTCACTTGCACCTCCTGTGCGACGCGGAGTAACATGGGCGTGTGATCTAACGTGGCCATGTGATTTCACATGGCCAACTGAAATAGCGTGGCCAGGTGAATCATGAGCGACACACACTCCCTGACCGGGGCAACCGACCGTCTCGCGCGACACGCCGTTTATTCGCTCTTCGAAAGCAACGGTTGGCAAGTCCAGGAGGACAGTGAGCACGGCAAGGGCGGAGATTTCGTCCTGACCAGCCCTCACGGTCAGACGTATCACGCGGTATTGAAAGCCCTAACGGAAGGGCGCGCCGATCGGGTGATACCGCTTTTCTCGCAGGCGCTGCTCGAATCGCGCGTCCACGCCAATGCAAAGCCGGGCAAGTCCCATCCCGCTGTCCTCATCTGGGTGGGAAGCGCATCGCAGGCGCTCGTCACCAAGCTTGGAGATTTTCAGCGTGCGTATGGCAAAGGGGAACCTGTCGCCATCCTGTCGGACGTGCCGCTGTACGTTGACTTTCCGGGACTGGAGGCCGATAAACGGCCAGTGAGTGTGCGGCGCAGCAGCCATTCCGCACCGCCGACGCTCGTTTTCTCCGATCTCGTCCAATGGATGCTCAAGCTCCTGCTCGCGGCCGATATCGTGCGAGAGAACCTGATCAATGCCCCGGAGAAGACGTACATGACGGCGACCGACCTTGCACGCGAAGCGGGTGTATCGGTCATGACCGCTACGCGGCTCGTCAATGCCCTGAAAGAGGAAGACTTCGTCGAGGCGGTGCCGCACCTGCGACTCGTCCAACGACGCAAGCTCGCGCAGCGGTGGAAGGCCGCCTACGTGAAACCGACAGTCAGCGTGCCGATGAAATTTCTCGTGCGTGGCGTGCCCGAGGAGCAGCAGTTACGAAAGACGCTCAAGCGGGAAGAGGGGGCGACACTGGGCCAGTTCGCGGCGGCGCACGCACTGGGCGTAGGGCACGTCCATGGCGCATTGCCGACTTTGTGGGTGCCCAATCTCGCAGCAGTTGAAGGCTGGCGGGGGCTGAAGCGTGCGCTCGAGGGTGAGCGGCCGGATCTGATTCTGAAGCAACACCCGTATCCTCAGTCGCTGCTTCGCGGGCGCGTGATGCGCGAGGGCGTCTGGGTGTCCGACATTGTCCAGACGTGGCTTGACGTCTCCGCCGATACGACGCGAGGTGCCGAGCAGGCAGCCGAGCTCGAGCACGGCGTGCTGGCAAGCATTGTGGGAGAAAAAATGTGAGCGAATTGGCAGACTTCAGCAGACTGGCGATGACGCTCGAGCCATGGCGCAAGCAGATCGTCTTTGTTGGCGGATGGGCATTCCGGCTGTACCGCTATGAGCCGCGTGCTTACACGGCGGACCACAATCCGATCTTCACCCAAGACGCAGATGTGGCCTACGACACGCACGAACTGCTCGAAGGCGATATAAAGAAGGCATTGGAAGGGGCTGGGTTCACCGAAGAGCCGAACCTTGCTGGCGGGTTCAGACCGCCAGCGATGCGTTACAACCTGGGCAGTGACGCAAACGGGTTTTACGCGGAGTTTCTTACCCCACTCACGGGCAGCGGGAGGAAGCGCGACGGGAAAGGAGGATGGGAAGAGGACGCAACGGAACTGCACGCTGGTGTCGTTGCGCAAAAGCTTCGTTTCCTGGAAGTACTGCTCTACAAGCCTTGCCTTGTAACCATCCCGAAAGATGAGTCCGGGCTGGATGAGGCGGTGGCCGATCTTCGCGTGCCGAACCCGGCGAGTTTCATGATCCAGAAGCTTCTGATCCGGGACAAGCGGGTGGGACAAAAGCGCGCTCAGGACGTGCTCTACATCCACGACACGCTCCAGCTCTTCTACGGAGCGATCGAGACCGACCTCGTCCCGATCTGGAAGGAACTTGAGGGCACGCTGCATGCAAACCAGCAAAAGTCAGTTCGCGACGGCGTCAGGGAACTGTTTTCAGGGATGAACGACGTCATCCGCGAAGCGGCGGCGATTCCAGCTGACAAGCGGGACCCTGAGGCAATGCTTCAGCTGTGCAGGGAAGGCTTCGAGGACCTCTTCGGCGAGGTCTAGCCCGATCTGCCAGTTAACCGAATGCTCATGCTTCGCTCGTGCCGGTCTCGGTGGGCTTGCCCGAAGCGGTGGCCCGAGTCATATTTCCGTTCAACGGGAATTTTTGGCCAGTCGCTGGACGATCCTTGTGTTCGATGAGCCGGTTCAACACCGGCGCGAGCGCATCGTCGGAGTTCTTCTCGTAGATGAGACGAGCTCGCAGCACGTGTCAGCACGGCTATTTCACACGATCAGCTACAGAACTCGCCAACGCTGCATCAGTGCGCCTGTTAGGGCGCCGTGAGTTGCAGGCCTACCTTGACGACTACAACCAACGGATCATCGAGCAGTTCCGTCTGGACGGTGGTGGTACGGAGGAATCTGAATCGCCAACCTTCACCGGGGCATGACCGGGCTACTTCGCAACTGTACGAGCGGCCGCGTGCCGCCTGTTACGTCGCGAACAATTCGAGAGGCGGCAGGTGAGTTTGTCGCGTGATCGGCGAGGTGGAATTTCGGAACATCACCGCGAGGGTCTGTCAGGTTGATGGAGAGGGGGCGGTAGAATGACGTAATGAAGAAGACAAAACCGCTTTATCACGGCCACCGCTTCCCTGCCGTCGTCATCAGTTGCGCGGTTCGCTGGTATTTCCGGTTCAGCC
>NZ_JAYMRY010000087.1:0-7033 GCF_038900695.1 Paraburkholderia sp. JHI2823 | reverse complement strand
ATGTCATGCGCAACGCCAATCCTGCCGTCCGGTCCGCTCGGTCACGTTCCCGAAATGACCGGTCACGTTGCCGAAATCGCCGGTCACGATCCCGAAACGGCCGGTCACGTTCATCCGAAATACGCACCTAACGTTTGATCGCGCGGCATCAAATGAATCTGCTCAGCGACCGACACGACAATAAAGTCTGATTAGCAGGGGCATTTATGACGTGGCATGACCATGCGCAGCAGGAACTGGATCATATTAAGGCTGCGATTTCGCAATTGGAGCGGCTAGGTGTTAACGACGGGAGCGCCCAGACGAGTGCCGTGACGCAAGCGGACTACTGGCGAACGCGCATCCGCAAGGTATTGGCGCTTCCTGATTTGCCGCAGCACGTTCTAGAACAGGGTTCGGCACTCGTGGCAAGGCTGGATCGACTCCACCACGCGCGTTCCGGCACTGCTGGCCGCAATTGACATTCAAAGGCAGGCTACTAGCTACCACTCATGGGATCAGCATCTCATCTACGACCCGCTGTCCTGCGCTGAACCCTGCCATGAGTGCGTCAGTTTCTCTCGCGAACGGCTGCTGGTTATCTGCCGCTAGGCGGATCGGCGCAACCATCGGTCGGACCATGCCCGCCGTCTTGATATTCACAATCGCAATAAAGCCACGTGGTGGTAACAACGTGACGTTGCCAGACGATTCCCACACCGGTTCAAGGTCCACGGCGATCTCGAAGCCCTTGTACTTGTATTCTCTTTTCATGGCTGTCATGGAATTTCGCGTTTGGCCGCCCAGCACGGGTGATTCCAGATCGGATCGACAAGACCGAAGTGAGTACCCGATCTCCGCTGGGCCACTCCCTGCTGCGCGAATTGCCGCCGGTACATAACTCCACGGCGTTGCATTGAGCGAAGAGATCGATGGAGCGCCAGGTGGTTGCAATTGCCTCACGCGGTCGAGATGGCTGTCATCGTCCGCTTCAAGGTCACGCATATCGAGCGCGAGCACACGCCGTCATGCAGGCTTCTTCGGCAGCCGCCTTCGCCCGGATATCCGCGAGTACCTCCTCAAACTCTGCCGCCCGCGCCGCCGCGGCCTGCGCCTCGAGCGCGGCCATCTGCGCCTTCAATTCCCTGAACGTCGCCACGATTCGCTCCCCCACCGCACACAGTAATGACGATCTTAGCTCGCTTCAATGCTGGGCGACTGCTGGCTGGCTGCGCAATAGCGTGGCGGGCCGCTGGCAACACTTCGTCCGCGTAAGCAGCAAAGAACAGTAATGAAAAGACTTTCCAACCCACGACGCCAGGTCTTCGCGTGTCATCGCGGTCGGGAGCCTGCTCATGAAAGTCCACAGGGCAACGCCATGCCTGTCATTGCTTGCGAGGCACTCGTCCTATGCCGCCCTGTTGTTCGGCTGCCTGACAAATCCCCCCGCAGCGCAGGAGCCATCAAGTGCCCCCGGCATACCCACGGCTGACGCGCTGGGCTACAAGGTCGGTGTACGTGGACCTTGATGAGGGGGTGAACCGGCTCCAGGCCCGGGACCCCGCTTGTTATGACGGTCGTCGCGGTAGCGCAGACGCAGACAACGAAGTCGTCCTCGTGGAACGGCGCCCCCCAAAAGGAAGTCCACTACGACAATCAGGGAAACCTGACGCGCGATGGCAACGGAACAACGTACGAGCCAGGCAATGGAACCCTGAGTTTCCCGATGACCGTGGGAAAGAGCTGGAACTTCCATCATGTCCGGCGATTCACGGTCGGAACTATTGACGTCAGCGGCCACGATGAGATCGTTGCATTCGATCGGGTACAGGTACTTGCCGGTTCATTTGACGTCGACAGAATAGTCAGCCATGGGGTGAACGCCACGCAGCCTGGTCGCTTGTACGATGCACCCTTCACCGAAACCTGCTGGTATGCGCCAGGTGTCAGGAAGGTCATCAAGTCGGATTACGCGTTGTATCTCGATCACCAGGCGCTGCTGACCCGTACTCCCGAATTGAGTGCTTTTTCACTTGCTCCGTAATGGGGGTTGACGCGGGCAGTGGCCGTTCCGGCGGTGTGCGCCGTCCATTCCCCGTACATCCATCAAGGGCCGCGCCGGATGCGTGGCGTGCCCAATCCCTGTCAGATAGCCGCGACGTACGGTCTGACAATTGAGACGGTCTGCGTCAGCCCCTGAGACGCGAGCGTGTCGAGGTATTCATAGGCCGACTTCGGGGGATTGCGTAGCGAGCGCCGGTGGTCCGCCATTGCCCGCAGGACCAGCATCTGGTTCAGGTTGAACAGGCCGACCACGAAATCGTCGGGATGCTGAGCCTCGATGCCGAACCGCGCGAGCACATCAGACGGAAAGTCCTTGAGGTTAAGCGTAACGATCGTCGACGCATGGCAGTGAATGGCCGCGGCCACGACATGGGCGTCGTCCGGGTCCGGCAACTGAACCGCAGGAATCAGTGGCTCATAACCGGTGATCTTCGCATCCCGAACGTGCCTGTCCATAAGGTCACGCGTACGATAGACCATTGACGGATCCAGATCGGGGCGGTCCTTGATCAGGTTACGGGTCCATTCGTCGTGTATGACGTCCGTCCAGCGCGCGCGAAACAGATCGGTAAGCGCGAGATGCATCATCAGGTTGCGCAACGCTGCGGGGTAGAGAACACAGGCGTCATAGATTGCGGTGAAGCTTGATGCCATTTATTCCAGTCCCATTTCCTGATCGAGCGCAGCAAGTTCTTCAAGCGCGGCACGACGTTCGGCATCAACGCGATTCTTGTAGGCCATCACGTCGTCATAGCGGATGCGCCGATGTGTATTCACCTTCCGGAAGGGAATCTCGCCCTTGTCCAGAAGCTGGATAAGGTACGGGCGGGAGACATTAAGAACATCGGCCGCTTCCTGCGAGGTCAGCTCCGCGTGGATCGGGATGATCGAAACCGCGTTGCCTTTGCCGATTTCCGCGAGCGCGTCGACCATCAACCGGACAAATGACGTCGGCAGCGTGACGGTGCGAACCTCGCCCCTGTCGTCCCTGAAGTCGAACTGCTGGCTCTCTGCCCGGCTCGACAGTACAACCGACAGGTCCCTGCCTGACGTCCTGGCGAGTTCTGCTTCCTGCTCCGAAGGGAGCGTCGTAGGGTGCATGGTGGTGTTCATAAGCGGCTCCTGACTCAACACCGCGCATTCTAAATCGAAATATTCGAAACCGCAACAACCGAAACGGCCATTGAACCGCTCGCCGGTTTTTCACCGGACGACTCACGCTCCAGCAGTCATCAGGAACCCTGCTGGACCGGCCATCAGCGTCATCGACGCTTCGAGCGGATCTTGTTGCACTTCCCTTGCTGCCGCCGGAAGGCGGTAGTTGAGATTCGTCTGATCATTGACTGTTAGTTGCATTAAAGCTTTGGGGAGTCTCCTGCCCAAGCGCGGAGAAGCCCTTCCGGCAGTATGGCGGGGTAACGCTCTGCCCCCGTTATTTTTCCTCTGGCAGAAGTCGGATCAGGTATCGACGACGATCTACTGAAAGCTGTAGAACTGTCAGCGCCCCGCGAAAACAGTCGCAGCAGTCCGAGCCCGACATGAAAAATCAGTTGTGCGCAAACTGAAAACAGGGGCGCACTTGATGCCGCGACGGGTAATCCCAATATGACGTGTCAATTCCAGATCAACCGGCTACCGGACATGCCCAACAAGAAGAATTCTCGATCCACGCGTCGGCCAACTACCGGAACGCACGCAAAGTCGCTCTTTCTCCCCATGCCCCGCAGCGAAGCCGCGGATCTCGCGTTGCGTGCACGGATCGCGCTTGAGCGTCTGCGCAATGGTGAAGCGAACCGCTCGCTGGTCAATCTCCTCTCTCAGGTCATCATCATCGCAGGCTTCATCACCCGGGCGGGCCATGGGCAACTTGATATGGGGGAGATTGAACGCGTTGAGCATGGCCTCGGAGAGGTGCTCAACGAGGCAGATCGGACCGGAGTCTGGCGTGTGCCTGAACCGTTGATCGAGGGCCTCACTGCCGTGGTCAACGAATACGACCGCCAGCTCTGCGTGACCCGGATGGAGATCGTTGTGAGGGCGAGCGATCACCTGGGAAAGCTGATCGACATGGCCGCACGCGATACACGCGCCAACGACAGCCACCTCCAGGTTGCAAGGTAGCGTCTCGTGCCTCATATGCCGGATACGCACGCCAGTCAGCACACGTGCATTAAAGCTCGCAGGTGAATGACGACGCACGGGCGTGAGAGAGTCGCACGCAAACGTCATACGGATATTCCCGGCACCTGATGGTAACCAGCCCCCATAGACGGCGACCAAACCGCCGTACATGCATCGCAAAGGAACGAAATCGCGGGCAAAAGCGCGCAAGCCCTCACAACCGGCAATTCAATCGCGCTCAAGATAGCGAATGCAGCGCTATCCCGCGCTACACTGCCCGCAGAACCATGCACCGCCCTGCGCACGCCAAATGCGCTTCCGGCAACTACGTCCCCGAACGAAATCAACATGGAATTTCGCGTCAGTTACGAACACAGCCTCGCGTCTGCACCGGACGAATTCATCGCCAACGTGGCGTCTCAGGTCGTGACCGATATTCCCGCGAACGTGCCGCGCGCCCTGTTGCCTGAGTTCATCGCCAGCCTGATCGTGGAACGCTCACCGTCAATTGGCAAGATCCGCAATCTCAGGATTCTCAGCGCAGTGCCTTCCCTGCAGTGACACCTGGATGACGACCCGCGTCGTTGTGCGGTCTCGGGAAAAATCAGAAAAGGGTTTGCTGTCTGGCGTCGCGCGCCGGAGGCAGTGACGGTTTCCGGCGTCGTGCGCCAGTGCGTCGACGAATGACACGACGTACATGAGCGATCAGTTCGAAGCACCCATCCGAAAACCTGAGCGTGAGCCCGAACTGCGTCAACCCATCCGGTCCGATACCAGGCTGCACCCGCAGCGACGCCCGCATGTCGAGCCGACGGGCACGGTCCACGAGCTGCGCGCGGCTCATGCCCGGCCAGGCGGCCGAGATCAGCCGGCCAACCGCCGGGGAACCGACTCCGGTGGACAGCCAGCTGGCAACGCCAGGGCAACAAGCTCGAAACGTTGGGGCATCGGATCAAAGGCAGGCGGCGCTGCCCGCGCTTGCTCACGGAAATAGTCGGACGTCACCGGACGCAAGGCAACGCACTGGGGGACCTGAGTGATCAGTCGTAGCGGGCCGCGAATGCAGCGTTGCCGCCACTCGCTCCGCCACCTACGACTGTATCGCCCGTAACCCCGTTACCTTTTACGCTACTGCGACTTCAGGCGTGGTAGCAACCTCAGTTACGGCCTGTGCCTTTCCGGCTGCAACCTTGCGTGGTGCCGAAGCCTTTTTCGCGGGTGCTGCAGCCTTGCGTCCACGCCCACGCTTTGCCGGAGCCGCCGCTGCCCGGGCCGCCTTCTTCGTGGCAACCGTCGTCTTCGCCGCCTTTTTCGCGACGACACGCTTCGCGGCCACCTTCTTCGCTGGAGCCGCCTTTTCGCCAGCATTCTTCGCCGTTGCACCGGCTTCAATCTGGAATTTCGAACGATCCTTGACATCGCGGATCCATGCCGGTGCGCGACCACGGCCGGTCCACGTCGCGCCCGTTTTCGGATCTGCGTATTTGGGTGCAACGTGATGGGCGCTCGCACGCGGAGCTTTTGCCGCTGCCTTCGCACCGGTAGCCGCGGGCTTGCGACCGCGCCGTTTAGCGACAAAGCCTTCAATGTCAGCGACAGTCAGTCCGTGCTTGTGCATCAGGTCACGGATTTTGGTCAGCCCCACCGACGACTGCTTTTCCGCGATCGCCGCTGCCTGCTTCTGGAGTTTTGCAATTTTCGAGTTGATTGCGTCCAAGGTAACCATTTCTATTCCTCCCTTGTTGGGTTTACCGTCCATGCGATCCGCGAACTTTCCTGGCTTATCTTCCAGGCACTTCGAAGTTCAGTCTGCCCGTCAGAATTGACGCCGTCGTCGCGGTGGTGATTATGGACTTTATCAGTACGCTCATGCAAATTGAACGTGCCGCGCCCGGCGATTTCAACGTCACTGCAAATTGAAAATCGACACCGCGCGCTTGCTGCTTCGCGGTAATGTATTCAATTCCCGTTTCCAGACCCGTACCCGCACATCGCCGTTCGCGTGACCGATGTTCAGTTCGTTCCGCACGATGAATTACGAGCGCCACAAAAGATGACAGAAGGTGCGCAAGCAAACCAGGCGTCGCTTTCGGGTTGACTTATACTGGTTGAAAACCAACCAGTCGCGACAGGTTCCGTGCGCCGTTCCCGGCACTGCGCGGCTCAAAAGTACCTACCTCTTCGCCGCCGCCTGTGCAGCAGTGTCGCGTGGCATCCTGGCGGCACGTGATTTGCAATTTACCTGCGGAATGCCAGGTTATTGATCGGAAAAACTGATGGATGAGAGAAAGCGCGAGAGCATCGTGGCCTACCTGCGCCGACGGATGGCCGAGTTCGGAATGTGCGACGTGACGTCGCGTAGTTCGTGGTTTTACCGCTGACGTTCGGCGGGAGCAAAACCGGGCGTTCCGTCGCCCGTAGCCTATCGGGGCATGCGGGACTGGCAACGGTCTCGTGTGAAGCCTCCGAAACAATGTAGCCCGGCGCAAGCCGTACCAAGATCGCGAGATCGATGTTCCTCTGCGAGTGTCAACGCGGAGGGGGCGCTAGGCTGGATGGCAAGGTTAAGGTACCTGAACTGCTGATAAACACCGTCACTCGGAACGGGCCAAAGACACTGATAGGCCAGCCCCAAAAAGGGACCGTGGCGGGTCTGCTCGCTATTCCATCGGGCAGCACGGACACCATCGCCACCGGTGGAGAGGCAGAACCTAAACCATCCGTGCGAACTACGCGGAACTCGGTAAGTCAGAATGATTTTCCGTGAGGCGGAGGCTGGCCTGCCGTAGGAAGTCAAACGCGGGTTAGCATGACTGCCAGAGCCGCACGGTGTGGACAGGGCCCACACCCGGCGATTTCCGAGACGGAG
>NZ_JAYMRY010000086.1:0-7275 GCF_038900695.1 Paraburkholderia sp. JHI2823 | reverse complement strand
GCCTCACAGCGCTTTAAAAAGGTTGATTCGCGTTGAAATTGCACAATGCGAAAGATTTAGCGGCAGTGGGCGCGTAAATCGTGGAAGGCCGCTGCCCGTCGAGGGGTATTTCCGCAACCTGCTAGGGTCTTTGGGGTTGCGGCATCGTAAGGGGTCCCTTCGAAGTCAGCCCAGAACGCTGAATGTGCCATCGTTAATGGCGAATGTGCCGCGGCCAGGAGAAAAACGGCCGGCTCTGTCGCCCGCAAAACCTTGCGGGGCAAGGCTCCGGTTGAATTGTGCCATCGCCAGGGGCCGCCTTTGAAGGCGGTCCGGGACCCTGAATGTGCCATCGTCAATGGCGAATATGCCGGTAGGAAGAGGAAGAAAATGGCCGGCTCTGTCGCCTGCAAACCCTTGCCGGGCAAGGCTCCGGTTGAATTGCGCCATCGCGAGGCCGCCTTCGCCGCCGGTCCGGGACCCTGAATGTGCCATCGTCAATGCGAATGTGCCGCGGCCAAGAGTAGGAAAGAGGAGGAATATGGCCGGCTCTGTCCGCAAACCCTTGCCGAGCAGGACTCCAGTTGAATTGTGCCATCGCCAGGGGCCGTCTTCGAAGGCGGCCTGGGCCCTGAATGTGCCATCGTTAACGGCGAATGGGCGAATGTGCCGCGGCCAAGGCAGAAGAGAGGAGGACAGCGGCCGGTGCTGTCGCCGGCAAATCTTGGCGGGGCAAGCCTTCTCGGGAATTGTGCTATCGATAATGGCGCATGTGCCACGACTTGGATCTCAAGACGCGCAATTCGGAGTGCCGTCGCGATACCTCGTTCCTTGTCAACAGTTGTGTGGCCGGCGCGCCATTTCGATGGGTCTGGTTGCGTCACGCATGTACCTCGCGTTCAACCGGGAAATCGCGGCAAATGCAGCCCGGCGTTTCTCGCCTCACGTCGACTCGCGGACGATGCATTCGCTGGCGTGGGCCAGCGTGAGTCCTTCGCTGAGAAGCCGGGTGAGCCTTCAGGGCGAGCCGCCGCATGAACTGGCGGCGCGTTACGGGCTTGGCCCGCTGGAAGTGCGCACGGTGACGGGCAAGGCCGTCGAGCTTGCGCCTTTCGAGATCGGGCGGATGATTGCCGACGGGCGGGACAGGTTCTGCCGGTCCGCGGATATCCAGCCGGCAACCCGGCATATTGTTGTCGATGAAAAGATCGACGAAGCGGTGGCCGCGCAACTGCGCACGTATCTGCTGCCTTACATCGGACACCTGTGGGAAGAGGGTGCGGCAGCGCGCGCCGTGGGCGCCATTTCGCCGGATGTGCTCCTGAAACTCTGGGCGCTCTCGGAGCCACGCATCGAAGCCGACTACCTACTTTTCGACGAGGTGCAGGACAGTGACGGGGTGATGCTTTCGGTCCTTGGCCAGCAGCGCCACGCGCAGATCATCTACGTGGGCGACCCTTACCAAGCAGATCTACGAACGGCGGGGCGCGGTCAATGCGATGGCGCAGATCGACGCGCCCGAGTGCGCGCTTACGGAATCGTTCCGCTGTGGCGCCACGTTCGCGGCGCTCGCCAGCCGCCTGCTTGCACTGCTCGGTGAGCGCACGTCCATCCGGGGACAGGAAGCCATCGGCTCGATCATGGTGGAAGATTCCGCGCTGGCACCGCCGGTCGACGCGATCCTGTGCCGGAAGAACATCACGGCGATCTGGCAGTTCGCTGCAGGACTCGAGGCGGGACATCGACCGGCGATCCGGATGAGTCCGGCCGAGATCCTCGCCTACGCTGACGGCGCAGACCGGCTGCTGGCCGGCCAGCGCGCGTTCCGCCCGGCGGCGTTTTCGCTGTTCGAGACCTGGAGCGACGCACAGGCGTTCGCGCGCAGCGCATTTGGTCAGGACCTGCTGCCGGTCGTGCGGATCGTCGACGAGCTGGGTACCGGCTATCTGCGGGCGCTGGCGCAGCGCTCGGCGACGGAAGACGCGGCTGACTATGTGATCTCAACCGTCCACCGTGCCAAGGGACTCGAATGGAAGCGGGTCAGGGTGGCCAGCGATTTCCGCCTGCGCGGTGCCGATGGCAGCCCGATGCCGGACGACGATGAACTCCGGCTGCTTTATGTGGCCATGACCCGGGCACAGCATGTCCTCGATATCTCGGCGTTGCGCGACGAGCTGCTGCGGCTTTCCAATCTTCGGCGCTAGAACGCGCCGGCCCGTCACGGTGAAAATTGTTGTGGGGGCCCTGCATCGGGCTGAGCGGGTTGGCACGGTCGAACGGACGCCGCGTTTGTCGCTCGCCCGCTGCGCCACGCGGCCGGGAACCGCCAAAGAAAACGCCCACGTTGTTCACGCAGGCGTTTCCGTGGCCCCGCTACCGCGCCCCACTGAACGGTTTCCCGTCCGTTACTGCTTCAGGGCCGGCTTCCGCGCGGCTCATACCTAGTATAGGACGCGCAGCGGAAGATCCAAGCTGGCTGAAAATATAGAGTCGGACTCGCACACAAAAGCTTTATCTCTCGCGTCCAGGATGGAAGCGGGTCAAGGTGGGCAATGATTTCCGCCTGCGCGGTGCCGACGGCAGCCCGATACCGGACGAGGATGAGCGTCGCCAGGTCTATGTGGCGGTCACCGACGCTAGTACCTGACGGTGAAAGCGGCGCGCGCGTCGCCCGGCGATGTATACACGGTGCCGTCCGGCAGGTCAGGACGCAGTTCGGCCTCGATCTGATCGATGGTCGGCAGCCCAGTCTCCAGCGAGGGCGGCACCTCGCGCATCAGTTGATACTCAGCGACGCCCATTGGCTTGGCCACGCCGCGCAGCGCATATTCCGCCACGAGCCGGTTCTTTTCCTTGCACAGCAGCAGGCCGATGGTCGGCTGGTCCTCAGGCGCCTTGACCTGCGCATCGATTGCGGACAGGTAGAAGTTCAGCTGGCCCGCATATTCGGGCTTGAACGGCGTCGTTTTCAGTTCGACGACGATATAGCAACGCAGCTTGAGATGGTAGAAAAGCAGATCGACAAAAAACTCGTCTGCCCACCTCCAGCCGGTACTGGCGCCCCACGAACGCGAAGCCGGCGCCCAGTTCGAGGAGGAAGCGCGTGATGTGCTGGGTGAGCGCACGCTCGATGTCGCGCTCCTGGGCGTTCTCGGTCAAGCCGAGGAAGTCGAAGATATACGGATCCTTGAGCACGTCGCGCGCGAGATCGGATTGCGGTGGCGGCAACCGCTCCGCAAATTGGTGACCGCATTGCCAGCGCGCGCGTGCGCGGCCGTCTCGATCTGCATGGCCAGCACGCTGCGCGACCAGCCGTGTTCGAGCACCTTGGCAGCATACCGGTTGCGATGCGCGGTACCTTTGACCTTGTCGAGCAAGGTGCAAAGGTGGAACCACGGAATTGTGCAGCAGGCTGCTGCACAAATTCCGGATCCGGCCATGCTTGCGCAAGCGCGCGCATGTATTTCAGGTTGCGTGGCGAGAAACCGCGCATGTCGGGGAACGCGAACTTGAGTGTTGCGATCTGACCGTTAACGGTCTATATTCAGTCCTGTCTGACCCCAACGGAGCGCCCCATGCACCTCGCCAATTACGTCAAGCCAATCAGCTACCTCAAAAGCGAAGCCGCCCAGATCGTCAAGGACCTAACCGACTCGGGAGAGCCGCTCATCATCACGCAGAACGGCGAGGCGAAACTCGTGGTCCAGGACGTGCGAACCTACGAAGCGACCCAGCAGACCATTGCGCTGCTGAAGATCCTGGCCATCGGCCAGAAACAGATCGAGCGCGATGACCACGTCGACGGCGACGACTTCTTCGCGGAGCTCAACGAACTCGACCGCCAGGAAAAACTTCGCTGATGCCGGCCCCGCTGCTGAAGTACCGCGTCCTGCCGACCGCGCGGATCGGCATCGACGAACTGAGAAGTTACCTTGTCCGCACCTTCGGATGGGAGACCTGGCGTCAGACATCGGCGCAGATTCAGGAAACCATCACGCAGATTCGCCGGTATCCCGACAGTGGCCATATGCCTGCCGAACTCGAAGGCTTCGTCGATGAGCGTTTCCGGCAGGCCCTGTGCGGCAAGAACCGAATCATCTACCAGGTGCGGGACGACACCGTTTTCATTCACCTCGTGGTCGATACACGACGCGACCTGCCGGCCATGCTCCAGAGGATCGTCCTTCGACTCATGTAAGCGTCAGGGTGACGCAGCAATTATCCGCCGGTGACCACCCCAGAGCTGGGCATGACCCTCATCAAGAAACGCATTGCAGTGACTGACACGAAGCTCGCGGACTTTAGTTCGAAGGATGACAAGTCCGCATGTTGCGGGCACACCTTTCCATTGTTGACACACATCTGTACGGCCGGGGGCGTTGGACTGGTATTCGGGATTGGCAATGACGCCACCCTCGTCCTCCTGCCTTCCTGTCGATTATTGTGACCGTGTCGGAATGCGGGAGCCCGGCCAGCGAGCCGGGGTTGTAGCGCAGTAGTGCTCGAGCGGACGCGGGATTCCCAATGGCCGTCGTTATCCTTGGTTATCCTCTTTTCGGCGGTGCAGCCTGGCGCCCTGTTTCCATTGCCTTTCGGGCCTATCGCATGACGTTACTGCGAAGGTGGTTACGCACAGAAAAAGTGGATGGGCCGGTGCATAACAAATTGGGAAAGGCTTGCCCATTCGCCCAAAGGGCTCCAATTCGTGCCACGGTGCAAGAGGCGCCCATCCTGCTCAGCGCCTATCTACCTGCGCTGCCCAGTCCCGCCAGACTGCCTCTCTTCGGCAACCAGTTCCTTGAGCGCCTCGATCCCGGCATCCGTGAAGGCAGTTACAGAGACCAACTGCTCAGCGGGGACGTCCAGATCGTCGATTCTTACCGTCCTTTGTCAAGGCGATTTCAGCACGCTGGAGGTTGGGCGGATCGTTGATGTCGTCGCTCGGGCTGTAACCCGCCTTCCCGGCTTGAGCGGTCACCCCTGATCGGCAAAATCAGAATCTGAAGATTCCTTGAACAGCGACATTCTCGCGAATGCGACGTGCCCATCGAAATACGGGCGGCGACCGCATCTCCGGCCAGCGGGCTCGCGGCGAGGTGCACTCAGGCCTGGTAATGATACCGGCAGGA
This sequence comes from Paraburkholderia sp. JHI2823, assembly GCF_038900695.1. NCBI lineage: Bacteria > Pseudomonadati > Pseudomonadota > Betaproteobacteria > Burkholderiales > Burkholderiaceae > Paraburkholderia > Paraburkholderia sp. JHI2823. The sequence continues at coordinate 2,167 of NZ_JAYMRY010000086.1, read as the reverse complement.
AATGATGCTGATTTGCCAGCCATCCGCCTCGTAGACCAGGCGGTTCGTGTCGTCGATACGACGTGACCAGAATCCGGAAAGATTCGCCTTCAGCGGCTCGGGCTTTCCGATACCTTCAAATGGTGTGCGTTGTGCCTCGCGGGTCAGCTGATTGATTCGCCTGAGGGTCTTGCGGTCCTGGCCTTGCCAGTAGACGTAGTCCTCCCACGCATCGGGCGTAAAAAGCACACGGCGTGTCGTCATTCGCCCTCGCCCTCATTCAGCGTTTGTTCCGCTGCCTGACCCCGCCGTAGCTGACTGATTGAGCGTTCAAGGTGGGCGGCGTTCGCTGGCGACCGGAGCAGGTGAACTGTCTCCATGAGGCTGTCGTAATAGTCTTGCGACATGATGACTGCGTTCGGCGCGTCACGTCGCGTGATCAGCGTCACGTCCGCGTCGTCGACCACCTGGTCGATCACGGTTTTTAGATTCCCGCGAGCATCAGAAAAATGTATCGTTCGCATGACCGCCTCAACTTGTACTGTAAGTTGCTCAAGTATATCGGCAATCGCACCGCTACGTACAGGTTAATGTACAAGTCTGATTTATCCCTCCTGGGACAGTTCTCTTGCGTCATTCGCAAACTGTGCGCGATCATTGACCTGGTCAACCGGACACCAATCGACAATTCTGCTGTCAAAATCCCATCGAGGGGCGAAGGGAGCGGCCGGCCCGCGTTCGCAAACGGCAACCGCTGGGTGCCGCCATCACCAGCGGCATCGTTTCCTGACAGGACAAGTCATGATCCAGCCGATTGTCGAAGTTCAAATGGCCAGTGTCGACGCCCTCTTTAACCTGGCGGTCACAATGGTCAATGCCGCTGAAAGGCTCACCCAGCTGGCTTTCGTAGTTGCCCGCTCGATGCTGGCCCAGGCCGAAAACACTGCACTCGGTGTTCTTCGCTCCAGCGAACCGGGCCGATCCATCCCGGCCCAAGCCAGGGCGACCGAGCCGACTCAAGATACGGCGGCATCGAATATGCTCCAACTGTTCGATATCGCGAGTTCCGCCCAAGCCGAATTCAATCGTTACGCGCAAACTCAGGTGGACGCCTGCAAGGGGCAGGTCCAGACGTTTATCGATCAAATCGCGAAAAATGTACCTGCCGGCCCGGAAGCGACCTTCAGCGCACGAAAGTCGGCGGTTGAGACGACGCGCTCGTTGAACGAGACCATGCAGAAGAGCTACGAGCAGGCGGTGGAGGTCGCCAGGAGCGATCTGGCTGCTGTTTCCTCGACTGAAAAGACAACGCGGCATGCGACCGGTCAAGCGTCGCCAGCCGCCAGGCAATGATGCTGGGGGATGTGAGGCGCGCGCAACTATGGAAGCCATCAAGACAACATCGCCTGCCCTCCCCGTGCCGACGACACTCCCCGCCGCATCGGCCGTTGGGCCGGGTTCCGGGGAAGACGGGTCGCAAACGTCATTCGATGTCGCGTTGACGCGCGTCGACAGAGCGGTCTATGCGGCGTTCGCACGCGCCTCGGCTGGTGGTTCGCCTACCGCGCTCGGGTTGGCGTGGCTCGACTGGGCACTCCAGTTCGCCTGCTCGCCGGGCAAGCATTACGCGCTCGCGGCTCGCGTGCTTGCATACTGGCAATCGCTCATGATGGGCAAGCCACTCGAGCACGTTGGCAACGGCGATCCGCGCTTCGACGACGCGGGCTGGAGCCACTGGCCCTTCAATGCGCTGCGCGATACGTTTGCACATGTAGAGTCGTTCTGGGGGCAAGCGACCACCGGCGTTCGCGGCGTTTCCCCACGCAACGAACAGGTCATGCACTTCGTTGCGCGGCAATGCACTGACATGCTGTCCCCCGCCAATTGCTGGTGGCTCAATCCGCAGGTACTGCGGGCGATCGTCAATACGGGAGGACGCAACTTCGTCGAGGGCGCGCGCAATTGGCTCGAAGATCAGGAAGATCTGCTCGCGGGCCGCATACCAGGCAGTTCGATCCGCAGGTTCGCCCCCCATCAACTCGGGCGCGACGTTGCAACCACGCCCGGCAAGGTCGTCTATCGTTCCGCGCTGATCGAACTGATCCAGTACGAACCACTGACGCCGACCGTGTGGCATGAGCCCGTCCTGATCGTGCCATCGTGGATACTCAAATACTACATTCTCGAT
>NZ_JAYMRY010000085.1:0-8212 GCF_038900695.1 Paraburkholderia sp. JHI2823 | reverse complement strand
CTTGGGAATTTGCGATTGCCGAAATAGATTGTTTGCATAGTGACCTACGAAAATTCAACGAAGATGGCGCGCAGCGGAACACCTACCAGACTGCCAGAGAAGAATCTGTACCGCCTCGACGGCTTTGCCTACACCGCGCAACGCTATACCCACCGACCGTTGCTGCTAGACCAATAACCCCCCCAAGGCTTATCAGCACATCGTGACGCGCAGCGGCGTACCGTCGTGACCACGAAAAACAAAGTCATCGATGCATCAGCGATGTTGCCCACGGCAATACCCACCGTGCCACCACTTGTCTCCGAATGGCGTAGCAGCAACCAGTCACGCATAGCCCATACACACGGCCTCTACGGATTAACAATGCGCTTGACGTTGAGGCCTGACTACGCGTGACGCCCGGAGACTATTTTTTCGAGAAAAGGCTGTCATCCATGGCCATAATTCAGTGGTCTTGAATTTCGCGCAGATCTGCAGGACATGGACGCTGCGTTCCAGCGCCCGCACCGCTGCGCCCATTAGCATGGCGACCAGCCCGCCCGCCGCACAGAACCCACTTGATTCCAAGCACACAAACACAGTCCATACCAGAGCTAACGGAGCTCAAATGGTGCCACACGGTTGGTTGCAGTTGCCAGAAAACGAGTATCAAATCAAATGATGCAAATGATGCAAAGGCTTATACTGCCGTCCGTTCGTGGGCCGCGTTGCCGCAAAGCCGACGGTCGGTTCGGATATCGGGGAACCGTGGAGTTCATGTCTGATCCCGGCGCATTGGCGGTGCACGGATCGGGGCGCTGCGCGCGAGGATGTCGACGACGATCATCGGAGCGCCGCAGTGCCGGCAGATGAAGACGGGCCGGGTTTCGATGGTGGCGTCGTCCGGTGACGGGCTGATCGCGGGTGCCACGTGTAGTAGATCGCGCACCCTGGCGATCCTGGCGCGGCGCACCGGGTTGGCGAGCAGTCCGTAGCACCGCATCGCATCGCGCCGACAACGCCACCACGTGCGCGGTGAGCGCAGCGATGGTCTCGCCGGTGGCGGCAGTCGATGACATGGCCATCATCATAGGGCAAGGTATGCCTCATGGCGAGGGCCTCACAGGTGATTGCGGCTGCGGGTGCCGGTAACGATGCCGCTGCCGGATGACCTCGATTCCCTCCAGCAACAGCTTCAGTTGCGTGACATCAATCTCACGCGTATCCACCCGGTTCCAGTTGGCCAGAAAACGGCCTTGCTCGAGCCGCTTGGCCCAAACGCACCAGCCGCTGCGATCGAAGTAGAGCACCTTGATCTGCGTGGCACGACGGTTGATGAACGCGAACAGATGGCCCCCAAGTGGATCGACCGGCATGCTGTGGCGTGCGATCGCGTGCAAGCCATCGAATGAACGCCGCATGTCCACGGGGACGCCGTACAGGAACACGCGCACCTGCTGTTCCGGGAAGAACATCAGCTTCTCGCGATCGTGAGAACGATGCCGCCGGGCAGATCGAGGCGGATCGTCAGATTCGCCTGTCCCGCCAGCGTGCCCGGCTCGATGTGCGTGTCAGTTGCCGCAATGGTGCCCAGATCGACAAAGGCTGTGCCTCCGGTGGGCACATCCGCACCACGCGGTGATGCCGGGCCCTGCAAGCGCCGCCGCCAATGATAGAAGCGAAACTCCGACACCGACTCATCGCGGCAAAACGCTTTGACCGTCTGTCCGCACTCTGCGAAGCGCGCCAACCGTTGCCGCCATGCAGATTCCAGTTCCTCTCGCTTTGCTGTTGCCCTCATCGTCTGCTCCTGATCGCACTGAACGAGGAGCATTCTGCAACGACACTTACGCGAGCTCTATAACGCTCATGGCTTACCGCTTACATTGCGCAAAGCCTGCTGGTGACGTGCAAGCTGCACGACATCGATCCCTATGACTATCTGGTCGACGTGCTGCAGCGCGTGGGCCAGCACCCGGCGTCGCGCGTGCATGAACTCACACCGCGAATGTGGAAATCGCTCTTCGCCGGCAATCCGCTGCGCTCGCCCTTACATCAGGACGTCTGAGATCGCAAGGACGTCGGTCAATTACCGATTACCTCGCAACCTCAACTCTACGCCCGCCGCTTCACCACAACGGCGTGGGGCCGACTATATGATTATCAGAACCCCGGCGTGCGCGATCGAGATATTCCCAGACCGTCGCGCGCGACAAACGAAGCGCCGAGGCGATTTCCCGATGACTTTGCCCGTTGGCGTGAAGGTGAAGGACTTCCTTGATTTGCCGCATGGATAACCTTTTGCTCATGTGACCGCTCGACAAAAAATTGTCCAGCGTGCCACGGGTTATCCCGCGTCGTACCTGCCTGATTACTGCTCGCTTACGCGTGGAATCCGTGCTCGGGTGCACGTGGAATCGGCGCTCGGGTCACCGTGGAATACTCAAATAGCGCGCGGCAGGCTCACGCACGCACAATATCCACTTGCGAAACCCCCAGCAGCCCGGTGAGCCGCACATCGGCCATGGTCTGACGCGGGCTCACCATCAGTCCGCTGCCGCGCACGATGTCGAGCAGCATCTGGGCCAACGGCATTACCATATGCCGCCCCCAACAGCGCTCGGAGGCATGGCCGAACGGGAGATAGCCGGGGTGATCGTCGGGGTCCAGATGGTCCCAACGCTCAGGCTGGAACCTGTCGGGATCCTCCCAGAGGGCCGGGGCGCGGTGGCTCAACAGCGGCAGCAGCAGGATGTCATCGCCCGGCCGGATCCGACCATCGAGCGCGGGATACTCAGGCGATGCATTGCGCAATATGTTCCAGGACGGTGGCAGCAGCCGCAACGCTTCGTAGATGATGTTTCTGTTCGACATGCGATCGTCGAACGGCGAGCCCAGCCACAGCGCGTTGGCGACCAAGGTGGAAATCGTGAAGCAAACCGGCGCGGCCGTACGCCTGTACAGGCCCATGGCGTAGCGCCGTTCCCCATAGTTGGGCGCGGCTGCCACAAAAGCGGCGGTGGCGGAAGCGCCTTGGCGCAACTTGAAAGGGCGCACCGCCCCCGTGGCGATGACCGCCCAGGTGAGCATGGGTGTCAGCTCCAGGATGCGATTCATCAGAAAGCGCAGCCGGTGCGGATCGTCGCCGAGAATCATGTCGCGCAGATAGACGTGCCCGACATGCGGCCAGGCACCGGCGAAGTCGATGTGCTCGGAAATGGGGCGCTTCAACGCCATGCGAACGTCGCGGCCGATCGCCTGCATCTGCTGCAAGGCTTGCGCGCGGGCGATCGAACGACCATGCAGCGGCTTGAACGTCGGGCGCTCGACTTCGGCGGCCGGCCTGGCATTGAGTATCCTGTCGATCAACTCGGCCCCGGCGACCCCCACAGTGTTGGCATCCAGCCGGAACAGATCCTCGCCGGGATGATTGCGCATCAACGCGCTGAGCCTGGGCGCAAATACGGTCATCCGCGTGTGTCGGTCGGCGATGGGCAACGGCGGCAACGGTGAGGCAGGGTGGACGGGCAGAGAACCACGCCCGGCGAACTGATCGGTAGCTTCACTGGACGCGGTTCGGAATGTTATCAGAACAGATGACGATTCGAAACCTTAGTACCAGATATACCAAGCATAGGCCTTGAGGCTTTTCTTGGACGCAAGCTTGTCTTTCAGTGCGAAAAGAATCTTCATGAGTAACCTTTCCTTTGGAAACAAACCACCCTAGTAGTAAGGCGGCACTTTGATGAGTGTGCGTGCTGTCGCATGCATGCGTCAAGACGAATGGCCTCGATACATGCAAGATGCACATCTTGAGACATGTGCAATTTACTAATAAATCAGATAAACATCTGCAAGTAAACTAAAGCGTATTACATCACAGTCAGTCCGTGCCGTGAAGGAGCCGGCCCAGACGGGGCGTCAACGTCAACTCAAACGTGTCGGGAGCCGGGTGGTTGGGCATCGCCCGCCGCCGTGCCCAACCTTCTTCGCGCGTCCGATGGCCGTCGCATCAACGAGCCCACTCTTTTACATGTTCGTGCCGGGGTTGTCCGAGTCCAGCGCTGGATAGCTACTTCCGGTTGACATGATCGGTGTGCCCGCTGCTGCCGAAAACTGGCCATTACTGGGAATTTTGTTGCGTCGTGTAAAGAGGAACCGCATGCAAGATTGATTTACAAATCGTGGTCCGCGTCGAAATCCTCGCGCGCTATGGTGTCGCCTCGACGCTCACCGACGGACTCTTCGCATACCCCCGGGAACGACCTGGCGTATCGCGTTATTTCGCTGAAAGGAAACCATGATGGAGCAAGCTATTGTCACCGTAGATCGTGCTGATCCCCGAGCCCAAAATCGCATCCAGTCTCTTGACGAGTCTCTCTCGACACTCGAAAGCCGCCCTCTCCTCGCGGCATACGACGAATCGTCACCGGCGTCGCGAGCAACGGGAGAATTGCTCCAACGTATCGTCAAACGCGAAGCACACGTCGCGGTGGTCGGACTCGGCTATGTTGGGTTGCCGTTGGCAATGGCCGCGACCGAAGGTGGTTTCAACGTCGTTGGCCTGGATATCGACGCGCAAAAAGTGGCCATGCTGAATGCGGCGCAATCGTACATCCAGCACGTCAGCGACGACCAGCTCGCCAAATTCGTCGCACAAAAGAAGTTTTTCGCCACGACGGCGTTCTCGGCAATCCGCGATGTTGACGCCGTGCTGATTTGCGTGCCGACACCGCTCACCCGCCATCGGGAGCCGGATCTGTCATACGTCGTCAACACGGTCGAATGTATTGCTCAACATCTGCGACCAGGCCAACTGATCGTACTGGAATCTACGACGTATCCCGGCACCACGCGGGATATCGTACGTCCACTTCTCGAGCGTACCGCCCTGAAGTCGGGCGACGATTTTCTTCTAGCATATTCTCCGGAACGCGAAGACCCCGGAAACCCGGAATATCTCACGACGCGAATTCCCAAGGTCATCGGCGCAGATAGCGCTTACGCACTGGAGGTCGCTCGCTCACTGTATGAGCGCATCGTAGCCAAGACGGTCCCTGTTTCGTCGCTGGAGACAGCCGAGGCGGTCAAGCTCACCGAAAACATCTTCAGAGCGGTCAACATCGCCCTTGTCAACGAGCTCAAGGTTATCTACGAGCCGATGGGCATCGACATCTGGGAGGTTGTCGAGGCAGCCAGAACGAAACCGTTCGGCTATATGGCATTCTATCCGGGGCCGGGTCTGGGAGGACACTGCATTCCCATCGATCCGTTTTACCTGACGTGGAAGGCTCGCGCTTTTGGCATCACGACCCGACTCATCGAGACCGCGGGCGAGATCAACACGTCGATGCCGCGTCACGTCGTGGATCATATACTGTCCGCGCTATCCGATCGATACAAGAAGAGTTTGAACGGGGCACAAATCCTGATTGTTGGCGTGGCGTACAAGCGCAACGTCAACGACGTGCGCGAGAGCCCAGCGTTCAGGCTAATCGAACTGTTGACGGAGCGAGGCGCAGCCGTCGAATACCACGATCCGCACGTGCCGGAGGTCCCGCCAATGCGGGAACATCCGGCCATTCAAGGCCTAAAGTCGGTTTCCTGTGAACCATCTCAGCTTCGCCAATACGACGCCGCTGTGATCGTCACGGATCACGATGACGTCGACTACCGGCTCATTGTCGAGAACTGCCCGTTGGTTGTGGATACGCGAAATGTTTGCGCACGCCGTGCGATCGCCGCAGGTAATGTTGTGAAGGCGTGAGCTCGACACGGTTCCAAATCGAAGATGGGGCACAGCTTCCCGACATTGCCCCGACTCATCGTCTCGATCTCTTTTCGTTCGCAGGAGTGCGACTGTGGAAAATCATTCTCCGCTCTTCATGAGGCAGATTTAAGATATGCAAAACGAACGATCGATTAAGAAACCCTGGCTCGCCAGAGCCCTGCTTAGCAGGTGTTGGAGCTGGAAAGAATCACTGGCTGCAATCGTTCCGTTGTGCATCGTGATGCTGCTCGTGATCGCACTGCCTCGGCAATTCGTGCTGATCGTCACACTTGTCAAAGAAGGTGACTGGACCAAGCCGCTCCAGTATGGTGTGCTGTTTCTCATTCTTGCCAGTATGGCCTCCCGCAGCACTCACACGCTGCTGTGGTTTATGTACCGACCGGTTCCCGCGGCCTCGGCACCCCTCGCTCCCTCATTGACAGTAATCATCCCGGCCTTCAATGAAGGAGCCATGGTCGAAAAAGCCATCTTCTCCGTGGCCGTCGCCGAATACCCTGCGGATCGCCTTCAGATCATTGTCGTCGATGATGGAAGCACCGACGACACATGGGTGCACATTGACCGAGCAGCGGCACGACACCCTGATCTTGTGCAGGCGGTTCGGTTTCCTCGCAATTGCGGCAAGCGCGCCGCTCTGGCAGAGGGCTTTCGGCGCGCTCGCGGCGAAGTCACGATCACGGTCGATTCCGACAGCATCATCGACTACGGCACCTTGTTGGCAATGGTGGGGCCATTCCGCGACCCGAAAGTCGGCGCGGTCGCCGGCAAGGTCATTCCGTTCAACCGGCATGCTGGATTGTTACCGCGGATGTTGCACGTGCAGTTCACGTTGGCCTTCGACTTTCTTCGCAGCGTGCAATCGACCTACCGCACGGTCCAGTGCTGCCCGGGGGCTTTGGCCGCCTATCGCACCGACCTCGCACGCCGCATCCTGCCAGACTGGGAGAGTCAAACGTTTCTCGGCGTGCGATGCACGTTCGGGGAGGACCGCTCCCTGACGAACTACATTCTGGCCGAGGGCTACGACACGGTTTTCCAGCGCACCGCCGTGGTAAAGACCATCGTTCCCGAGACATATCAGAAGCTGTGCAAGATGTACTTGCGATGGGGGCGCAGCCAGATCCGGGAAGGTTACCGATTCTTCCGCATCCTTTGGAAGCGCCCGGCGACCGCTCGATTGATTGCCTTCTACGACATGGTCGTTGGAACGATAGTGAGCCTGGCGGGATATGCCCTCCTGCTGCCGATATTGTCGAGTATTCACTGCACGGCTGGGCTAATTCGACTGATCATCGCCATTGCGGTCACCGCACTATTCAACACGCTTTATTTTCTACGCTCCGAGCGTTCGTGGGAATTCGCATTCGGGATCCTCTACACATATTTCGCCCTGTTCGGGCTCACCTGGATCCTGCCTTACGCTGCGTTGACCGTGCGCAAGACATCGTGGTTGACGCGATAACGTCGCGCTTCTTTCATCCTCAGCAGCGCGCTCGCCAATGCGACATTGCTTGGTAATTCAGGAATAGGAGCTTCATTTTGCGGCTTGGAAGACTCACCACGATTTCCACTATGGTCGTCGTGATCGCCGGATCCGGAACTGGCGGGTGGATCTGGTATTCGCATCACGCTGGCCAGCCGAAGTATGCGATTGCAATCGCCAGGAAAGCGGAAATTCAAGACACAGTGTCCGTCCTCGGTGTGCTGGAGCCAAGTCAGTACGTGGATGTCGGCTCGCAGGTCGAGGGACAACTGACGAAGCTCACGGTGGGGCTGGGCGACACAGTCAAGCAGGGTCAACTCATGGCTCAGGTCGATCCTGTCGCCTACGCCGCGAAGGTTGGCGAGGACAAGGCGGAGATCGCTGACCCTGAAGGCGCAATCTCAGATGTGGATCGCCAAGCGCGATCTCGCCCAATGGACCTACACTCACAACCAGCAGTTGGTCGAAAAAGGGGCGGCGACCGCGCAAGCCCTGGAGCAAAGCCAGTCGGATCTCAAGTCCGCACAGGCGACGTTGACCTCGATCAGCGCTCAAATCGAAAAGACCGAACAGACTTTGGTTTCCGATCAGGCCGATCTGAACCACACGGCAATCACTGCACCCATCTCGGGCCTGGTGATCTCGCCAACGAGCTCGGTGTATGGAACCACTTGGACGAAACAGGATATCGCCCACCTGAAATGGATCACGGTAGCGGTGAACGATACCGCGCAGCTCAATGCCACGACAACGGCCATCACGGCATTACTGCACAAGAGACATGGAACGATTGACTTTCAGGTGCAGAGCATGACCGCGGGTTCTGTTGCAGTAAGAGGCCAGTTCAAGTGCGACGCGTGTCGCCGTCCGCCGGACGTAAATCGGCAATGTAGTGGATGGCAAAGCTCTTCTCTGCCTTGTCACATTCAACACCTGATTGTCGGAGTTTGAAGCCGTGA
>NZ_JAYMRY010000084.1:0-8335 GCF_038900695.1 Paraburkholderia sp. JHI2823 | reverse complement strand
GCGCACGCCTCACCTGGCCAACTGCCATCGTGCGGCTGCGCTGCATCGACATCAGCTCTTCGCGCTCGGTTTCACTCAAATTCATTTTGCCCATGCACTATTAGATCAGTGCAATTTCATTGGTTCACTGGGCTAGTGACCGCTATTGGCGTGTGCGGCATCATCGGCAGTGGGTCTCGCCACTGCGCGTGGAGCCGGAGAAGGAAGAGAGGCGCGTGGAGCGGATTGCGGCTGGGTGTACTGCGCCGTGCTGGTGATGCTCGTCGAACTTTAGCCCTTCAGGCGGGTCGGCGGAGCGCTCCTCTTCCATCCGCTCGGCCGGCCGTACGAACACAAGTGAGCGGGCGATTACCATCAATCTCGACTTCGGCGAATGGTCCCGCGTGTGCCACAACGCGAGATGGCGAAGGCATTGGCGGACCGGCTCACGCATCACTGCCACGTCAGTTAAACCGGGGACGAGAGTTATCGCTTCCGGCATAGTTGCGCCAGTGCAAAAGCCCCGGGGCAATTTCTGTCGGCACGGACAACCTCGATGACCCAAAGTTCGAGACGTCCGTCCAGTGTAGCTTCCCACGCCCCATCAGGCGTGGGCTGGCGGTGACCCGGTCGGAATTGCCCTGGGTGAGCGGACGCGCGCCAGGACCTGTCGATATTCGAACACTTCGAACCTGCTCCGATTTCATCGGCCATCCGGGGAAAAAAGCTCGACGGTACCAGGTTTGCGGAAATTTGTTTCGTTTGGACCGGCGCCTGAGAGACCATGAGCCCGCAATGTGGTTTCCCTGGCCCATCCTGCGGTGCCATCAATACGCCGATCATCGAGGCCCCCGTTGCGGCCATCGGCCCCTTTTGCAATCAATTAATGACGTCCACGCAGTGACACTCGGCGAGGCCGGCAAGTGCTTGCCAGTCGGGAAGTGCACGCGTATGTCAGAGCATGACACTGAGTTGCAGGGCGTTTCGAGCAGCCGCGACGGGCGGCAGCGTTGCGGCGAGAAGGGCAAACGCGCTGGTCGAGGCGGCGCTGCGTCCAAGTATGTCCGTGGCAATGCAAATCTACCCGCAAGTGGATCGTGAGGGACCTACTCGGAGCGTGATTGCCGCAGGTTGGTCCAACGCAGCCTTGGGTGCCACGTCCACGTTGCAGCCCTGAAGAGTAGTACACGAAACCTTCACATAGTGGGGCAGTTAGCCAGATGAATCCTTACGCAATAATCAGAATTGGATGACAGCAGTTTTCGAGAAATTGGTCGATATCAGTGATCGTACGCTGCATCAGAAGTGACGCTGACGGTGTGCGGTCTCATACCGCGGACCTGCCGTTAGCCCTTTGTGCCAGGTACACGGCATTAGGTGTAGCTAAGCAATTTTGAATCAGTTGTTGGACAGCTACATGGATGAATAGCCCGACTAGTCCGACGCTTCATGCTGTTGCGAAGGCAGCGGCTCTGCGATATAAAGAGACTTACGCCATGACGCTCAATAGAAAACTAACCTCGACAATCATGATCCTGTGGGTTGGGATCATCATGATTATCTTCTTTGGTGCGTGGCAGAACCGGGCTAAGACGATCTCAGATCGTCAAGAGCAACTCTCATTGTTGATTGAAGAAGCCAACTCGATCGTCAGTCACTACTACCAGCTTTCGCAGCAGCATGCGATCCCCGAGGATCAGGCGAAGAAGCAGGCCTTGGAAGTGCTTTCGTCGATTCGGTATGGCACAGATGGCTACCTTACTGTTATCAATTCTCAGTCAGTCGCGCTAATGCATCCATTCAAGCCTGAACTCGTCGGCAAGAACATGTCAAGCTTCACCGACAAGGCTGGCAGGCACCTCTTCGTCGATTTGGTGAACGTGGCCGATGAGAGTAAGGGCGGATTCGTGGAGTATTTGTGGGCCAAACCCGGGAGTGAAGTATCTGTTCCTAAAACGAGTTATGCGCTCCGGTTCGCGTCGTGGGATTGGATTCTCATCACCGGCATGTATATGGATGATGTCCAAAAAGCGTTCTACAATGAACTCGTCCGCTGGATCGGAGTCACTGTCGCCCTCGGGTCCGTCGCCACTATTTTAATGTTGCTCGTCTTACGCAGCATAAGACACTCGCTCGGCGGCGACTTGGAAGTGGCAGTTGCGGCCACACAGCGCATGGCGCGCGGCGATCTTACCTTTCCCGTCCCTGTCATGCATCACAACCGAGAGAGCTTATTACGTGCGCTGAACGTCATGCAAAGCGGTCTCATCGATGCAATTTCGCGAGTGTCCCACGGTGCCGAGAATATCAATGTGGGAGCAGCCGAAATTGCCGCTGGCAATACGGACCTGTCGCAGCGCACGGAGGAGCAAGCGGCGGCGTTAGCGCAGACCGCATCGAGTATGGATGCCATGACTGCGAATGTGAAGCATAACGCCGCCAGCGCGGCCATCGCTGCGGATCTGGCGAGCAAAGCCGCAGAGATCGCGACCCGCGGCAGCCGTGTTGTCGACGACGTGATCAACAAGATGAAAGACATTACGAGCAATTCAAGGCAGATTGGTGACATTATTGCAGTAATCGACGGAATCGCATTCCAGACTAACCTCCTCGCGCTAAACGCGGCCGTCGAAGCGGCGCGGGCAGGTGCGCAGGGGCGGGGCTTTGCGGTAGTAGCCGCAGAAGTGCGAAGCCTCGCACAGCGCTCAGCAACAGCGGCGAAGGAAATTAAGGCGCTAATTGGGACGTCGACAGTCAGCGTTGAAGAAGGCGCATTGCTCGTCGCCAACGCCGGCTCAACGATGACAGATATCGTCGCGTCGGCGCAGCGCGTGAATGAAATCCTGGAAGAGATCAGTGATGCGTCTCGCGGACAGAGTGAAGGCATAGAGGAGGTAAACCAGGCTATTGGCCAAATGGACCAAGTGACGCAGCAGAATGCTGCACTTATTGAGCAGGCCGCTGCGGCTGCGCATTCGCTCAGGGACCAAGTCGCGATTCTTCGCGAAGCAGTCGCGTCTTTCGCGCTGCCTAGCTGACGGATACGCGCCTAGAGACACGAACTGCCTATGCCTCGTGCGCGCGATGCCCAAGCGGGCACTATATTGCCAGGCGACGGGCATTTCAAACCCCCACGTCTGACGTTCCCGCGCTAAGCGGCTGAGCGACCACGGACGATGTTGCAAGGCATCGGTTCTTGGCTCCTTCGAAGAAGAAGGAGGCCAAGTGGTGTACGTTTTTATGCCGCATTTGCAAAGCACGATATTCACGTTGCTCGAGCGCGGCATGAGCCCGTGCCGGATTCATGAGCTTACCGGGATCAACCGCTGATGATCCACCACTATCAGGCACATTTCGAAACGCAGCGGTGCGTGAATTCTTCTTCTGCCGCCCCCGTCGGCATGACAGAGCTGGCGGCCTCGCAAACTCCTCCATCTCTCTTCGCCCGCTCGCTTCCGATGTTGCCGCATTCGGTCAAACAGCTCAGGGTCACCCTCTCGGCCGGCGAACCCTATAGCGACTGGATCGATCCGCAGATACGCCTGACTTTGGCTTTGCGGCGAGTTGCCACAGCGCCGAATGCTTCGCGAAGGCGTTTCGCCAGCTCGATCCCGATCAATTTGATCGCTGTGAACGTTGCGTCTTCGAACTGTCGTTGTAGACTGAGGTGCGGCGCATTTCCAGCGAGTTGAGCGGCCGTTTCAATCAAGTCGAACAGGCTAGCGGGAGTGAGGCGTAGAGCACAATTCTACTGCGACTATTCAAGATCGGACCTCGCGCGTCCTCCTTGCGCGTCGAATTGCCCCTTCGATGCAAGCTTGTGAGCTTAATGTTGCCAGAAAGCGTGGGTTTGTCGAGCCACGCGCCTCAGTGCCCGAGGGAAATTGGTTGGTAATGGTGGAGGACAGCATGGCGCACCACGTATGGCGTCGATCCAGTGCAGTTGCGATTCGTGCTCCGCCGGCTGATGCCAGCGTGATTGGTCTCCCGGCGGTACTCACATATGGATGGCAACGGGTGTTAGGTGACTGAATGAACCCGTGAGTGCGTTCATTCCGGTACTTTTGATACCAGCGCGCAAACTAGTCGACGATTGCGTGAATCTCATCCATTCGGTGGTCCGCGCGTTGCCGATTCGCCATCTTTGTTCTGCATCGAGACCTCGTGCAAGCGATATAAATATCCGCATGCTACGATGTCAGCGCGGACATGAGGAAAATGATTCACTGCGGCCGCAAGATGTTGATACACTCGGAATTTCAATCACGAAGCGGGGAAGCGGGGTATCTTCCTCATAGTCGATCTGGGCGCCGATAAAATATCTTAGGCTGGTCTCGTCAACGAATACAGTGAGACCCTGTGTAAACACCTTCGTGTCGGAATCGCTTACGGAGTCAACTAGGATAATAAAGTATTCTAGCTGTCCTCCAGCACGAAATTCGGCACGCAGCCGAATATACAGCGGCTCTTCGTGGCTCTGTGCGACAAGCTCGGCGGCTTCTTTTGCTGCTCGGGCCGTGAGCGTCAGAAATTCACACGGGGTTTCTGTCGATATGCTTGATCGTTGGGAAATCATGGATCTTCCTGGGGGAAATTAATAGAGAACGATATCCGTCTTGACGATGTGCATCTACACAAGCAAGGAAAGCAAGTACTGAGCCACAGCGCTCGTGCTCAGCCGCATAATCAGTTTCCCTGAGGCGAGTGCGCAACCGACAAGCCAAATCATTCACGCTGTTGAACTCGCCTCATTGAGGTCGCTATCAAGAGTGAAGCGATGTTCGGAACGGCGCAGTGGAGATCTGCTCGCGCCATGGGGAACAAGTGAGCGAGATCCGAGGCGCGTGCCTTGGGACTCATCGCGTGTCGAACGACGTTCTCTTTGACCAGTTGATGTTTTCGATCACGGACGTCTACATTCGACGTTGGACTGCGCTAGTCCTGCGCACAGAGAAACTAGCGCCACGCTCATTGAATGCGGGCTGTATAGCGGCACTAAGTTAGCAGATATTGAATGGTTTGACGCGAGCGACTCTCGCTCGGGAAGGCGGGTTGCACGGACAACGCATGAAACAACGATACATTTTTCGAATGGTTTTGATTCGTCGGATGGGAGATGAGTGCAATGAAATTGACAGCGCATCCAGTCGCCGCGCAGAAGGACATGGCCGCCTTGGATTCCGTAGACTGCGCGATCCTCAGACACTTGCAGCAAGACGCCTCGCTATCGATTGTCAGCCTTGCAGCGAAAGTGAAACGCAGTGCACCGGCATGCCTGCGGCGCGTGGAACGGCTCAAGGAGGTGGGGCTGATACGAAGAGTCGTCGCACTGCTCGACGCGAAGGCCCTCGGCGCGGGCATGTTCGCCGTAATCGGGATCGTGCTGGACGGCTCGACGCCCCAGGCGTTTGCCGCATTCGAGAAAGCGGCGCAGAAAGTGTCGGGCTGCGTTGCGTGCCACGCTGTCAGCGGGGAGTTTGACTATTTCTTGCTCGTTCGTGCACGCGGCAATGAGAGCTTCAACCGGTTAGATGCTGCACAATTGTTGCTCCTGCCAGGAGTACGGGAACTGCGTAGCTTCAAGGTGTTAAGGGAAGCTTTATCGACGCAGGCGATAACGCTGTAACTCAAAATGCTTGAAAAGGTAGGCTTATCCTACATCCATCATCAGACAGGTGATGCTGGTACCTATCCGGCGGCGAAGTCCGTTCGTGTTGGCACGAGCAGACTGGGTTGCGCCAGCAACGTCCCAATTCACGTTCAGTAAAGTTTCGCTGATAGTCGAAGCCGGTCGGATGCACTTCGCGCAACGTGCCGCGCTGTCTGAATCCAGACAATTCAGACAAGGCGACGTGACACCGGCCCACCTATGGTCATCAAAAATGGCGATGAATGCTAGAAACATCATTCAGGTTTAGGTGGGATGGCATGAACCTTGCCTGCCGTCGATCGCCAAGTCAGAAGGCACAGGCGAGCTAAGACTCTTCGTCAACGAGAAAGCGCTTAGCGATGGCATAAAACTCGTCGCCGTCGCTACGGGCGGCTTCGCGGCCAACTTTGTCAGATACGGAGCAACCACGTGAAAGCAATGATTGAAAAGCTGCACCAGCTTTCGTCGGCTGAGGACTTCTTCCGATTCTTCGCCATCTCATATGACGATAAGGTGGTGAACGTAAGTCGATTACATATACTAAGGCGTTTCTTCCAGTACATTAGACAGGCGGAAGGCCTGTCCGCGGATCACGATGCAACCTTATTCATGGTTTATCGAAATCTTCTGCTGAATGCGTACAACGACTTTGTCATCTCCACCCCCGCTGAGCAAAAGGTGTTCAGGGTTCTTCAGGAAGCCGACGGAGGGCGGCACATCTCTCTTGATAGTCTGCGTGAATCCCTGCCGGCTCGGCCTGACAATTGAAGTCGGTGGGCGAATCATATTGGTGCTTGTATGAGTCGCGGTACGAACACACATCAATTTTATGAAAAGAGATAGTAAGATGCTCCGATGGGCGGCTGTGGCCCTTTTACTTGCTGGATTGATCACTGCGCAGAGTGCGCGCGCGCAAGTGACTCTGAATTTCGTCAACGCTCAAATCGATCAGGTGGCGAAGGCAATCGGAGCTGCGACGGGAAGAACGATCATCGTTGACCCACGCGTAACGGGTCAGATCAACGTCGTTTCGGAGAATCCGGTGCCGGGGACCGTGCACTGAAAACTCTGCAATCGGCGCTCCGCATGCAGGGTTTTTCGCTGGTCCAAGACCATGGCGTGCTGAAGGTCGTTCCCGAGGCTGATGCTAAATCACAGGGCGTTCCTACCTATGTGGGCAACACGCCAATCGCGCGCGGCGATCAAGTCGTTACGCAGATTTTTCATTTAAAGAATGAGTCGGCTATCAATGTCCTGCCTGTCGTACGTGCGCTGATTTCGCCCAACAACACGGTGGCTGTCTATCCATCAAATAATACACTTGTGGTCACCGACTACGCGGATAACGTCCAGCGGATTGCACAAATCATCGCAGGTATTGATACCGCCGACCAACATGTGGCAGTCGTGCCATTGCAAAATGCAAGCGCGCTAGATGCCGCGCAGCGGCTCTCCACGGTACTTGATCCAGGAGCGATTGGCAACTCCGATCCGACATTGAAGGTATCCGTCACTGCTTACGCTCGAACAAATTCGCTACTGATGCGAGCATCGAACGAAGCGCGACTGAAAGCCGCCAAAACGCTCGCGCAGGAACTTGACTCACCGACCACACAACTTCGGAACATGCATGTTGTACCGCTTCAAAATGCAGACGCAGTGACGCTTGCTAAAACCTTGCGCGGTATGCTCGGCAAGGGTGATAGTGGCGGCTCAACCGATGGCGCAGGCGACGCCAATTCGTTTAGTTCGAACGCCAACTCTTCGTCGGGGGGCAACAATTCTTCAACTGGTGCGTCGGGCACGCCGCCACTGCCCGCCGCACTATCTTCGTCTTCTTCGTCTTCGTCCTACGGCGGCTCATCCGCGGGTTAAAACGGCAAGAACAGTGCCCTTAGCCTGCTCGGCAATGACAATAACACGAACAGCGACGAAGCCAATCCGGCAGGCGGAATGATCCAAGCCGATGCCGCGTCGAACTCGTTGATCATTACAGCACCAGATCCACTTTATCGAAATCTGCGCGTGGTGGTCGATCAGTTGGACACGCGACGTGCGCAGGTCTACATCGAAGCACTTATCGTTGAGTTGAATTCAAATACGAGCTCGAACTTCGGAATTCAATGGCAGCTTGGGAATGACACCATCGTGAGCGGCACCAATCTCTCGACTGGCACCGGCAACAGCATCATCAACGTAAGCAGCGTGCTCGCGGGCGGGGTCGCGGGTCTCGCGAACATGAACGCGGCATTGTCGCAGGGGCTCAATATCGGCGTGGTGCGGAATTTTTTTAGGCGTGAAGGGGCTTGGTGCGCTGCTGCAAGCCTTTGCCGGCACGTCGGATGCGAACGTACTTTCGACGCCTAACCTCATCACGCTAGATAACCAAGAAGCAAAAATTATCGTCGGCAACAACGTGCCGATCACAACTGGAACGTACGCTAGTCTCTCCAGCACCAGCGGCACTAATCCGACGACGTTCAACACTGTTGACCGCGTCGACGTCGGCTTGATACTGGATATCAAACCGCACATTACTGAAGGGGGTATTCTCAAGTTGCAACTAGCAACCGAAGATTTGAGGTTCCCTCGGTTTTTCGCCTTCCAGAGGCCTCTGGTTACGCGGCAGCATCCTTGGTCTGCTGAGCTTTGATCCAGTCTTGCAGGAACTGAACCGGCGATACAAAGCCGAGCGACGAATGACGA
>NZ_JAYMRY010000083.1:0-8546 GCF_038900695.1 Paraburkholderia sp. JHI2823 | reverse complement strand
CAGGTTCGTCAAGCTGACATTGCCCCGCTGTCGTGGCAGGCAATGCTCGATCCGTTGATATTGGGCTTCGGTGATTTCCATCACCGAAGTATACGATCAAACACAATTAGTGTGAACACGCCCTAGCGGCTCGGCTCAGGCAGCTGGCGCGATGTGCGTCGACCCGACTCGTCGCATTGACTGGTCACTGCCCCGTGACCGGCGCTCGTGGTGCGCCGGCCGGATTCGACAGTTATCTCCTGAAACCAGCGTCGCCCGAGGATCTGGCGGTAGCGTTGCGGCAGTAGTTCGAGAGGCTCGCAATTGTCCCCGCCGTGGGCATTTGCTTTATCATGCCAGTTATCCCAAATTGTCCTGGGAAGGATGAGAATGTCTATTCGCGGCAACCGCGTAGCCAGCGAGTTCAAATTCGGCCCCGACTCTCACAATAGTCGGGGCGACTTTAACTGCTTAACAGTTATCTCGGTGCGATAGCCGGCTTCAACCACTGCTTGCTTGGGAAGAAAGCCCTCGGGATGCTTTGGCCCCTCGAAATTCCGCGCGACGCGGACGCGGAGCGGCGACATTGGTGCGCAGTGGCATTTGCGGACCGTGCACTCGTCCTTGCTCAATGTTCCGGCTAGATTTCAATACGCACAAAGCCGTACTCGCCGCCATGCGAGACTAGCGGAAATATTCAGTGACTCCCGACTTCGATCCGCCAGCAGAAACGCTTACCTGAGAGGTGGAATCTGTGTGATAGCTGAATTCTCTCGCGCGGCACGGCGGAAGACACTGAATCTAATTGACGATCCGATGAAGCATAAGAACATGCTAGCGTCATGTTTTAGCGACAATAACAACCATTCGGTTAACCAAACGTTCGATCAAATCGAATTGCCAAGGGCGGCCACGCAATAGCCTTGAAATTCCTTGACGAGGGCGAAATCCCGCCACAATCCAGCCAGCATTCAACCGCTCTGCGTAGTGAACGATACTTTCGACCACTGTACCGTGATAAAGATAGCCGTTCGCCCTAATGCCTTCGCTTTTCAGGCGACAAAGCGCGTTGTCCAGTAACTGCGATGTATTGTTTAAATATGTTAAATAAGCAAGGTCGGTCACGATCCCAGTCGTCGATATGAGTGCAGTATAAATATCGGCAACGGCGAGCACGTGGATTTCACACCCTGCTCGCTGCCAGCACAACTCGGGAATGCGATTCAGAGCTTGCTGGCTTTCTTCCGATCCGTCGTAGTAAACAAGAATGCTTTGGTAGTCAGGCACTAGGAGTCCGTTAGACTTGTGGAGTTGATATTTCGAGAATCAGTTCTTTTGCTTCGTCGAAATCCGGCTTCCGATGCGAAGGGAGAAGGCAGCGGTACTAAGCCAGACTGTGGTAACCCACAATGACTTTCCGCCTTGGGAATTGTCTACCAGTAGACGCAGCACCTCGGGCTGCTTCAAATCCATGGTCAGTGATCTGCGCTTGATTATCCGTGTGACGCACGGTCGCCGGGGTCAGTCCAGTGTGGTCATTCTCGATGGACGCACGCTGCAGTCCTAGTGCTAGCGTGGTCCACGCACAGGCTGTGACTGGTGGAAGTTCAAGAAAGGCAGTAAGTGCCATATGGCCGTGCGTACATTTTGGCGCCCGCTGGAGAGCATGTGACGCTGGCCAGTGAAAAGGAGCGTACACGGGTTGGCGAACTGTGCGCGACAGGTCCAGCAGGCTACGGGGAAGACAGTGAAAATCGCGTTTGCTGACCAAAGCTACGTCGGCAAAGAGCCCGAAGAGGCCGCGCGAGATGAGGGCATCGAGCTTCAAGTGGTCAAATTGCCGGAGGCGAATGGAGGCTTTGTACTCTTGCCGCGTCGTTGGGTGGTAGAGCGCAGTTTCGGCTGCCTCAACCAAGAGACTACGAGCGTTTGCCAGAAACCTTGACTGGTTTGCATTTCGTCCTGTTCTCCCTGCTTTTTCTCTTCCACTTTGCAGCTCTTGACAGAGCTGCAAAGCGCCTTCTAAGCTGCCCGTTGGGTTATCTGCCGGAACACCATTCAGCAAGCCCGACGATTTTATGAAACCGTCTCTAAGCCTTTGAATAATGCCGTTCTGTACCATTAGAGGCCAGTTCAAACAGCCGACTGCGCTCGTTTGAGTATATTCCAGCACACGAGCGAGCAAGCGAATTTGAGGAATGCTTCGTGAATGTCGCTACGGCGATCGAAGCGAATGCGAAGCCGACGGAAATTGCGGAGCCACGAGTGAGTTCGTTCTACCACCCAGCGGAATTTCCCCAGGCCACTGCCATGTTCAGTTCGACGCCGCGCGATTACTGGCCTGATGCCACGATCTCGCAAGCGCCGGCGATGTGCGTCGGAGTCATAGCCGCGATCGCCGTAGATGACTTTTGGCTTGCGCAGTGGTCGGCCACGCGTGCCGCGAATCGGCGCGATGGCATCGACCAACGGCAGCAACTGAGTGACGTCGTTACGGTTTGCGCCGGTCAGAATCACGCTGACCGGTACCCCGTTGGCATCTACAAGGACGTGGTGCTTCGAACCAGGGCGCGCGCGATCCGTGGGGTTCGGCCCAGTTTTTCGCCCGCCCCAACGGCTCGTACCGACGATGAATCGACGGCAGCATATGAGAGGTCCAGTTGTCCGGATTCGCGCAACCTGTCGAGCAGCAATGCATGCAGCCTGTTCCAGACGCCTGCCTTCTGCCATGCGTCGAGACGACGCCAGCAGGTCGCCCCGGACCCAAACCCCAGTTCGGACGGCAAGTGGTTCCACCGTATCCCGGTGCGTAACACAAACAAGACGCCATTGAGCGCCGCCCGCTCTGACACACGGGGTCGTCCGCGGCGCTCGTTGTTTCGGCGTCTGGATTTCGGCAGTAGCGGTTCGATCAGTGCCCACAATTCGTCGTCAATGATCGGCGCTTGCATCCCCTCGGTCTCCGTTCTCTGGACGACTGAGGTTAACATCGCGCCGCGAAAGTTAACAGACCATCAAGGTTTTTTTGAACTGGCCACTTAGACTTCCGTGCCAGGACGCTGTGCATCCTCGCCCACGTCATCGTCGTCTCAGAATTCGACAAATGCACTAGTTTCTCGTGCAGTTCAGAAGCTGACGAGGGATCGACTATTCCGTTTTTGATCATCTGTGGCGCGAGGTCACTCAAGCTCATCGCGTAAAGCAATTTATCTTGGCGTGAATTGAGTAACGGGTGATGTAAGCGGCTATGTTCAATTTGCAAACCGAGATTCCTGATGACACTCTCCATACGGAAGGCTATATTGTAATCACGGCCGTTCACGGAAAAACAGGATCTTAATATTCTTATAAATTCATCGATCGCTTCGGACGGTGGAAAACAGAATGAACCGTCATGGATCACCGGTTCTTCGCATAGCAAATAGCCATCTGGGCAGACCGACTTCACCATCTCACGGATCGCGTGATCAGCATCCGCCACATGATGGAGCACCATCCGACAATAGACTAAATCATATAAATTATCCAGATGATCTAGGCAATTAATGTCGCCTTCGAAAAAGTTGACATTCTCGAAACCATTTTCTGTTACCAATTCGCGGGACGCATCTAGTTGGGCGGGACTGCTATCGATTGCCGTCACAGTTCCTTGAGGTCCAGCCGCGCGTGCCAGATGCAGTGTCATTGCGCCACTACCGCAGCCAACTTCAAGGATCTTCCTTCCGCGGAGTGTGCCGGCTCTGCTTATAAGGTCAACACTGGACTGTTCGTATAACCGGCTTTGGATGCCGAGTCTTAGTCTAGCACTGTCATCCGTTTTTATGATGTAACCCATTTTGCCTCCTTGAGACTCTTTCATTTCGATTGAGTGACGCGGCCTTCGCAACCCATACGCCCTCGTCTTCCTGGTGATGTACCTAGGGTCTTCGCGTTCCAAGGGCCGTATTGCGAAGCGCGACGCGGGTGCTGCAGATGCGATATTTGTGCCGCTTCCAGCGGCCCCAGCCAGCAGACTCTGCTCCTCTGGTGGCGGTTCATGTCGTTGGGGGGGCATCAGTCACAGGGCCATTGTCCAGCTGAAAAGGGTGGTCCCGATATGAAATTGCGCCACCTTTGATGGCTTCCATTAGGATCTCGCTGGCTTTGAAGTAACGTTCTGCTACCGCTCTCCCAAAGTAACCTGGCTCAATAGGAAGAGAGCCGAGACGAAGTTCCGGGTGCGCTGTGCGACGCTCGACTAGAACGGATTCGTCAATGCGTGGTAAGACGGTGCGCCAGAGGGTAAGCCTCGCTGTTGACAGGCTTCGGCTTGCATGACGCGGTCCGCTTGTTGTCCAATCGCGCAACTCATCGTCGTCCAAGATGCCTAAGGCCGACTTAGGCGGTAATGCGTCTCTCACTCAACTTTCTCCAATTTACATCGGGATACCGGCCTTGATTCAGGTGAATCAGAGTTTGCGGATGCGGTCGCCGTTCCTATCGCTGCGCTCCAGCCCGTAGACATCGCCCTCGAGGTCCCTCGCTTCTGCCAGCACTCCGGAGATAAGATCCATATCCTTGGCGGTCAAGCTGAGACCGGAAATGGCGACGTTCGAGGCCAGATGGGAGCGGTCGCGCGCGCCGATGATGACGGCCGCTACACCCGGTCGTTTGAGCATCGCAGCGCTGGCGACCGTGGCGATGTCGGTTCCGTGCCGGTCCGCGATCTGGCGGAGCATAGTCAGAAGGGCTTGGAATAGATCCCAGCCGCCGATGCCGTCGATAATTCGCTTGTATTTGGTCAGCGAACGATTCTCCAGCTCCCATGTCGGTTCCGGTGCGCCGAACCATCTGTCGCCGAGGAAGCCGCCAGCCACGGTCCCATAGCACAGGAGGGGGATACCGTACTCAACCGCCGCCGCAGCCATTCGCCGCGCTGGACGTCGGTCGAGAAGCGAATACTGCACCTGCATGCAGGTAAACGGCACTCCTGCATTCACGATCTCCAGCATATGGTAAGTGTCGAAATTGGTGCCGCCGATCTTGTCAATCTTGCCGGCGCGGCGAAGCTCATCGAGCCACAGCGCCGCCTCGATCCAACGTGGCTCTCGGTATTCCCACCAGTGGAGCTGTACGAGGTCGAGCCGCTCTTGGTTGAGGCGTTGCAGTGACTGGTCAATCACTCTCTCGACATAAGACTTGCTTATGCGCCGTAGTATGTCTAAATGCGGCACAAATTTGGTATGGACCTTGACTCGGTCGAGGGCCTGCTCCCCTCGCAGGTCGCGATAGCGCTTTCTGAAATGACCAATCAGCTCTTCGACTCCGGTATAGATGTCGGCACAGTCGAAAGTCGTTATTCCCGCATCGGCGAAGGCCACCATGTCCGCCACGGGATCTTCGCTTCGGGGTGTGCAGTGGTCACTCGCGAGTTGCCAGCCTCCGTGGATCACACGCGAAATCTCGTAGTTTGGGGCAAGCTGAATTCTCTGCATCGTTGTTGCGCCTTTTAACAGTCGTGGTGCGGTCTCGCTGTGCTTGCGAGGGGTAGCATTGCCGGTCGAATCGGACAACTAACCATATATAAAATAAACCGACCGATCTGCAGGTTGGTTGGTGCGCTTAGAATTCGCTGGGTATGACGATGCGGAAGGTTGATACGCAGGCCACTCCTAAAGCTTCCTGCCGTTTCCCGATGCGTTCTATGGCCATTTGTGCGACCTTGACGTTCATGCGACCCGCTCCAGCAGCATCCGACCAGCTTCCGCATAGTGCCGCTGGTGGACCATGGCGTGTTGCGCAGCCGCCTGAATATCGCGCAGCCGCCGCTGAAGTGGTGAAGATTCATACACTGCGACACCGCCGGCCAAGGTAAAGCAGGCATGCGCTGCGCGGGAACAGATCGTCGCAATCCAGATTCCAGTCTGTATGCCCTCGCTGTACAGCGCTTGGCTATTCAGCGTGTCGGCTAGGGCGTGCCGCCAGTGACTCTCCGCCTGGACCTGCATGGCCGCCCGCGCTGCACGCACATCTGCCTCAATTCGACCCAGCTCGACCTGGACCATCTCCGAGTCGCGCATACGAGCCGGCGCTCGAAGTTGTCGCCTGCCGCTTTGGGCGAGCTCGGCAACATCCGACAACGCGCCCTCGGCGATACCGACGCAGACCGCGCCAATAAGCACCGACTGGAGGTGCCGCCAAGCTTGATAAAGCGGTCCCGGTTCGCATGATGCCCCAGCCGGAAAGTCGAAAAAATTGGCCTCCGGTGCGATTACGTTCTGTAGGGCTATATGATGACTGCCGGTACCTCTGAGGCCAGAAGCGTGCCAGGTGTCTTCAATGTGCCAAGCCGAGGCTGGCAAGGCGACTACCCGGACCAACGGTGGTCCCGCATCCCCTGCCGGTCCGAGGAGTAGCCTTCCTCCTTCCGACATGACACAGAGACCCGCCATCCAGTCGGCGTTGCGGCAACAACTGGCGAACGGCCAACGGCCGCTGATCCGCCAACCACCTGGCACTCTCTCGGCGATGCCTCCAGGCGTGGATACACTAGCTATGATGATGTCCGGCTTCTCCTGGTACATCAGATCGTACGTCTGTCTCGGCAATCTAGGGCTTATAATGGCCGATGAAATGCCGATCATCGCGGTCCAGCCGACCGAGCCGTCGAGCCGAGCCAACGCGCGGATCACTTCCAGTCCCCAAGGTAAATCTAACTCTAATCCTCCACGGCTGCGTGGCACGAACATGCGGAACACCCCGATCGATCGCAATTTATCGATCAGGTCGGACGGCATGCATCGCTCGGCTTCGATTTCGGCTACACGCGCGAGAATGGCTGGAGCAAGTTTATGGATTGCGTCGAGGATCCGCTCGGCTGCGACAGACGAAGCCTCCGGGCCATCATGGCCAGAGGGGGCTTGAATTTCCGCGTGGTGCCCATTTTGCGCCGGACGATTGGACCCGTGCAAAGCATTATTTTGCTTCATAAATTTCAGCATGAGTCCGATTGATTAAATGAGCGAGCATTCCTTCTGCCTGTGACAGATTTAATGCGGCGGTGGTTTTTGCTGCGCCTTTCGTCACGATTGACCAGCATAACGCGGTTTTCGTGCTACTCGTCCCCCCTGGGCGGCTGCGGTCTATATGCTGTTGGTTCTGTAACAGACATCGAGCATTCACATCTCTGGCAAGCATGAATTGTAGCCGTGGGCGCGGGAGTGGGGGATTGTTGGGCCGGGCCATGGGTTTTCCTCATGTACGCTAGCGTGTTTGGGGTGCAAGGCCCGCGCAAACAGGTACTCGCGGTTAGGCCTCAAGTTGACGAATCTATTATCGTAACGTCGATGGAACTAACGCTTCCTACAGTTTCAGAAGTTTGCCTCGCGTTTAGGAGAGGTACAAGACAATTAACATCAAAAGAATTGAATTGGCATTCAGTCAGAGCAATGCCGAATTCGTTGCTTCGCCGAGGGGTGACCGCTCAAATATTCCAATTGGCGGTCCCGGGTTCACCGCTCGTGACCATCGTCTTATCCACATGGCATTGAGCCGTAGGCGTGGCACGACAATAGCGCACCAGGAAAGCAAAAAATAGGTGGCCGCGCAAAGTCGGACAGCGGGATAAGGCAGTATGACTTTCCGTGAGGCAGGGGGGCTGGCCTGGCGTGGCGAATCAAACGCGGGTTAGCATCGCTGCCAGAGCCGCACGGTGTGGACAGGGCCACACCCAGCGATTTCCACCACGGAGGCCAGCATGAAGAACGATAGCACGGTGTACGTTGGATTGGATGTGCATGTGCGACCTGAAAGTCGCTTGAGTTTCTGTTTCACTGGAGAAGGTATGACCTGATGAAACCGGTTGTTCCATCAACCGTTCCCTACCCGGACATGCCGAGCCGGTAACAGCTCGGTGTGAAGCTCTGGGGACAACGTAGCCACTGGGCAACCGGTACGCCGAACCGCGAGGAGAGGCGGAATCTGCCAGCACGAAGGCGGAGAGGAGCAAGGGATGGGCGGGTACGACCAACATATGTGAACTTCCGATAAACGTCGTCACCAGTAGCAAGCCAAACGTGCTGACAGGCTTGGACCAAAACGGTACGCGGTGTGGAGTGGTCCTCGTGTACTGGGCCACCATGGACGACAAGCCGCCGGCGAATAGGAAGGGTCCGCCCCGCTCGGAAATTCATGCGGAACAGGGTAAGCCCATCGCGCTGCCGGCAACGGCAGGCGAACCGCAAGGAACGCTGTTGGCGCGGTGGGTAGAGGAGCGCGGAGAAAGCGAACGCCCGGCTGTAATGGTCGGGATACGGGCTGAGACATTGCCCGACGCGAAAGCGGGCAGACTTCCGCGTGGTCATTCATGGCGAGATAACCTTGACCAATCGTTATATGAGGGAAAGCAGATGACGGCAGTGGATGCGAAAGCGCCTGACGCTGGTGCGCCCCTCGGGGGTTCTGTCGCGATAGCGATGGTAGATCGAATGAGTGAATGTACATAGGATTGCTTACATAGCCAGCAAGTAGAACTGCTCGGCAACCGTTCGGGCGACGCGATCGTCTTGCATTTGTCCCTTGCGGATCAT
>NZ_JAYMRY010000082.1:0-9243 GCF_038900695.1 Paraburkholderia sp. JHI2823 | reverse complement strand
AAAATAGCCTCAAGCCGCCGAAAGAACGTTGAATTCGCGTTGCGATTGCACAATGCGAAAGTTTGCGACCGGCGGGCGCGTAAATCGAGGAGCGCCGCTTCCGCCGAGGGTGTATTTCCGCAACCTGCTAGAGGATTGACTGTCAACTCGCCTCATTTCGTGGAGCAGCCCTTCGGATCGTCGTGCAGGCGCGTGCTGTCACCAGCACGCGCCTGGCCATTCACAATTGCAACGACCACGGTACTGCCGTTGGAACGATTTCGCCTTTTTTGTTTCGCCTCACTGGCAACATGCGCATTGCCCCGAATTAGAAGGGCGGTGGGCATTTACGTAAATCCCGATTTCGACGCGGATCGTGCAGTTGCTGTACTCGCCCGGTCACGCGTCACAAATTGAATGCTGCTTGACCGGTCATGCCTTCATAGAGCGTGTTCGACGGCGGCACGACGGTCAATCATGTGGGAAGTCGCCATGGACCACGTGTGACCGTGGCCCCTTGCGCCAGCGTTGCAAGCGTCGGTGCGTGCGGGAGGACGCTCAACATGGGGATGTTCAAAAACATCGGCATGTCACACTTGGCGCTCGAATCGAGCCTCGGTGAAAGTCAGTCGTTCGGCGACAGGGCGATATCCGCCTTTGCCGTATCCAGACGCAGGCTGAACACAGCAAGCGCAGCCCCCGCGAGCGGAACCGCCAGTGCGAGAAAAAAGCCGGAAGGCCCTCCCCACGACAGAAACGTGCCGCCGATCGCAGATCCCGCGATCGCACCCGCACGTCCCATACCGATTGCCCACCCCGTTGCCGTGGCACGCAAAGCCGTTGGGTACGCGCCCGCGATCAGGTAGTTCAGCGCAATCTGCTGCCCGCCGATGCCAAAACCCGCTGCCCCCGCGAGAGCGAAGAAAAGTGCCCAGTTCGTGCCGGCATGACTCAGGCCGAGCGCAATGACGATGCCAGAAGCGAACATCGCGCCAAGCAGATTGCGTGTGTTCATGCGAGGCAAGAGAAACGAGAGCGGAATCGCACAAATGATGAACACGGCATTGACGATCACAGTGCCGAGCGGTGCCTGTGCCGCCGGCAGACCGGCAGACTTGAGTACGGTGGGCAACCATGAGAGAAGCATGAACCACGCGACCCAGTTGAGCAGATAAACGGTCCAGATTGCGAGCGTTTTGCCTGCATAGCCGTCCCGGAACAGCGCACCGACGCTTGCCTTCTCAACAGCTTCTTCTGGCACGGTGAAGCGCACGTCGGGTGGCAACGGCTGTGTCACGATCTTCGCGAGCGTCTTGTGCACGTATTGCTGCCCGCGCGCATCGCCCTGCGACGCCCGATAGTAGAGTGACTCGGGCAGCAAAAGCGCTGCGAGTACGAGCACGGCCAGCGGCACACCACCGCCTACGACAAAGATGCCCTGCCACCCAATGACAGGCAGCATCCGTGCCGCGAGCAAGCCTCCGAACATGGCCCCCGCGGGCAGGCCGAGCAACACGCCGGTCATGATCGCACCGCGCAGTCGTACCGGACCGTACTCGGCGGCGAGAGCGAGCAGCACCGGTGTGCAGCCGCCCATGCCCAATCCGGCAATGAAGCGCAACACCAGGATCTGTTGGGGATGACTCGCCCAGGAAGTGGCCAGCGTCGCGCAGCCAAAAAGCGCAAGGCCGATCATGATCGCGGGCCGGCGGCCTATGCGGTCGCCGACGAGACCCAGCGTCATCGCGCCAACGGTCATGCCGATGATCCCGGCGGTCAGGATGGGTGCCAGCGCGCCGGCGGCGAGTTTGAACGCAGCGAGAATCGCTGGCCCGGTAAAGGCGATGGCCTGTGTATCGAAACCATCGAGCAGCGCAATCAGCACGCAGATTGCGAGCACACGGCATTGGAACGCACCGAGCCGTTCTCTGTCGATCAACGCCGGAATGGACCGAATAGAAGGGGGAATCATGACGATGTCTCCAAAGCCCACGTTTCCTGCAGAAGCGTGGCAATTGTTTTTTTAAAATTCAGCTATCTACAACGCGGCGATCCATTCTTCATTGAGAAAAAAATGGCGCCAAACATATTGACTATTAGCTTGCTACGAATCCATCCAAGCATAGATCGCCGCAATTCGTCGTGTCCAACACCTAAAAGGTATCGATCCATACCTTTACGGCATGATTTTTGGAGGGGTGGTCGATTGCCAAAAGTACGCGGCGTGTAAACCCTGGTATCAAGTTGTGTTGTCAACGAGACGATGTACGTGCAAGCTAATACGCCGAATCATCGCGTCCTATCGGGTAACGGCATCATTTTATATCGATGATCGAAAAGAAGAAGCACATGAAGATCTCTCACGAAGGCATGCTCAATCACCAGCCGAACCGGCTACAGCAACGTGCGAATGCGTTCACGGTTCGCCATCGCATTCTGCTTTACTTCGGCGGATGCATGACAGCCACACTGGCTGTTTTGAGCGTTGCCATCACCGCTCTCATCGAGCGCACGACCGAAGCTCGGACAATTGCGCTGATAGTTGCAGCCGTTGCTGCTTTCCTGCTATTTCTCGCGTCGCTCCTCGGAATGCTCACCTTTACGAGGGTGGTCCACGGCGGCCTGCTTCGCATGCGAGCGAAGTTCGCTGAACTGGCGGACACGCTGGATATATCGCGGCGGGCGGCGAGTCCACGCATGGATGAATTCGGACTCGCGGCAGTCGAGTTTGACCGCATGCTCTCGCGCATCGAGTCGGCGATCATCGCTGTTTCCGCATCGGCGCAGGGCGTCGCGACCGCAACCGGCGAGATCGCCTCCGGGAATCTCGACCTCTCCTCGCGCACCGAGCAGCAAGCCGCGTCACTGGAGGAAACCGCCTCCAGCATGCTGCAACTCTCGGATACGGTCAGGGGCAATGCCAGCAGCGCGCAACAAGCCAATCACGCAGCCAGATCGGCGGTTCAGTTTGCACAGCGAAGCAGCGTAGCGGTGTCTGAAATGGTCAGCACCATCGGCGACGTGAGTGAGAATTCCAAAAGGATCGCGGAGATAAACGGGCTCATCGAAGGCGTGGCGTTCCAGACGAATATTCTGGCGTTGAATGCCGCTGTCGAAGCAGCGCGCGCCGGTGAGCAAGGTCGAGGGTTTGCTGTGGTGGCCGGCGAAGTGCGAAGCCTCGCACAGCGCACCTCTGCCGCTGCCCGGGAAATCAAATTGTTGATCGCAACGTCTTCCTCGACAGTGGAAATGAGCCTGAGCCGCGCGGCAGATGTCAAAGACTCGATGGACGAAGTCCATCGAGCGATTGCAAAAGTGTCCAGTCTCGTGGATGAAATTGCCTGCGCCACGGAAGAACAAAGTCGGAGTCTGGGCGAAATCAGCCAGGCGGTTTCGCAAATGGAGGGCGTCACGCAGCAGAATGCGGCGCTCGTGGAGCAAATTGCTGCCGCATCCGAGGCGCTGCGAGAGCAGGCAAAGGGCTTGCGGGCAACGGTAGATCAATTTACGCTGCGAACGGCCATATCGACGTAACCTTGGCTCAGTGCACACGGCGCTGCGAGCCGTTTAGCCAATGCAGATTCCGATTCGCCTTGCTGCACCGCTGTCGGGCGATTCCGGCCTGGTAGCCCCATTGCGGACTATTGGCCCCAACCCGTTCTCAGTTGTGATGTGCTGCCGTCACTCGTGATAGGAGCGCGAGATGAATTTCCCCTATACTCGCCGAAGCACTACCGTGGTCATGCTTGCGGTTAAACCGATCTTCCGATGTCAACGACACTATCCAGACTGTCTGCGCCCACCAAGGTACGTGACGGCATGCACGATCTGCGGGTCATGCGCTATGGCTTCCTCTTGGTCGAAAACTTTTCCCTGATTGCACTGGGTTCAGCCATCGACCCTCTTCGCATTGCCAATATGATCGTCGGGCGGCGTGTGTACGACTATCGCCTGATCGGTCCGGGCTGCGACTTCGTTTCATCGAGTGACGGAATCCGGGTGGTGCCTGACGTCTCGATGGCGGACAGCGAGGCTTTCGATGTGGTGTTCGTCGTTGGGCCCAACCCCATTCCGAAAAAGGGGATTGGCGCAGTTCTCGACTGGTTGCGTCGGCAGGCGGGGAAGGGCGCCGCACTGGGCGGCCTCGACACCGGGAGCTACTTCCTGGCGCGTGCCGGATTGCTGAACGGATATCGCTGCACGATTCACTGGGAAGATCAGGATGTGCTCACGGAGCAGTTCCCTAAGCTGACTGTTTCCACTCGGCTGTTCGAGATCGACCGGAATCGCTATACCTGCAGCGGCGGTGTTGCGCCGCTCGATCTGATGGTGCATCTGCTTGCGAACCCGCCCGGTAGCCAGGCACTGGCGGCGCGTGTTCTCGAATTGCTGGTTGCCGAGCCGCGCAGCCGCGAATATCGTCAGCAGACGTCTTTGCGCCAATATATCGGCGCGGAGCATGCCAAGCTGGACGAGGCATTGCAACTCATGGAAAGCAACGTCGAAGAGCCGCTTGCCGTACCGGAGATTGCGTCTCACCTCGGGGTCTCGCAAAGGCAGCTGCAGCGATGGTTCGACGAACGGCTTGGTAAATCGCCGGCGGAGGCATACCTCGAGATTCGGCTCTTGCGGGCCCGGCAGCTCCTGTATCGCACGGCAACCTCGCTCGAAGAAGTCGCCGTGCGCACCGGTTTCACATCCACAACCCACTTCTCCACGCGCTACAAGGCGCAATTCCAGATCTCGCCAATCGCCGACAGGCGTCGCTATCAGAA
Source organism: Paraburkholderia sp. JHI2823 (assembly GCF_038900695.1). Taxonomy (NCBI): domain Bacteria; kingdom Pseudomonadati; phylum Pseudomonadota; class Betaproteobacteria; order Burkholderiales; family Burkholderiaceae; genus Paraburkholderia; species Paraburkholderia sp. JHI2823. The sequence continues at coordinate 4,489 of NZ_JAYMRY010000082.1, read as the reverse complement.
CGCGCTGTAGTTCCTCCTGGCCCGGCCGGGCACACACCCGCCCAGCGCCGCTCGCGCATTAACCGAGTCACCGTCAGCGCGTGTGCCGTTGGGCAGTGTGCTCGCACGTACAAAACAAACAGGCGATGGACTTCATGGTTAACCCGATTTGGCCAAATCAGGGATTACATTGTCCATTTCGGAAAATCTAAAAACTCTCAAACTTCTACCATCTGCTCATACCCACCACGCTTTTTTCACCCTGGAGCGAGCTCATGAAGATGGAGAACCTGATTCGAATCGAGAATGGCGAGAAGGTGAAGCACACCTTTTCCGATGAGGAGTACGCCACCCGTCAGCGCAAACTGCGCGAGCTGATGGCGCGCGAGAACATCGACGCCGTGCTTTTCACGTCGTACCACAACATCAACTATTACTCGGACTTTCTCTACTGCTCATTCGGTAGAAAGTACGGTCTCGTCGTCACGCCGTCGAAGGTCGTCTCTATCTCTGCCAATATCGACGGGGGGCAGCCGTGGCGTCGCACGATCGGCGACTACAACGTGGTCTACACCGACTGGCAGCGCGATAACTTCTTCCGCGCCGTGCAGGGCGAGATCGACAACAAGGGGCGCGTTGGCATCGAGTTCGATCACGTGCCGCTCGAAGTGATGTCGAAGCTGAAGGCTGCGCTGCCGTCAGTCGAGTTCGTCGACGTCAGCGCCCAGACGATGCGCATGCGCATGATCAAATCCGACGAAGAGATCGCGTTAATCAAGCATGGCGCGAACGTATGCGATATCGGTGGCGCAGCACTCGCCGCCGCTGTCCACGAGGGCGTGCCCGAGCATGAGGTTGCGCTCGCTTCCACGCAGGCGATGGTGCGCGAAATCGCGCGCCGCTTTCCTGATTCGGAACTGATGGACACGTGGACGTGGTTCCAGTCGGGCATCAATACGGATGGCGCTCACAATCCAGTCACGACGAGACAGGTGCAAAAGGGCGACATCCTCAGCCTGAACTGCTTCTCGATGATCGCAGGCTACTACACGGCGCTGGAACGCACGATGTTCTTCGACCATTGCCCCGACGAGCATTTGCGCCTGTGGAAGGTCAATGTGGAAGTGCACGAGGCTGGCCTGAAGCTGATCAAGCCGGGTGCCCGTTGCTGCGATATCGCGCTCGAGCTCAACAAGATTTACGCCGAATACGGGCTGCTGCAATACCGCACATTCGGCTATGGCCACTCGTTCGGCGTGCTGTCGCACTACTACGGCCGCGAGGCAGGGCTCGAACTGCGCGAAGACATCGACACGGTGCTGGAGCCCAACATGGTCGTTTCGATGGAGCCGATGATCATGCTGCCCGAGGGCCAGCCCGGCGCTGGCGGCTATCGCGAGCACGACATCCTCGTGGTCGGTGAAAAGGGCGCCACCAACATCACGGCTTTCCCATACGGTCCGGAGCACAACATCATCAAAGGCTGACCGGTTATCGCTGCCCCGCGGCGCATGCCGCGGGTACTTCTTTCGCTGTGGAGGAGACACGACCGTGTTTTCGAGGGAACAAACGATTGCCGGATTTGATCCGGATCTCGCCGAGGCAATGCGTCTCGAGCGCGCGCGTCAGGAAGCGCATATCGAACTGATTGCATCCGAGAACTATGCGAGCCCGCGCGTGCTCGAGGCGCAAGGCTCCGTCCTCACCAACAAGTATGCCGAGGGCTATCCCGGCAAGCGCTACTACGGCGGTTGTGAGCACGTCGATGTGGTCGAGCAGCTGGCAATCGCACGCGCCAAAGCGCTGTTCGGGGCTGACTTCGCGAACGTGCAGCCGCATAGCGGATCGCAGGCCAATGCAGCCGTGTATCTCGCCTTGCTGTCGCCCGGCGATACGATTCTGGGAATGAGTCTCGCGCATGGCGGACATCTCACGCATGGCGCGAAGGTTTCCTTCTCGGGGAAGATCTTCAACGCGGTGCAATACGGGGTGGACGCGAAGACCGGTCTCATTGATTACGAAGAGGTCGAACGTCTCGTGATCGAGCATCGTCCGCGCATGATCGTGGCGGGCTTCTCCGCCTACTCACGCATCATGGATTTTGCGACGTTCAGGAGCATTGCAGACAAGGTGGGGGCGTGGCTCTTCGTGGATATGGCGCATGTGGCGGGGCTTGTCGCCGCGGGTCTGTATCCGAACCCGGTGCCGTTCGCCGATGTCGTGACCACGACGACGCACAAGACGTTGCGGGGCCCCCGCGGCGGCATGATTCTCGGTCGCGCGAACGCGGAAATCGAAAGGAAGCTGAACGCGATGGTGTTCCCGGGCACGCAGGGCGGCCCGTTGATGCACGTGATCGCCGCCAAGGCGGTCGCGTTCAGGGAGGCACAGAGCCCGGAATTCAGGGCGTACCAGCAACGCACGCTCGCCAACGCGCGCGCCATGGTGGAGGTTTTCACTGCGCGCGGCTACGACGTGGTCTCGGGCGGCACGGACGACCATCTGTTCCTCGTGAGTCTCGTCAGGAAAGGCATAACCGGAAAGGACGCGGACGCTGCCCTCGACCGGGTTCATATCACGGTGAACAAGAACGCCGTACCCAACGATCCACAATCGCCGTTCGTCACGAGCGGCATTCGCATCGGCACGCCGGCGATCACCACCCGCGGCTTCGAGGAAAGCGATGCCGCTTTGACCGCAAGGCTGATTTGTGACGTGCTCGACCATCTGGGGGATGCGCAGGTCGAAGCCCGCGTGCGCGACGAAGTCGCGCAGCTGTGCGCCCGCTACCCGGTCTACCGGGATCTGTGAGGATGCCATGAACGTGAGCGCATTCGATCTGTTCAAGATTGGAATTGGTCCCTCCAGCTCGCACACAGTAGGGCCCATGATCGCCGCATGCAGGTTTGCCGGACGTTTGCGCGATCGTTCCCTGCTCGCCCGCCTGTGCTCGATGCGCATTGAACTGTTCGGTTCGCTTGGTGCAACCGGAAAGGGGCATGGCACTGACAAGGCGGTGCTGCTCGGCCTCGAGGGGAATCTGCCCGATACGATTGATCCCGACTATGCGGAACAGCGCGTCGCCGCCATACGCGCCACGAAGGAACTGGATCTGGTGGGCGAGCGCCGGATCGCCTTCGATGAAAAGACGCAGATAGCTTTTCTGCGGCGCGAGGTCCTCCCGCTGCATCCGAATGGAATGCGCTTCACGGCGCTCGATACGAATGGATCGGTGCTGGATACGCAGGCGTACTACTCGGTGGGCGGCGGCTTCGTCGTCAACGATGCCGGCGAGCGGCTCAATGGCCTGCCCGGTACGAACGACGTGCCGTATCCGTTTCGGACCGGCGTGGATCTCTTGCGCCTCTGCGGGGAGAGTGGTCTGTCGATCGCCGACGTGATGCTGGCGAATGAGTCCACGTGGCGCACGCCCGAAGCGGTGCGCGCGGGCCTGCTGACGATTCGCGACGTGATGGCGGCATCGATTGCACGCGGGTGCGCGATCGAGGGCACACTACCCGGTCCGCTGAAGGTCCGCAGGCGCGCCTCAGCGGTCTACCAGCAGTTGAAGGCGCAATCGGAAGAGTGCCTGCGAGATCCCTTGTCGATGATCGACTGGATCAACCTCTATGCCATGGCCGTGAACGAGGAAAACGCAGCGGGGGGCCGCATCGTTACCGCACCGACCAACGGCGCGGCGGGGATCATCCCGGCTGTGCTCCAGTACTACACCAGATTCGTGCCGGGCTCCGGCGATGACGGCGCGGTGACGTTTCTTCTGACCGCCGCCGCGATCGGTCTGCTCTATAAGGAGAACGCGTCGATATCTGGCGCCGAGGTGGGGTGTCAGGGGGAAGTGGGCGTCGCGTGTTCGATGGCTGCTGCTGCGCTTGCGGCAGTCCTGGGTGGTACGCCTGAGCAGGTCGAGAACGCCGCCGAGATCGGCATGGAGCACAACCTCGGCATGACTTGTGATCCGGTCGGCGGCCTCGTGCAGATTCCGTGCATCGAGCGCAACGCCATGGGTGCCGTGAAAGCCGTCAACGCAGCCCGGATGGCGCTCAGGGGTAACGGTAAGCACTATGTTTCGCTCGACAAGGTCATCAAAACGATGCGCGAAACGGGCGCGGACATGAAAACCAAATACAAGGAAACTTCGCGCGGAGGCCTTGCGGTCAACGTGATCGAGTGCTGAGGGAGGAAGACATGAGCCACTATTCGATATTCAGTCTGTTGCGCAACGGGTTGTCGTATCACGAGAACTGGGAGCGGCAGTGGAGAAGCCCGGAGCCGAAGAAGGAGTACGACGTGGTGATCGTCGGCGGCGGCGGCCATGGTCTCGCGACGGCCTATTACCTCGCGAAGGAGCACGGCGTGAAGAACGTCGCGATCCTGGAGAAGGGCTGGATCGGCGGCGGCAATACGGCGCGCAATACGACCATCGTGCGTTCCAATTACCTGTGGGATGAATCCGCGGCGCTCTACGAAAAGGCGATGAAGCTCTGGGAAG
>NZ_JAYMRY010000081.1:0-9516 GCF_038900695.1 Paraburkholderia sp. JHI2823 | reverse complement strand
TTCGAGTGCAGGTCGATTCCACTAAACTTGTTCATGCCGGCCTCCTGTGCGTCACGTCGGTGTCCCCACCCTGACTGTACGCCCGCCGTTCGAGTCGAACGGCGGGAGGCCGGCTATATGATTATCAAAACCTGTCGGGTCACCCATGCGGGCTACCCGACGGATCGACGAGTTCCGCGCTCCCGCTCACTCGGGAATGACACCATCGTCGAACGGCTCCTCGTCGCCGGAGCGCGCCTCGTCGGCGTTATCGCTGGTCTCTTCGGCGACGTCAGACGCCTCTTGCTGCACCTCGACGGCTTCCTCGACCTGCTCCTTCAATTGCTGGCTCACTTGGTCGCCTAGATTCTCGACGATGTCCGGAAGCGACTGCGTGACCTCGCCCAGGCTTTGGTTCGCTTCGCTCAGTTGACCGGCTTTGAGCTTCGAGCTCGCGTCGACGAGGTTGCCCTCGGCCTCTTCGATCTGCTCGTTGACCTCGATCTGCGCGAGATCCTTGAGCTGTGTGCTTGCGCTGTCGATCCCGCCCCGGATGTCGTCCCCAGCCACCTCGCTGTATGCTTCGGAGCCCGACTGACGCGCCGCACTCACGTCGTTCGCGAACCCGGCATCGTCCGCCGACACCTGCACATTGCCGTCGCCCGCGGCCCGTTCGGCCAGTTGCTGGTCCTGCTGCCGCGCGTCGTTACCGATTTCGTCGCCGGCATCCTGCGCATCCTGCTGCTGTTGCCGGTTGGGCGCATCACCGCTATTCTCGTTGGCCTGGTCGTCCCGGAGCTTGTTGTCCTTGCCGGTCAGCTTCTGCTTCAGGAAATCGATCGCCATCCACACGCCCATCGCCTGCAGGAAGTAGCCGAGCACCTTGTCGAACGTGAGGTTCGACCAGAACTTGTCCCAGCCCGACTCCGGCGCGAGCGGGATTGCGATCACCTTCTTGTTGAGCAGCGTGCCGGTCAGGATCGGCCACGCGGTAGTGTCGCTCTCCTTGCCCGTGAAGGTCCCCTTGAAGCCGAATGCCGCATTGAGCGCAACCGCGCCGGCAGTATCGACGATCTGCCCATTGTCGAACGACAGCGTGCTCGTCGAGCCGCTCGACCCGGTGAGCGTGATCGTCATGCCGCTCGATCGGTCGGCCGGATCAGCGGGCGACGGGGCCCCCGACTTTCTGCCGAACACGATCGTGCCTTCGGAGGTCGCGCCGGTCTTGCCCTCTCCCGGCGCCGAATAGACGTAGTAGGTCCGGCCCGGCTGGCCCTTGTCGTCCATGCCCCACAGATACGCATAGCCGCGCATCCAGGTACTGACCGCGACGTAGCTCGGGAAGTCGAGCCCCTTGAACAGGTCGTACTGGTTGAAGAACGCGGCGATCGCCTTCTCGCTGTCGGACACGGACGGCAGCTTGAACGCGTCGGTCATCGCGCTCTGGAAGCCGGTCGCCATCTTCGACGTCGGCGACGTCATGATGTTCTGGCAGAAGCTCAGCGCCTTGGCCATGTTGGCGGCGGCAGCTTCGGTCACGGAGATGGGCGGGTAGCCCTGCGTGCTGAAATCGAGCGCTTCGCCGACCGACATGACCGGGAACAGTGAATCCGGCTGCGAAATCAGCAACTGGTAGATGAAGCATGGCTTGGTCTGCCCCTTCGAATCGGTGTAAGTACCGTCGAGCATGACCGCGCGCACCGCGCCGTTGGCCAGCACCTTGCCGCCCGACGACAGCGCCAGCAGCGTCAGCTCCTGCAGATAGCCCTGCTTCGGCGAGTTCTGCGCGACGTTGGTCGACGAGTTGAACGCATTGAGCACGACGACGCTCTTGCCAGACTTGTTGGTGATCGAGCAGTTCTTGTTGATAGCCATCGCTTTTCTCCGTAGGTGAGTAGGAACAACGCGGGTTGACGGTGATGACGTCGCTCGCGGCATGCACGCCGCGTCTGCACCTAGTACTCGACGCGGGTCGTGCTTGAGCGCACGCCCTCTTCGAACCTGATGGAGATGATCGTGCCGCCGATCGGCTGCCCGTCGGTCGCGAAACCCGTGACGCGCGAGCGCCAAGGCGCGGCGCGGCCACTCGACAGCCATTCGTCGCGCACCTGCGCGAGGCTGCCGTCGGCGCGAAACGCCCGCCGCGTCCGATCCGGCGCACGCGTCGGCTGCCAGGGCCCCGGCATGGGTATTGCCGGCGCGGCTTCGCGTGAGGGCGGCACGGGGTCCCCCTGTTTCAGCACGCAAGTCGAGGTCAGCTCGCCGTTCGCGAAGCGAAACAGCGTTAGCACCTGCGTGTTGCTGGCCGCCGGGTGCAACGTGACAAGCAGATGCCCGTCGAGAATCTTGCCGCGCGCATCGAAGGCGACTCCGCCGTAGTCGGATTCGACACGTTGGCGCACCGTTGAGCCGTCTTCCGCGTAGTTGGTGGTGAGCAGACGGCCGGGCGTTCCGTGCGCGGTCAGGATCGAGCGCGCGGTGCTCGCGAGCGTCAGCGCCGGGCCGGCATGGCGGACGATCGCCCGTTCGCCGCCCGCGAGCCGCGTACCGACCAGCACGGCGTTCGCGAAATCGATCTCGAGGCGGCTCGCGATCGCGCCCTTCCCGCCGGATGTGTCGTTGACGAGCGAGTAACGCGCCGGCCGTTCGTTCGCGTAGGTCATCTGGGCGACATGGCTTGGCGTCCCGTCGGGGCCGGCGAGCGAGAATTGCGCGACGCCGTCGGTCGGCCAGCCGGCGGGGTCGAGCGCCAACGCGCGATAGATGCCTTGCACCGTGCGCCGCAGCGTGCCGTCGGCGGTGAGCAGCCGCGTCGCCGACGACGCCGCGCGGCCTTGTGCATCGATGACGATCTCGGGCGTCGAATGGGGCGCGCCGCCCGCGAGCGATGCCGCATAGCGGATCGTGCCGCCCATATCCGACACGTCCGCATAGCTCGCCTGGCCCATGGTCGCGACGCTCGCGTCGTCGGGGCCGTAATGCACCGCGCCGACCGATCGCGGCCGGTTGCGTCCCAGGCCCGTCACGTCCGCCGCGACGGCCAGCGCCTGCTGCCCGAGTTCCTGAATCATGGTGCCTCCTGCGTGGTCAGGGATCGCTCGACGGGCCCGGCGTCGTCGACGCTGCCGCGCGGCCGCTCGAGCACGTCGACGATCCGGTCCATCAGCGCGACGCCTTCGGCGCGCGTCGTCACCCGCTTGTAGGAAAAGCGCATGTCTAAGCTCACGCGCGTCACGCCGGAATGATTGGCGACCGTGCCGTGGCCCAGATAGCCGCCGTCGAAGATCAGCACCTGCCCGTATCGCACCGGCACCGGTTCGAAATCGCCGCTGCCATAGTCGCGTTCGAGCCACAGCGTCGCGCCGTCGAACACGTCGGTGAACGGCATCCAGAAGTTGATCTGGTCGATCCGGCGCGTCACGCAGATGTCGTGATGAAATGAGCTGATGCTGGCCGTGCCAGACAGATGGATGCGAAGCTTCGGATGGCTCGTGTACGAAATCCCGCGCCCGACCAGCGGCGCGAGCTGCGCGAGCATGAAGCCGTGGTAGAGCTTCCAGAAATCGGCATAGGCAGGCTGGCGCTCCATCATCGCGCTCACCATCAGGTTGTCGCGCGGGCTGATCCGCACGCTGCGCCCGTTGCGCCGCCGATGGTCGAGCAGGTGCGCATGCAGCCGGTCGAGCCGCTGCACCTTGTACACGTCGCGGCTCAGCACGGCCGCGAATGGAAAGCGCGACGTGTCGTAGTCGAGTAGCACCCATGTGCGCCGCGGGCGCGGTCCGGCTTCGCGTACGAGTTGCGCGCGATCGACGTCGGCAATCGACGCGCCGGTGGCCATGACGGTGCTCATGCGTGGTCCGCTCCATCCCGGTGCAGTCGCGCAAGCACCTGGCGGACGCGTGCGAGATTGGTCGATGCGCGCTCGTAGCCGTGCCACAGGAACAGCCCGCCCTTGCAGCTCGCTGCGGCCATGATCGCGACAAGATGCGCCCACGCCCAGTCGGGCAGCCCGAGCCGCGGCCTCGCGGCGAGCACGGCGGCGTCGGCGCCGCTCATGACCGCCATCCCGCGCAGCGCGATGCTCGCGCCGCTGGCGCCTTGCGCGGTGCCGTGCACGAGCGGACGCAACGTGACCGGGTCGAGCGTAAAGGTCAGCGATCCGCACGCCATCGTGGACCGCCCGTCGCGCCATTGCATCGCTTCGCCGTCGAACGTTGCCGCCACGCGCCGCCCACCGATCGAGAAGCCGCCGGCATCGACGCACGCGGAGGTCACCTCGGCCAGCGCCCCGTGCCGTAGCAGCAGCCGGTATTCGCCATGCAGGTACGCGGCGGGCAAGTCGTCGCGGATGCGGGCCGCGAACGGCACGAGGCGCTCGCCGAGCGTGAAATGGTCGCGGCCAATCGACAGCGGTTCATCGACAGGCGTGCCGTCGAGCGTCACGCTCATCCCGGCCGCCGTCGGCAGGATCGCGATCCGGTGCTCGCCTGCACGGGGCGCGAGCCATCGATAGACTCCCGCGATCGCGCTTGCCGGCAGCCGCGGGCGCGCCAGGCACTCATCCACGACGAGCTTGTGCGACGTATCGGGGTGGGCGCCCGCCTGCCAGATCAGTCCGACCCAGCGCCGCTGGCCGCCCGGGCGCAGATCGGGCTGCAGGTAGCCGGAGCAAGGATTTCCGGCATCGGCGGACCACGTGAGCACGCCCTTGTCGAAGCGCGCGCCCTGCACGCGCACCCCGTTCAGGTCGACGCGCGTGACGCCGCCGTCCGGCCGGCCGAACACCGACAGCGACAGTGCCTGCCCGGCGGCCAGATAGAAGCCGCTCCATACCGCCAGGTCGCGACGCAGCAGTTGCTGGAAATCGGCGGCGAGCGCGGGCCAGTCAGCCGCGATGCCGCGTGCGTCGCTCCACGACGCGGCCGCCGCCAGAACGCGGCCGGCCGGCGCGCGCTTGACCGCCGCGAGCAGCGTCGCGCTCGCCGATTTGCGGTCGAGCAGCAGGATCAGCAGCCGGCGGTTTTCGGGCTCGCCGCCGGCACACAGTCCTTTCGCGGCGAGCTGGATCGCACCGGCATCGCGCCGGCTCAGCAGCTCGCGCTCGCGTGGCGACAGGCCCGGCCAGCCGGCGACGGCCGCGGCGGCATCGTCGCGATAGCGCTCGCGCTGGTGCGGATCGTCGCACAGCGCCAGCACGAACCGCGCGGCCGCGCTGTCGGGCTGCCAGTGGTAGCTCTGCGGCACGTCGAAGGTCGCGAAATCGCTGAACGCACGGCGTTCGCGCGGACCGTAGCGATCGATCACGCGCAACGCGTCGGCAGTCGTGCGCAGCGGCTGGCCGGGATGCAGCAGCCCGAGCCGGTCGAGCATCACCGCATCGGCGAGGGCCGCGTCCTTCGGCGGCAGGTAGAAGGTCGAGATGCCCGTCACCCAGTTCTGCACCGACGGATCCCGCAGCGACGCGATCGTCTGACGGTCGATCAACGGCTCGACGCCGGGATAGCGCGAGCCGACATAGTTCACGACCGGATGGTCGGCGCCGTACAGCGCCTCGAGATAGTCGAGCAGCACCGAGAAGTTGCAGTTCAGATACCCTTGGCGGCGATACCCGAGCTCGCCGATCAGCCCGACCTGCCACAGCACGAGGTGCAGTCCCGTATCCGGCCGGCGGCTGCGGATCAGCATATCCGTCGCCTCGTACATCTGCATGCCGGGCTGACTGGGATCGACGCCGAGATCCGCACACAGCGAGTCGAGCGCGCTGACCGCCGCACGCATCTCGGCGCGATGCCCTTCGCGCCGTGCAATCCGGACGGCCCGGTGCGTCGCCAGCACGAAGATGCCCGGATGACCGTAAAAGATCGCGACGACCCGCTGCCCCTGTCGCACCGGATGCAGCATCGCTTCGGCCATCTGCATGTACGTGACGTAGCGGCGCTTGCTGTCGTCGTACAGCGTGTAGAGGTCGTAGGCGTCGGGACGCTCGCGCAGCAGCCAGACCTTCGTCGCCGGGTCCGCGACGCAGAAGAACACGTGATCTGCCGCACGAATGCGCGCCTCGTCCGCACGGGTGAAACCGCTCGCCTCGATCCCGGAGCCGAGGATCTCCAGCAAACCCGGCCGGGCCGGCGGCGCAATATCGGCCGGATCGTCGGTGATGGACGCCGCACGCGCCGCGATCTCGCGCGCGAGATGCCGCCAGCGGCGGCGATGCGTTTCCGCATCGGGATAGCGTTCAGGGTCCGGCTTCGCCCAGGCAGTGCTCATTATCGATCCTCGTGACGGACGGGCAATCAGCCCTTCAGGTAGACCATCGCAACCGACGCCCCGGTCTTCACGGGCAGCGGCTGGTTCTGGTACGTCGCTTTCGCGAGCGTCTGGAACGCCAGATATGCGTTGGCGCCGGTGTTCTGCTTCATCTGTGCGACGAGCGCGTTCTGGGCATCCTGCGGCCAGCGCCAGTTATGCGCTTCGGTATCCGCTTGGCTGTTCTTCGTCTGCAGGATCGTCGACAGCGTCACCTGCAGCGTGGTCGAATCGCCCTGCACTTCCTGCACGTACTGGCTGAAGGTGGTCCAGCGCGTGTCGACCGGGATCGGATCGTTCAGCATGTAGTTGACGAGCAGGCCCAGCCCAGAGGTCTGGCGCGGTTGGAGATTCTGCATGTCGCGCTCGTCTGCCTGCCGCCATGCATCGAGCAGCTTACCGGCAGCCTGGAACGCGACGTAGATCGCGACGCCCTCGACGAGCGTCGGCAGTGCCTTGGTCATGATCCAGTTTCCGACCGCGCCGAGCACGCGCGATACCGTCCCGGGCTGCACATCGACGTCGGTGTCGATATCGACGTCGACATCGACGTCGATGTCGCTGTCGGTCACGACATCGTTGTCGACGTCGATATCGACATCCACATCCACGTCGACCACGGCAATGAAATCCACGTCCACGTCGATGTCGACATCCACGTCCACATCCACGTCGATATCGATGTCCACATCCACGTCGATATCGACATCGATGTCGATGTCGACGTCCACGTTGACGGGATCGGCATCGTCGCCCACCGCGCTGTCCGGGGCCGCGCTGTCGCCGTTCGCGTTCAGCACACCGCGGATCTTGCCGGCGATCTCGCCGACGTTGGTCGCGAGCCATTGCAGCCCGCCAGGAATCGCGGCCAACAAGTTGATCGCCGCATCGACGGCCATCGCGAGCTGAACAGTGAAAAACGCGCCGTAGACAAGGTCATAGAGCACCGCGTACCACGGCAGCGTCGGGTCCTGGTACGACTGCGCGATGAATTGCTGGCCGTTGTACGTGCCGACGAAAGCCCAGGAGATCGTGTCCGAGTGCCGTTCCCACGCGAGGTCGCGTATGACGGCCGTGAGCAGCATACCGTTCTTCGCGGTTGCCCCTGCGCTGGACAGCTGCGAGGTCGCGAAGTCGAGCGGAATCGGCGTGCCTTCGGTGGGCGTGTACACCGCCTTGCCGCCGGTGATCGTCAGTGTGCCGACGCAGGACGTCGGTAGGATGAAACCCATCGAGCTCGCTGCCGGCGGTTCGTAGCAATAGTAGGTGCCGGGGAACGCATAGAGCTGGTTCGTCGCCCAGTAGCCCAGCGCGGAGTAGAGGCCAAACGTGAGCCCCGCTGCGCCGTTCTGCGAGAAATAGGTCGCCGCCGCATCCGGCAGGCTGGTCACCGGGGTGTTCTCGACCAGCGCGTTGAAGTTGAGCGCCGTCGGCGTAAACGGCTGGCTCACGGTATTCCGGTAGAAATTCCAGCCTGCCTGTGCGACGTCCGCGTCTGACTGCGCGAGCGGAATCGTCAGCGAGCCGCGCGTGAGCGCTTCCGCGACGGCCACCTTGAGCGGAAATTCGTCGGTCTGACGCGCAATCACGACGCGCGCGATCGGCTCGTCGGTCGTAAAGTGACCGGTACCATCCGCCGGGACGCTGCCGAGCAGCGTATAGGTCGGCACGTAGGCCGAAGGATCGGTCGACGGCGGATTGGTCGGGGTCGGCGACATCGTCGTGTAAACATTCACCGCCGCGCCGTACGTGCTGGTGACGTTGATCGGGTAAGTGGCCATGTTCATTGCACCCATGCGCGATACGGTGAATACGGCGGTGGATCGGACCGCTGACAAACCCACGCATTCATGGCTGATCTCCTGTGGAAATTGATTCGCGTCCTGTCGGAACCGCGGGCAAGACGCCCGCATCTTGCAGATTCCACTTCGGCGGCAGCGTCCCGATTCACGACATTGCCGGGCGAACAGGCACGGCAGCGCGGTGCGAACGGTCGTTGTCCCGAGATCCCGCCGCCAGCTCCGATCAATTCAACAGCCGCTCGACCTCCCGAATGAGCGCTGAGTCGTGCGCATCCTGCTCGCAAGCACACAGGATGGTCGTCCCGATTCGCGGAGTCTCCGCGAGCACCAAAGAAAGCAACGCATATGCCAGTTGCCGCACGTCAGGCATGCAAGTTGTACCGCAAGGCGCCACGAAACGTGGTAATGCTCAGTATCGACGAGAAGACCGGCATTCAGGCCATCGAGCGCAAGCACCCAGGACGCTCGCCCGTGCCGGGAAGGCTGCGTCGCCGCGAATTCGAACATGTTCTTCACGGCACCCAGGCGTTAATTGCTGCGCTCGATGTGCATATCGGACAGGTGCTGGCAGAATGCCGCGATCGGCGTACCCAGGACGATCTGGTCTCCTTCATGGAGCGCGTGGCTGCTGCATATCCTGACAAACAGGTGCACGTGGTTTGGGATAACCTCAATACGCATCGCGCTCAGGCTGTCTGGCAGGCATTCAACGCGCGGCACGACAAGCGGTTTCGCTTCCACTTCACGCCGTTGCACGCGAGTTGGGTCAATCAGATCGAACTCTGGTTTGCCCGCTACACGCGCCGGGTGCTGCGCCATGCCAGCCATACCAGCACCGCGCATCTGCGCGAGCGCACCGAACGGTTCCTCAGCGAGCACGATCAGGCCGCGCGCCCCTTCAAATGGAGTTTCCGGGGCTATCCGCTGCAAAGCGGCACATCGTAATCGAGGAACCGACATGCCGGCTTTACCCGCCAAACACTACGCTGCTCAATTGCAGCGACAACTGCGCAGTTTGCTCGGCCATGAGCAGATCGTTACGCAAGCCAACGGGCGTCACCTGCTGATCAAACGTCTGGACGACGAGGAGCCAACCGTGGTGGCCCGGCTGACTGAACTCGGCCGCAATCGTTATGGCGCCGCCTTTCGCAGCCACAGTGGACGTTGGGAACCCCTGCCAGGTACCGGTACGCTCGACGAGATGGCCGGAGAGGTCGTCACGCTGCTGCACCCGTACCTGCAGCCCGATAACTATTAAACCTATTTGAGGGATGCTGTACTAGCCTGCCTGCTGCATTATGAGCTTCCCCCGAAATTTCGCCTTCCAGTAGGTCATGTGTAAACTCGACCCGAAGGAAGGAAAGAATCGATGTTCAAAATACCGAAGCAGGCGTACACCGCTGAGTTCAGGACGCTCGCGGTACAG
>NZ_JAYMRY010000080.1:0-10209 GCF_038900695.1 Paraburkholderia sp. JHI2823 | reverse complement strand
CTGTTTCGCCGCCTCAAAGGCTTCCGCCGCATCTTTTCGCGGTTCGAAAAACTGGACGTGATGTTCCTCGCCTTTATCAATTTCGCGCTCATCGTTGATGGGCTCAGATAGTGTGAACACGCCCTAGTTGATGTCTTGTTAAGACACGGTCCACCGGGTTGTGTGCGGCCTCCGTAAAACTCATGTCGGCCAGTGCATGTTAACTTCGCGATCAACGTCAACGGCCGAGCCGTCGCAGTCGAACCCGCCCAGATCGCGATCCACCGGAAACTTCGCCAACCAAATCTGACCGGAGAGCGGAATTGGCTGGTGTGTGCGGTACGTTCCTGGCGCTGGCGTTCGAGCTCGCGGTGCACAGGCCGGTCATTTTCCTGCTCGGCAGTAGGGGTACGCGCCACCGCCCCGACGCACCGCTCGCCGGTGTGATAGCGGATGAGATCCGCAGCATGCTTGTAGCTGTCGAGCCGGCCCGTCTTGCCACGACGCGCACGGCGGTTCCCGCCTTGCTGATACCGAGTTCAACCTCGCTGGTACCGCTGGCGTACGGCGTGGACGTCAGGCCCAGACAACCAGCCAGTTCCCGGCGGTTGTGAAACTGTCACCAGCCAAACAGTTCCCTGACCAGAGTCCACGCGCTGCCGCTACCGATACCCGCAAGCTGTGCCAGCAACGCCATGCCCGTGTGCGCTCCGCTGCACACCTGCCGCTCCTGTTGCACTTCGAGCGAGCGGATCTGCTGGCGCACCAGCGCGAGCCGCTCACATTCACGGTCAATCTCGGCGCGCAGACCGGGCGCGAGCAGATCGCGGTGCCGGGTCCACCAGTGCGTCCAGACGCGGCCGCCGACGTACTTGACCCGAAGGTTATGCAGTACAAGCAGGGAGCGGATCCGGTTAGTGTGCGCGGTACGTTCATGCCGCAGGCGTTCAAGTTCGCGGTGCAACCGCCGGTCGTCTTCCTGCTCGGGAGTAGGGATACGTGCCACAGCCCATACGCGCCGCTCGCCGGTGTGATATCGGATGAGCATGGACAGCAGCTTGTCGCTGTCGAGCCGGTCCGTCTTGGCACGCCGCGCACGGCGGTTCACCTCGATACTGGCCGAATCCACCACGAGATTGGCAATGCCCTGTCCAGTCAGCCAGCGATGAATCCAGAAGCCATCGCGCCCCGCCTCATAGCAGCTATAGACTGGCGCGTCGGCGCTGAGATGGCAGCGCGCCTTTGCGTTCGCGATGGCGGTGAGGACGGCTGTGGTATCGCCCGCAGCGACCGTACAGCGGCTGGGCGCGCGCCGTCCATCACCCAGTGAGAGCTTGCAGTTCTTCTCGCCCAGGTCAAAGGCCATGTACGGCGGCCACCTAGCGTCGCATTCCGCCCACGAATAGCTGTGTCAGATGCGTCCATTTGCGTGCTCCTTCGAAGGAGATCTGTGTGCAAATTCTGCGTTACTCCAGTCGGGCTTACTGCCGCTGCTCTCCCTCATTGCATCGGGTTAATTAATCGAGATTTGCAACTTCCAGCAGTGGCTTTTGTTGGATGGATCCGAATCGGATTGCGGAGAGTGGCCACACTTCGGTGTTATGAACAACCAGTCAAAAAGTCGTGCGGACCGCCCTCTGCCGGGCGGCCGCGCACGATCGCCCACGTCGAGGGGCTGGGCAAACCAAGCCTAGGCAAAGACCATTGCCATCAGCGGACAATGTCATAACTGTAATCAGTCTTTGCAATATCGACCGTACTCGTATCGAGCTTTTCGAAGAATTCGTCCAGTAGTGACACAAGCACGCGCAAACCACCCTCATACCCCCAGGTTGGGAAGCGGTGATAGTGGTGGCGGTCAAAAATAGGAAACACGAGTCTCACCAGCGGTGTCCCCGTATCGCGCTCCAAGTACTTCCCGTGAGTGTTGCCGATCAGGAAATCGACTGGTTCGGTAAATAGCAGCGAGCGCAGATGCCAAAGATCGCGCTTCGGATAGGCCTTGCATCCCGCGCCGTATGGCGACGCGTCCAACAACGCCTTGACCTTCTCGGCCCATCCGTCGTTACCGTTTGTCGACACAACATGCACCGGCTCCGCACCGAGCTCGAGCAGGAATTGCGTGTAACCTAGCATCTGATCGGGATCGCCGTAAAGTGCATAGCGTTTGCCATGGAGAATAGCCTGACTGTCCGCCATTGCATCAACGAGCCGCCCCCGCTCCCTTTCCAGTTCTGGCGGGATCGGTTTACCCGTGACACGCGATATCTCCATGAGGAAATGGTCGGTACCAGCAACGCCGACTGGTGAATTAAACACAACTACCTCTTGGCCGTGTTCCGCGATATACTTCGCCGTCTTTTCGCAGCAATACTCCTGGAAAATGAACGTCGCTTTCGCATTCAGTGCGCGTTCAACTTCGTTCTTCGTCGTTCCGCCCTCATACATACGGAATTCGCCATCCGTCGGTGTATTCCATGTATCGGAAGGATCGCAGATGATGTTCACGCTCACGCCAAAGAGATCGAAGATACGTCGAATCTCCTTGATGTTGCCGACCACGAAACCGTCAAATCCACCGATAAAGTTTACACTCTCATCCCGCACACGTATGAGTGGCGTTGCCGTACCCGCCTTGCCATCCCAGAAGTGTTTGAGAATGCCCAATAGAGCATTGTCGTAACCCGTCACGTGACTGCCGACAAACGCGGGTGTATGAGCGAACGGCACATCGTAGTCTTGAGGAACACTCCCCTTCTGCTTACTATTCTTGATGAATGCATCGAGGTCATCACCGATGACTTCTGCCATGCAGGTCGTCGAAACGGCGATCATCTCGGGCTTATAAAGGTTGTATGCATTCGCCAGACCGTCGACCATATTGTTGAGCCCCCCGAAAACCGCCGCGTCCTCGGTCATTGACGAACTCACGCACGACGTCGGCTCCTTGAAGTGCCGCGAAAAGTGCGAGCGGTAATAGGCCACGCAGCCCTGAGAGCCATGCACGAAGGGCAGTGTTCTATGAAAACCATTCGCCACGAATACCGCCCCAAGAGGCTGGCAGGCCTTCGCTGGATTGATGGTTAGCGAGTCGCGCGCGAAGTTTTTCTGCTTGTAGTCTTCAGTCTTTGTCCATTCGGCAACCTCCCTCACTGCCTCATCTGGATGGTTGAACTCAAAATTTTGCTTCTTGTTGCGCAAAAGCGCCTGATATTCCGGCTCGCGAAAGAGCAGTTCGTGATCGAGAATGTTGTCGCTTGATTGGGGCATGACTCGCTCCTGAATCGATTTCCTGAAGAGCCTTCAGGCGACACGGCCGCATCGCCAACGGCCCGCCTGGCTCACGCCGCATTCTTCCAGGGCGCCTTGGAAAGAGTCCACACAGGACTCGAAATTGCCATGTCCATGTCGCGCGCAAAGATTGCGAAGCCGTCATAGCCATGGTATGGGCCTGAATAGTCCCAACTGTGCATCTGGCGAAACGGAACGCCCATCTTCTGAAAGACGTACTTTTCTTTGATTCCTGAACCGACGAGATCAGGCCGCATGTGTTCGACGAACCGCTCGAATTCGTAGCCGGTCACGTCGTCGTAAATTAGAGTGCCATCCTGGATGTGATGCGTAGTGCGCTGATAGTCATCGTTATGGGCAAACTCGTAGCCAGTACCAACGACTTCCATGCCTAGGTCCTCGTACGCCCCGATGACATGGCGCGGGCGAAGGCCGCCTACAAAAAGCATCACTTTCTTATCCTCGAGGCGCGGCTTATATCTCGCGATAACCGCATCCATCAGAGGGCGGTATTTTGCGATCACCCTTTCGGCATTGACCTTGATCGTGTCGTCAAATCGGCTCGCGATCTCTCTCAGGCTCCTTTCGATCATTGTAGGACCGAAAAAGTTGTATTCCATCCAAGGAATACCATACTTCTCTTCCATATGCCGGCTGATGTAATTCATCGACCGATAGCAGTGGAGCAGATTGAGCTTGGATCGCGGCGTATTCTCCAGTTCAGCGAGCGTGCCATCGCCCGACCACTGCGCAATGACGCGCAAACCCATCTCCTCAAGGAGAATACGGCTTGACCATGCATCGCCACCGATATTGTAGTCACCGATGATCGCAACGTCGTACGGAGTTGCCTCGAGCGCGGAATGTTTATTGGGATCGGCACGGTCGAATACGCAATCGCGAATCGCATCGTTCGCGAGATGATGCCCAAGCGACTGCGATACCCCGCGAAATCCTTCGCAGCGTACGGGTACGATTGTGTGCCCTTCATACTGTGCGCTCTTCTTCTTCGAGACTGCCTCGATGTCATCGCCGATCAGACCGATCGGGCATTCGGTTTGAACTGATATGCCTCTGTTGAGCGGAAACAGTTCCTGAACCTCATCGACGATTTTGTCGAGTTTCTTGTCGCCACCAAACACGATGTCCTTCTCCTGAAAGTCAGAAGTAAACTGCATCGTGACAAAAGTGTCGACTCCGGTTGTTCCGACATAATAATTTCGGCGCGAACCCCACGAATACTGGCCGCAGCCGACAGGTCCGTGACTGATGTGAATCATGTCCTTGATCGGTCCCCAGACCACGCCCTTCGAACCGGCATATGCGCAGCCGCGAATCGTCATCACACCTGGCAGCGACTTAATGTTGGACTTCACCCCACAGTCCGGCCTACCCTGCTCGAAAGTGCCTAAATGCTTGGCCCGCCGCTTGGCCATCTTTTCCGGGTAAGCTCGCAGCACTTCGTCAATGAGAGCCTTGTGAGCGGCCTTACGTTCTTCAACCGTTGCGGTCATTGCATATCCATAAGTGGGAGAAATGTGATCGCCGGAATCGGTTGCCGTACGCCGTACGGAAACCGTTGTCCCCGCAGCCGTCAGGTGGTCAGTTCAGCCGCTGCCTTGCCGACCTTCGATTCATCGACCTGCACCATGATTCCTTTTTCCATCAGGAGATCTTCGAGTTGGTCCATCGTGATCGGCGTTGGGATCACGCCATTGCCGGCGTTGTTATGCACCTTCTCGGCAAGCGCGCGATACTGGCCGGCCTGCGCACTCTCTGGCGCGTACTCGATCACCGTCATGCGGCGTAGCTCCGCATGCTGAACGATGTTGTCGCGCGGTACAAAGTGGATCAGACGTGTGCCGAGCATCGCTGCGAGCGATTCCGCAAGCTCGAGTTCTTTGTCGGTCTTTCGCTCGTTGCAAATCAGGCCGCCCAAACGCACGCCACCGCTGTTGGCATACTTGAGAATCCCTTTTGAGATATTGTTCGCAGCGTACATAGCCAT
Organism: Paraburkholderia sp. JHI2823; assembly: GCF_038900695.1. Classification (NCBI taxonomy): domain Bacteria; kingdom Pseudomonadati; phylum Pseudomonadota; class Betaproteobacteria; order Burkholderiales; family Burkholderiaceae; genus Paraburkholderia; species Paraburkholderia sp. JHI2823. The sequence goes on along the minus strand of NZ_JAYMRY010000080.1, from coordinate 4,931 downwards.
CATCTCGCCTGACATCACGATATAAATCTCCTGTGCCTTGTTCTCGCGAATTGGCATTGCAAATCCTCCGCACACCACGTCGCCCAGCACATCGTATGAAACGTAGTCAACCCCGTCGTAGGCGCCATTTTCCTCCAGGAAATTAATCGATGTAATGACACCGCGACCCGCGCAGCCGACACCCGGCTCTGGACCACCCGACTCCACACAGCGTATGTCTTTGTAGCCAATCTTCATGACATCCTCGAGTTCGAGGTCCTCCACAGAGCCGGCTTCCGCCGCGAGAGAGAGAATTGTGTCCTGTGCCTTCGCATGCAATATCAGCCGTGTCGAGTCAGCCTTCGGATCGCAGCCGACGATGAGTATCTTTTGCCCAAGGTCGCTGAGCGCCGCGAGCGTGTTTTGCGACGTGGTCGATTTGCCAATCCCGCCCTTTCCGTAGAAAGCGATCTGCCGAAGTTGAGCCATCGTGATACTCCATTGAGATAGAAGGATTAAACCAAGGTTGCCAATCAAGGCTGCAAAGCCGCGATCATGCCCGCGGCGTGCAGTGTCCATAGATCTTCTTCTGCAGAGTCACGCATCGGCCGGATGGTGTCCGCGCGTCGCTATAGTGCAGTTTCTATGCCAAGGGTCGAGAATGGTTGAAATGCCTTATAAATCGCGCTTTCAGCAAACATACCAGCATGGCACCTACCGACGTTCGCAGCGTCGGCTTCATGACAAACCGTGCGTCGTTGTCGCAAACCAGATTTGCACCACCTTTTTTTGGGCCAGCCTCGGTCAATGACAGTGGGCCAGCGAGCGGCTGGATTGGTGGTACGGAATTTGCACATGAACTGCGTGCTTCTTGTCCAACCACCATTCCACAGTATTTACTCAAATTGAATAGGGAAACCTAATGAATGATATGACTAACGACAAGGGACTTCACCAGACTGTTTTCGCCCGCTTGCAGTTCGAAGGCCGTTTACTTAATGCCGTGTTTAAGGGCCCCACCAGTACGCCTCGGCGCGCCGGTTTTCGGGGCGAGCTCGCGCTACGCTTCGGACCGCAACTCGCTGACGAGGCCCGCCCCCCTCAGCTGTCTTGCGAGCAGGTCATGGCAGTAGCCGACGTCGGCGACCCGCATCTCGTATTTTTCGCGGGGTGGCTATTGAGCTTCGAACATCTGAAAGACGTCGCCGCAGTATTGGGAGACGCACTCTCGCCAAAAGGAAAATACTTTCTGTTCTGCGACAACATCGATCTTTCGAGTCGCTATCAGGTGCACTACCAGGACGCAGTATTCTATGTCCTTCCTATCGTGGAATCGACGGTCTACAACGAAATACTTGAGCTCCTGTATCTCGATAAGGCAGAGCTGAAGAAAAAGGACACCGCGGGGAAACTCGACGCGGTCGCCGAAGCCGGGTCGAAGTTCGACTTACGTTTCGATTCCATCACTTACGCGCAGGGACTCGAATTGATGGGCCCAGTCCGTAATCCCAACGAAAACAGACCCGTCTAAGTTTCATTTCGCCGCGGTGCTTCTGCATGAAAACGCCGCCATGCATCTAAGCTATCACAACGCTCACGCAATCTAACTGGAGAATCACCATGGCATTGCTACTCGATGCGGCCGCACGTCGAAGAGCGGACGGTCAGCGCCTCCAGGACGCCGATGAAGGTCTGCAAGCTCCTGTACGTTCGTCAGTCGCTAGATGGCTGTCGGCGCATGAGTTTCCCGATGCCCATTCCTGCAGCGTTGACGGGATAACGCCGCTGATGCTTGCAGCGATGCATGGGGAAGACCGTATCGTCGCCGCGTTGCTCGACGAAGGTGCACCCGTCAGTGCGCTCGACGACAACGGCAACGATGCGCTATGGTACGCATGTCTATGCGGAGCGCCCGGACCGATTCTACGGTTGGTCAGTGCCGGTCTTAATGTCGACCATGCCAATGCGCACGACGTCACATGCCTGATGCAGGCAGCAGCCTGCGGCAGAGTCGACGTCATGTGGTTGCTAATATCCCTTGGTGCGAGTGACAGTTTGGTCGCGCCAGATGGGCGAACTGCTTTCGACATGGCCACGGATTTTGGACTACAGTTTCTGCTAACGGTAGACCGACTCAAAAACGCCATGCGCGAATCGTCGCGTTTCGCCAATGATGCCACGTCGCGCAACTTTGCGCATTGAGGAAAAGTTCCCATGCCACTTTACGACTATGTATGCCGAAACTGCAATTTGCGGTTCGAGATACTTGTACGCGCCAATTCGTTGACGTCATGTCCGCGTTGCAGCAGCAATGCACTGGATAAGCAGGTCAGCGCACCGTCCGCCCCTCCACGCAACAAGGCTCTCATTACGGCAGCACGCCGCCAGGCCGCTGGTGAAGGGCATTTGAGCAATTATTCCGCGGTCGAGCGCATGCAATTATTGCATCGGCCTTGAAGCGCGCGAAGGAGCGGCTGGGGTCTGCCATTTCGCATCTGCGCTGAAAAAGTTGACTCCAAGGAAAACCAGATGTCGTCGCAGTGTATTGGCTTCAGCGCAGAAACGTTTCGCAGCGTAGAACACTGGGATGTTGCAACAATTAAGAGACCTTCAAAAACAATTCGGTATGCGTCTTCTGTGTGTCGGATCGGAATATTGACATGGCAAATACCCGCATACTCGCAGAGCGTGGATTCCGATATTGAATAATTTGACAGATTCATGGCTGCCACGAGGGCTGCCGACGCTCACGATTTTATTGGTTGCTCTTGATGCGAGTCAGCAGCGCATCTTGAGTCAGATCACCAACCCCCAATATCGCGCAACTACAAAGTCAATGATCCGCCATGCCTTCAATGAGATGCGTCAAGCGATTATTGAATCGTCACAATGGTGTACATGTTTAAAAAAATTTTTTCGAACGGCCAAACCTATGACTGCGATCCGGTGATAGAGCAACGTGCCGTCAGGAGATATCAAATAAGAGACGGATTCAAAAAGACTGCTCCGTCCGTCTGAAGCTGTTCCAGCAGACGAGGGAACAACCAAATTTGAGAAATGCCTCGTGAGATGCATAGGCGTTCAATGGATCAGAAGGGAATGGAGGTCACGGCCGAAGCGGCCGCTGTTCAGATAGGTGTCGGCAGGCGCCGGCGTCGGCGCTGGTGCCGCGGTGGGCTGGCTGTCGAGCGCGTTGTCGAGGATCGTCTTGACGGTGCGGTACTTGGGGCTGGCGAACACGAGCGCACGCTCGCACGCAGCCTCCAGCCGTTGATCGCCGACCTTCGCGCAGAGCCTCACGCCCCCTGCGCGCCGCGCAGGTAGACGAGCACCGTGTCGTTGAACATCGCGAGAACGAGCGCGTGGCAGGCTGGCCCGATGTGACGCATGAGGAACGCACGATAGAGAAAGCGGTTGCGTTGCCTGTTCAGTCGCAGAGCAAGGCCAGCCGGTCGTCGCGGATGTGATTGAGATTTGCGTCGGCGTCGCACGCGTGCGTATCTCTGGCACGCCCGACGCAGCCACGCTGCGTGTTGTGTTGCGTACGTTGCGTACGTTGCGTGCGTTGCGTGTGGCTGCGGAGGCCGAGACATGATCGGTCTTCCTGCCGGCACGCGTGTGTGGCTGGCTGCCGGCGTGACCGACATGCGGGCAGGATTCAACAGTCTCGCGCCAAAGTGCAGACCGTCCTGGAACGCGATCCGTTCTTATGTGGCATAGCGAAATATGCAGCCGTCGACCGCGAGTATACCTGTTGTCTGAACTGGCGTAGCTCAGGTCTTCGCGATCGACGACACATAACGCTACAGATTCTCAAGGAGACTCAAGACGGCGTCCTCACTCGTGGCTTCCCAATTTCCGTCGGCTTCGCATTCGCTTCGATCGCCGTAGCGACATTCACGAAGCATTCCTCAAATTCTCTTGCTCGCTCGTGTGCCCAAATATATTCAAACGAGCGCAGTCGGCTATTTGAACTGGTCTCTAATCTCACTGTGTCATAAAAAGATGTTTGCAGAAAAGCGATACCTGGTAGTGTTGAATAATACAAACTTCGGGCGGACCGTGATGAGAGAAGATGTCGACGAATTTGACGCGTATCTGACTCATCTGGCGCAGGCGTTAGGGCACGCCGATCGCCATGCCGGCCTCAAGGGTTACTGTTCGGGCTTGGTAATGCCGTTATCACGCAAGAGCGTCGAGCCCATGGCCGCGCATATTGACCGACTTCACGCGAGTGCGAAACACCAGTCACTCCACCATTTTGTGGCCAACGCAGAATGGTCTGACCGGGCGGTCCTGCAGCGGGTACGCGAATGGGTGATGCCCGCGTTCTGAAGAGGCTGGCTATTACTGGATTATTGACGACACGGGCTTCCCGAAGAAAGGCAAGCATTCAGTCGGCGTAGCGCGGCATTACTGTGGGCAACTGGGCAAACAGGATAGGGATCCGGCCGGGCACCTCTGTGTGGGCGCCAGGTACGGCGCCGCTTCCACCCAAGCCCTGGAGTGGCCTCGGTCAGCCACCGAAATTGTTGCGTCGTGCGCCCGGCCATAAACCGCTCGTGGTGAAGGAACTGGTCATGCAATTGCCCATGAACGCGTGGCAAACCGTAACCTGGCGGGAAGGCAGCAACGCAGCACTTTCCTCACGCTTTGCCGCCGTGCGGGTTCGTCCCGCACATCACGACTATTGGCGAAGTACCGTTCGCGACGAAGAATGGCTGCTTATTGAATGGCCCGATGGCGATACGGAGCTGCTCAAATACTTTCTCGCTACCGCCCCCGAAGAGGCGACCCTCGAGCAGCCTGTGTTCGTGACCAAAATGCCCTAGCAGGTTGCGGAAATACCCCTCGACGGGCAGCGGCCTTCCACGATTTACGCGCCCACTGCCGCTAAATCTTTCGCATTGTGCAATTTCAACGCGAATCAACCTTTTTAAAGCGCTGTGAGG
>NZ_JAYMRY010000079.1:0-11047 GCF_038900695.1 Paraburkholderia sp. JHI2823 | reverse complement strand
CGTTCTGATTCATCAATGTCAGGTATGGAGCGGCGAAGTACCATTCTTCATCCGATACATCCGTTGGGTAGGGTCTGCGTTTTTTCATCCCGCCAGGGTACCAGGTCTGGCCGAAAGTTCATAACACTGTCTAAGGCAATGCTGATCAAGTCCACCGTGCACGACTGTCATGCGTTATAGCGCGAGCATGTAACGGCGAAAGCGTAAGACGATGAAACAACTGACACTGGCGATGGCTGTCGATCAATGCGCGGGATTCGGTGCGCAGCGCAAACCTACGCGACGCGAAGCGTTTCTCGATGAGATGAACACGATCGTGCCGTGGGCGCAGCTGTGCGCAGTGGTGGAGCCGTTCTATCCGAAACGCGGCAATGGTCGCCCGTCGCTTGCGCTGGAGCGCATGTTGCGAATTCATTTTGTGCAGCACTGGTTCAATCTTGCCGACGTTGCATGCGAAGAGGCGCTGTACGACAGCCTCAGCCTGCGCCGTTTCGTTGGCATTGACCTTGGCAGCGAAACGGTTCCGGACGCCACCACGCTGCTCAAATTCCGGCATCTGCTGGAAGAGCACAAGCTGGGCGAGCGAATCTTCGCGGAAGTGGGCGTGGTGCTGCAGGCGCGGGGAGCAACGCTCAAGAGTGGCACGATAGTCGACGCCACACTGATCGGTGCGCCCTCGTCGACGAAGAACAAGGAGAAGGCACGTGACCCCTAGATGCATCAGACGCGCAAAGGCCAGCAGTGGTATTTCGGCATGAAGCTCCATATCGGTGTGGACAGTCAGATCGGGCTGGCTCATAGTGCGGTCGTGACGGCCGCCAACGTACACGACAACATCCGCTGCCACGGTTGCTGCACGGTGACGAGCAACGCATCTACGGTGACAGCGCTTACGCGAGCCAGAAAGCACTGATTCACAGTAAGGCCCCGAAGGCACGTGACTTCACCAACAAGCGCACGCGCCGCAAGGACATCGTCGACGAGGTGGCGCGCCGCAAGAACCGCAACAAGCCGAAGATCCGTGCCCGGGTCGAGCACGTGTTCGCGGTCGTGAAGCGGCTGAAAGGTTCGTTATCGCGGGCTGGCGAAAAACGCCGATCGCGCTTTCGTTGCGCTCGCACTGGCCAATCTTTACATGTGGCGAGGTCGCTCGACGGCACAGGTGCGCCCGTAGAGGGCCAAAGACGGGCGAAGAGCCCGTGCAGAGCCCCTCAAGGGTGCGTATTTCGGCGAAGCCGAACACGGATTTCGGTTGAAGTCGAACAGTGTTTCCGGAGGAATATGAACAGCCGTTTCGGTTGAAGTCGAACGGTTTCGGAGAATTCCGGAATTGGTGTTCGGTGCTCCGAAACGCGTGTTCATCTTCCCGAAATCGGTGTTCAGCCCGCCGAAATGCGTGTTCGGTGGACCGAAACGAAAGGTGCGGTTTCGGTTGGCGGTACTGCGGATGGCTCAATCGGCCGGCGGTTAAGGTGGCTCCTTTTGGGAGAAACCGACGATGCCGGCTCACCGGACGACCATGCGCAAAATAAAAGATGTGCTTCGCCTGAAATGGACCTGTAATCTGTCTCACCGGCAGGTGAGCGGCGCGCTCGGCGTCGGGCTCGGTACCATTACCCAATATCTGCAGCTTGCCGCTTCGGCCGGCCTGGACTGGGCGAAGATCGAGCCGCTGTCCGAGGCAGAGCTGGAGCAGTTGCTCGTCAACGGCAGTGTTCCGACGACGGCTGCAGGCAAGCGCATAGAGCCAGACTGCGCCTGGATCCACCGGGAATTGCGCCGCAAAGGCGTGACGTTGCAGTTGCTGTGGGAAGAGTACGTCGCCGCGAATCCCGGCCAGCGGACCTTGCGCTACACGCAGTTCTGTCAGCGATACAAGGACTGGGCGCAGACGCTGAAGCGGTCGATGCCCCAGCAACACTACGCGGGCGAGAAGCTGTTCGCCGACTACGCCGGGCAAACGGTACCGGTTCTCGATCGCGACGGCGGCGTTGCGTTCAAGGCTCACATCTTCGTCGCCGTGATCGGCGCATCGAATTACACGTATGCCTGCGCCACGCGCTCGGAAGCGACACCCGACTGGATCGGCGGCCTCATTGACGCGATGGAGTTCTATGGCGGCGTGCCAAGGTTGCTCGTGCCCGACAACCCGAAGGCACTGATCTCGAACGCCGACCGCTACGAACCCACGCTCGGCCTGACCACGCAGGACTTCGTGAGCCATTACGATACCGCGATGCTGCCGGCGCGCCCTCGCAAGCCGAAGGATAAGGCGAAGGTCGAAGTCGGCGTGCAGATCGTCGAACGCTGGATTCTTGCCCGCCTCCGGAATCACCGGTCCTACAGTCTGGCCGAACTGAACAAGGCGATCGCTGGGTTGATCAACGATCTGAATACGCGGCCGTTCAAGAAGCTCGATGGCACTCGGCGCGAGTGGTTCGAGCGACTCGACAAACCGGCGCTGCGCCCGCTGCCGACGCGCCGCTACGAAATCGCCACCTTCCAGAAGTGCCGCATCAACATTGACTCGCATATCGAGGTCGATGGCCACTACTACAGCGCGCCGCACAGCCTTGTACGCCAGGAAGTCCACGCGCGCGTGACGCGCTACGGTGTGGAAATCCTGCATGGCGGCAAACGCGTCGCCGCCCACGCTCGCAGTCGGCTCAAAGGGAAGTACACCACCGTGGCAGAGCATATGCCTGCGGCTTACCGCGCCCACATGGAATGGACACCGAGCCGGTTGCTGAACTGGGGCGCATCGATCGGCGTCAGCGCCGAGGCGGTCGTCAGGCATTTGCTGACGAACCGTCCGCACCCAGAAATGGGATACCGCGCGTGCCTGGGCCTGCTGTCGCTGTCGCGCAAATACGGCAAGGAGAGGCTGGAAGCGGCGTGCCAGCGCGCACTCGTGATTGGCGCGCCAACCCAGCGGTCCGTGCGCACCATCCTGCAAACCGGCTCCGACAAGCAACCGCTGCCACAAAGCGGGGCCACCGAATGGCAGTCGCCCCTGCACGAGAACGTGCGCGGGCCCAAGTATTACCACTGACCCAAGGAGGTCACGATGTTGATGCAGCAAACCCTCTCCCAGCTCAAGGCCCTGAAGCTGGACGGCATGGCTCGCGCGTTCGAGGAACAGGCCGCGCTGACGGCCAGCACGAGCCTGTCGTTCGAGGAACGCTTCGGCATGGTCGTGGATCGTGAGATCGCCTGGCGCGATACCCGCCGGCTCGAGCGATTGCTCAAGTCTGCGAAACTCAAGAATCCCCAAGCCTGCATTGAGGACATCGAGTACCGGCAGAGCCGTGGGCTCGACAAGGGTATGGTCGCCACGCTCGCCGGCTGTGACTGGATCCGCAATGCACAGAACCTCATCCTCACGGGGCCAACTGGTGCCGGAAAAACCTGGGTTGCCTGCGCCTTCGGCCAGCAGGCCTGCCGACAGGGCTTCTCCGTGCTGTACGTGCGCGTCGCGCGGCTGTTCGAGGAATTGAAGATCGCCCACGGCGACGGCAGCTTCACACGTCGGCTCGCGCAGCTCGCCAAGATGGACGTCTTGTTGCTCGACGACTGGGGACTGCAGGACGTCGACCAGGGCGCGCGCAACGATCTGCTCGAAGTGCTCGACGATCGCGTCGGCACGCGATCCACGATCATCACAAGCCAACTGCCCCTTGAACACTGGCACGCCTGGCTGCAAGACCCGACCCTCGCCGACGCAATCCTCGACCGCCTCGTCCATCAGGCTCACAAGCTTCCGTTGAAGGGCGATTCGATGCGCAAGAAGAACGCACCTGATCAAAAAGTAGCCTGATCTCGAACACCCGCAGTACAATCTAAGCACTACGCAGCACCTCCCTCCTGGCCTGTTCGACTTCACCGAAACGGGCGTTCAGCTTCCCCGAAATTCGCACTCAAGGGGCTCAACATGAGCTGCAATGCCCGCTTTTATGGCTGTTATTCGCGATCTCAAAATTTTACACATGCCTTGGTCGCAACCAGTCGTGTTTACCGGGCTTGATCAGCGCAGCCCTAATGTAGAGTTTCTAATCGAATCGTTGGTCAGCGAGCCATCATCGGCGCCGACGACCGTCAAGTATCAACCTGAACGAGTCAAATCTGTTTCGAATGTGGATCAATATCACAATATCACCAATCACGAGTTTTCTAGGCATGAAATTTATTTTCATATCCTGAAGATTTTTTGATATCGATCGATCGGTTTCGTCGGGGATATACCTCACCGGGATCTGCCGCTCCTGCACGCCCCACCTGCAGACCTCACGTGGGCGCATCAATCAAACACATTGGCGTCGGCCGTCGGGGCGGCAGTTGCGTCGTCGCCTTCCGCCCAGCGCGAGATACAGCTTCACCGTTGCCAGCGGGTTCTGTCGCGATAACGGAGAGGGGACGAGTCCGATCGATTTCATTAGAGATCCTTATATCACCAGCGAGTAGAACTGCGCGGCCACTGACGGATGGGTACCTCCCGACTGCCATAGAGGGTTCTGCAAACCGTTGGCGAGGGATTCGAAGCTCTCGCCACCCTCAACCACGCAGGCATATTCCCAGCGCGAGAACGCCAGCACGAAGTGATACAGCCGGTGCTCGAACGGTGCGCCGCCGATCGTCACGCACAACTTGCTCATATCGGTGAAGTCAGACAGCCCGCGCACGCCGGGCTGATGCTCCTGGGGGAAGAAGATCTCCTGGCTGGGACCTTCGAGCGCCCGCCATTGAGAAATGCGTCGTTCCAGCGTGCGCCGCATGCTGTCGGGATAGCAGCCCGGGTGATCATCCTGCAGCTTGCGCAGGATCGTGATGCCCATCAGATGGGGAGCGTTACGCAGCAACGGCACGACCTCGCTGTCCCAGACATCGGCGAACGGATCGGGACGCGTACGCCAGGAGCGCCGCGGCTTCTGGGATGGCAACGTCGCGTCACGCTCGATGCGGCGTGCGCTGCGAACACTTATTCCTGCCTTGGCGGCCGCGAGTTCCTGCGGATGGTGTTTGCGCTTGTTCATGTAGAGGCGAACCTGTTGATCGGTGATGCGGGTTCCAGACATGTGCTGACCGCTTCTTCTTTAAGAATCGATCAGCCATCCTATTGCCCCGCCGACGCGGCGCCGCCGGTGGCTCGTCGTCTCCGGCGGCTACGCCGCCTCCGACTCCTCACCACAGGCCAAAACAAACGTCACGACCGGCCAACATAATTGGCGCCCCCCAGCGTCGGCTTCGCCACTTTCTGGCTCGCCTGTCTCCAGTTGATGCCACTGTGCGAAGCGATGGCCTGGCTCGATCACGACAGTGTCGCTGTCCCGTGATCGGGTAATTCCCGTTCGCTGCGCGACGGCGAAGTCTGCGCTGCAAACCGCTTTAGCAATTCCTTCGCGCGACGATCGCGCCTCGGGTCACCCAGATCCAGTGTTTCAAATTCCGCGTCCACCCACGCTCCCGGCTCATTACGAATCTGCATTCGAAAAGTAGAGAGTAAACGCGAAATTCTGGCCGTTAACAACCCCCATCACGCCGGTGCATCGCTCAATGTGTGCATCGCTCAATGCGCTTTCGGACGAACAGCTGCTACTGCACCACTTCTGTATAACGAGATGGGTTAAATGGTTCAACAATGAAAGAGGGTACGGATTCATTCAGCCAGACGACGGAAGCTGCGATCTGTTTGTGCATTACTCTGATATCCATATAGAGGGATTCAAGACGCTACAGGATAATCAAAGGGTAACCTTCGAAGTAAAAAACGGGCCCAAGGGCAGGCAGGCGATAAGCATCCGGCCACTCTGACCATGCGCTTTCTGGTAATGCCGCGGGAGTAAGCAAGACGTGGGCGAAATGCGGCGTCAGGTGCCCGCCTGTAGGTGGCGTTTAATCTGGGCGAGGAGAACTGAAACCGAACACTGGTTGATAGCCGAGGTGACACAGCGGCGGAATGGTCGCTGCGCGTGATACGGAAGCTGTCCTCATCGGGAACGCAAGGGCGCGATGCAATCCCGGCACTGCGCACGCTTCTAGCGTCCAACTCGCAGCTTGGCATGTCAATGTCACATAGGTGTCGTGTATGGCGTCCGGATCGAAGGTTGGGCTTGGGCTGCTTTCGGTGTAGGCCTATCACCTCATGCCGGATGCGCGGGGCTCTGATCCCACCCCTGTTATTGACGTGCTCGTTCGATACACGGCTAGCTGTATCGTGCATCCGGATATCGCGGGTTCTGTTATTGCAACATGCAGCGAACGGGAAGGTGCTTCGGTCCACAAACGAAGTTTGACTCCATGTATTCGACCTCACCCACTAGCTCAGCGCGTTGCAATCTCGGAATGAGCTCGTCGAATAGAATCCGCATCTCCATGTGCGCGAGATGTTGACCAAGGCATACGTGGCCGCCGACACCGAACGCAATATGTGGGTTGGGTTTGCGATCAACATTGAATGTGAATGGCGAAGGGAAGACTTCTTCGTCGCGGTTCGCCGAGCCATAGCACAACATCAGCCAATCTCCCTTGCGAATTTTGCGGCCTCGGATATTAGTGTCGTTAGTCGCTGTACGCATGAAATGATGAACCGGCGATGCGAATCTAAGGCATTCATCGATAAACTGTGGAATGAGCGATCGATTTGCCTGAAGCTGTGGTAGCAACTCCATAAAGCGGCACAATGCCCACATTGCGACCGACGTGGACGACGACACTGTATGATGCCCTGCGGCAGCGATAATTACGTAATAGCCGAGGCGGGTTACGTCATCGATAGGCTGCCCATTGATGACCGCGTTGGCTAACAAAGTCGCGACATCATTGCGCGGGTCCTTCCGGCGCGCTTCGTTTAAGCTTTCGAAGTACTCCCTGAAGTCGTCAACTACAGACAGGAGCGCCTTGCCCGTCGCACTGCTCGCGTCGCCTTGGCGCAGTGTATCGCGTGTGTATTCGGTATCCTCACTTCCGAACATCTCGTAAGTTAGTGCAAGTATGCGAGGAAAATCCTCCTGAGGGACGCCGAGAATATCCATGATTACGTGCAGTGGGTACTGCGACGCGAATGCGCCTGAAAAATCGATCACCTTTCCGTTGTGTTGCTGCAGCTTGGCGACCATTGCACGGGCTAGCGATCTAATGCGGCCTTCAAGCTTGAGAATACTGTTCGACATGAACCAGGATTGAGTCAGCGCGCGTAGACTTTTGTGTTCTTCGCCGTCGATGTGCACGAGCGATCGAACAATGTTCGGCGAACCGGTCGCGGATATAATGTGCTCTATCGATGCCTTAGGGCGACACACGACAGAATAATCTCCATTGTGGAATAGAGAATTATTCCGTGAGATCATAGAGACGTCGGCGTGTTTTGTAATCACCCAAAACGGGTCATGCCCGTCAGCCGTCGCTCTCCCGACAGGGTTGTTTGCGCGTGCCCAAGTGTAAATTTCGTGGAGGCCATCGATGTCCGTGTGGGACTTCGGATCGACGATGCGGTTCGCTATTTCTCTTGGTAGGTCATATTTTTGCATTCTGTTGAAGTCCAGGTGAGGTTCGTGTTAGTGGATGCGCGGCACGAAAAAGCGTCTACGCGATGATCCAGTCTGTTAATGTAGAGAGCTCCTTTCAGTTGATGCTTACCGAGCGATTTAACTTTATCGCAGGCGTGTGCTCCCCGTGGGTGGTGGTTGGTGTGGTGGCTGTCCATTTTCGTCTGGTATATGTAATTATAATATTAGATTTCTCATGGCATCCTTAATCCAGATCAACATTGTTCATTGATATCGACGATATTCCGGATGCGCGGCAGAACGTATGCAAATTAATGCGCGAGTCTCATGCTGAAGTTAAGATAATTAGTCGGCTCTGAACAATTCGTTTCGCGCGGCGCGGCCATCATGCCGTGAAGACGACAGTGGGCGAGCGGTTGCCTTCCTCGCTTAAGTTAGCTTTAAGTCCTCGGTCGTATCTTGAATGCAAGCGCGGTGGGACGGACAGCCAGCGAGGCGCCAACTGAACCGTGTGGAGAAAACGACAACCCACGCGGAGAACGCAAAATGCTCGCACTGAAAAAAACTGACAATTGGCGTAGTGTCGGCCACGCTGCCGGCCTGTGACGTCCTGCCGGTCGGCGTCGGCCAGCCGACCCTGCGGATCGACAGGATGACGGTCGGCGGGACTGCCGGAACCGGCGGGGCACAATAGTGTTGCCCATCCAGTCCCTTCAAGATCCGCGCGATTACAGCATCAACGGGCGATTTTTCAGGCGCATGCTGCGTCTGGCGCGTCCGTACTGGACACGTCCAGGCGCATGGCATTCATGGCTGATATTCGGTCTGTATCTCGGATATTCCTCGGCCGAGGTCATACTGGGCGCCAAGCTGTCGTTTCTCACCAAGCATATGAGCGATGCACTGGTCAGTGGTGCAAGGGGACCGAGCCCAGTATTGCGACTGGTGCGAAGCCATGGTTCTGATTGGGTCATCCTCTTGCGCCCCCGCTGTTTGCAGATGACCGTGTCGCCCGGACAATGAGCCATTCCTGACTGGCGTTGCGCACGCAACAGCCATGGTTCTGCAGAAACCCTTTGGACCTTGTCCGGCACCAACGTTTCTCTGGGGCGGCTAACCGCCAGGGCAGGCGTGAGTTCCATCACCGCATGCTTGAACCCGATGGATGTCTGGTGCGATTCGGTTCGCAACCAGCTTGAGAAAACGGATGCGATACCCGACCTTGCAGGCGGCCGTGACAAGATGACGGAAGAAATTTCGGCGAATGGTCATGACGATGAAAATGCCCATCATCATGACCATTCGCCGATGGACAGAGATTTGTGCCTTGACTTCGGCCGGCTAATGGGTGTCGCAATAAGGTAGTCTGCTATGCTGACGGGCCTTAATGCGACAGATCTGGCATTTTTGATACGGTCCAGTTTCGGATCGCTGATGTGCGTCATATCGCATAGTCTGATGACGGAGTGCGCCAACGTTTGAACCAAATGCACCTTGGCCGGAATCCGCCTATTTCAGGTCCCACGTCTTTTGCGTTCTTGAATGGAAGAGCTGAATGAACTTGCGAAATCTCATGACTATATTGACTGCGACTCTGCTGTGCATTTGTGGTTGTAGCGAACATGGGACGCCTTCCGCGCCAGACCCCTCAGCAGTGACAGGGTCGCGGTCCGATGAGACAGCAATTCCCGTGCGCCTGTCGGCGAACACCGGTGGGTTCGCAACGGCGACCGGGTCAAACGACTCCGCCGTCACGGTAGCTAGCCTCGCTGATCTGCTGGCCGCATTTAACGCCCGACAGCACCACATTCTCGTCAAAGGAGAAATCTACGGCGGGCCACGACTGACGACGGTCACGTTCGCTAGCACCGCTTGGAACAACACCACGATCGAAGGTGCAGATGGAGGCAGTGCTGTGTTGAAAAACATCCAGCTCAAATTTGACGGAGAAATGCTGCCAGATGGCAAATACATCGAAAATGTCGTGATCAGAAACATCACTTTCCATGGCGTTATCCGGGACCTCCAAGCTCTGCCTGCCCAAGTTTACGGCACGTCCAGTAACGTCGGTATCAACTATGAAGGTGTGTCGCTGCGCCGGGTCAACAATGCGTGGATCGACCATTGTGCCTTCTATGATACGAGCGACGGCCTGATGAGCGTGACACTGTCGTCGGACAATGTGACGGTTTCCTATAGCCAGTTCTATTTCACCAGCGAATGGCTGAAGATGCGCCCCGATCCCGTCTGGAACTGGACGGGCACAAACCAGGACTTGGCCAATGAGCGTCTGGCGATGATTGTGGGCGCAAACCGTCTCGATTCCTATTCATATGGAGGTAATAGGCTGCATGTCACGTTGCATCACAACCAGTTCGGCCCGAACCTGAAGGGACGTCCACTGCTGCGGGGCTGGGTTCACGCCTACAACAACTATTTCGACAACGGGGAGACACCCACCGGCCTCACGGCGACCGGATCAGACGAGACACAGTACACCGCCCTGCAGATTGGCAGCGGCAGCGTTGTATATTCGGAAAAGAACTATTTTTTCAGGACAAACCGAAGCATTCAGGTTGGCTTGGATTCGTCGGGTGACGCCCATTCTTTTTATGAAAACGCTAACCTCTACGACCGGACCACCGGCGTATCGGCAAAGGGGGACGCTTTCACAGTTGCGCCAGTTAGTTACACGTATCGTGCCAGAATAGCCTCGTCTGTTCTCCAAGCTGTGCAGATCTTTGGTCCTCGGTAGGCACACTATAAGCAGCAATCCATCGACCGCTTACGCAAAGACGATATGGCAAGGTCTGGAGCGCGTCATGACGGCAGCGGAAACTCTACGCGGACTGCGCCATGAACTCGCGTAGTCCGAGATGTGTATAACGCGGTGGGCTAAACGAATGAAAGGGACTTCCGCGTCCCGACGCTGCGGCGGAAGCCGCGAATCGGCATCAACGTGCCATGATGAAGTTCTCGACCTTCATCAACACCAACAAGAGGGGAAGTCCATGTCTATTGTGACCATCGGAATCGACCTTGCCAAGAATGTATTCGCCGTCCACGGCGTGAACGAAGCCGGCAAACCAACGCTGGTCAAGCCGCGGGTCTCACGGGATCAGCTGGTGACCTTGATCGCGCAATTACCGCCGTGTCTGATCGGCATGGAAGCGTGTTCCGGTGCACATCATTGGGCCCGCGCGTTCCAGCAGCACGGCCATACTGTCAAACTGATGGCACCCAAACTCGTTGCGCCTTATCGCATGTCGGGCAAGCGCGGCAAGAATGACGCAGCGGATGCTGCTGCGATCTGCGAAGCGGTGACGCGACCGAGCATGCGTTTCGTGCCGCTGAAAGACGAACATCAACAGCCGCCGCTTTGCCTGCACCGAACCCGGCAGGGGTTCGTCGAAGAGCGGCGTTGTTGCAGAAATCAGGCTGCTTCGCGGGGTCTTGACGTTTACGCGCAACGCTCGGGTTGACCAAAATGTTAACTTCACTTCGAACTGCGTAGATTCTTGCTTTTTTCGCCGAGAAGATGCGCA
>NZ_JAYMRY010000078.1:0-11904 GCF_038900695.1 Paraburkholderia sp. JHI2823 | reverse complement strand
CCTGTTTCGCCGCCTCAAAGGCTTCCGCCGCATCTTTTCGCGGTTCGAAAAACTGGACGTGATGTTCCTCGCCTTTATCAATTTCGCGCTCATCGTTGATGGGCTCAGATAGTGTGAACACGCCCTAACCGGCTCTACGCGCTGGGCGCACTCAAGCCGATCCTCAGTGGCTGCCTTCCGCGTATCGCGCGCTGCCTGGAGAGGCCCCCCGCGGTTCTTGCAATGATCCACCGCACCCGATGCCGCATACAGCCCTCACGCTCCTATCCCAGGCCACCCAAAAAGGCCAAACCCCATTTCCACCTCGCCTACAAACTCGCGTGATGCAATCGGGCTTAAGTTGAGAGCATTGCCGTGCGCCCCCCTGTCATCCGCGGGACGATCGCCGACGCGGTCTCGTTCTGTCATCCGCGTTGGGGTCCGACTATGGAGAGAAACAAGAGAACCATTTGAGGCTCGAACTGGGAGCTCCCTCCGTTGATAGTTGCCTCCACGACTTCGTTTTAGAACGTGTACTCTTGTAGGTGCGGGAATTGCCTCTCCGTCCAGCCGGTCTGAAATAGCCGGTTCCATCCCAACGTTCGCGATGGCCGTGCACAACGTCCGCAAAGATTGAAAAAAGTTTGGAGTCCTAAAGCAGATTGGTAATCCATGATGCAGTGCGACTTCATTGCCGAGGCTTCGTCCAATGCGGCCGGCTTACCCAGAACCTTCGATGGCATGCCAGCTTTTCCGAAGGTTTCGTAATGGCTCTTGCACCCGTTTAAAGAACGCTTCAGCAAATCGGGCAACAACGCCTTTGCGGAACGATTCATGTCCGAATGACGTTCGACGCGAAAATGCGGCAACGGCGTGGCACAAGCAGGCGCGCGCAACAGCTTGGGAGGTCGAATTTCTTTGGGATTCCGTAGCCAACAGGTCAATTCAACAGCGTCACAGTCCCCGCTCACCGAAGACAGCCGAGCCAATTGTACTATTTCAACGCGCGAGTCAATAGGCCGAACAAGACACGGGGTGATGCATCAACAGCTCCAGAACGTGAAGGCGTAACCGGTGATCGGCCGCGCCTCGGTTACTTCGGGCGCCCGTCGATTACCTTCTTCATGCGCGAATAGACGTGTGTGCAAAAAGTCTCGGCGATCTGGCGGTTTGTCGTGAGGATGTTTTCTGTAGTGAGCGACTCACGCGACACGCCAACCCTGGCCATTTGCCGCTGGTGCAGCAGACCCGTCACAAACGTGTGCAGTAATTCTTTTCGGATATGGGCGTCCGCCGCCTCATAGAACTCCCTGCCGGACTCAGCCTCCGAACGGACTTTGGCGGCCGCAATTTCAGCCTGGGCTTTCTCAGCTTCTCGTCGCTGCGACTCCGAGTATTGACGAGCGCGTGCTTCCTCCTGCGAATGCTGGGACTGTTGCGACTGAAATGCAAGCATCTTCTTTTCGGCGCCACCAATGCGGTAGTTCCCTTCGAGCGACTTGAAGAGATAGCCCTTGGGGCTGATGGTGACCTTGCCCTGCGCCAGCCTAGTCTGCGTGTATTCGATGGCCTGCGCTAGGCGTTCATCCGTCCAGGTGTGCCGATTATTTGCAAGGCGCAGAAAGTCCAGTTCATTGAACGCGAAGTCGTTATGAAGCACGAGGTACATTTCATCCGGAATGCCTGCGCGCGCAGCTTCCGCGCCCTGTTTCTTCGTGAACCGGAAGCGCAGTTTCATCTTATCCGCGGACACGCGCGCGGCGTTCGCTTCCCAGCTGACTTCAAAATCCGACTCTTCGTTGAGCTGCTGCACGGCAGGCTCAAGGAAGTGCTTCCGGAACTCCTTGAAAACCCTGCGCGACGCGCCGACCTTCCCTGGCCATTCGAGGACGTCCTCGTACGCGAACCACTCGGTTACACCATGGCCCTCGCATGGAATGAGGCGGTCATAGACCGCGCGCGCTAGCGATAGCGTGAACTTTGCAGCATCGCGCAGGCTGAGCCAATGAGCCTTGTATGGGCTGATGAGATATCGAATCACCCGCCCTGAGAGGAGGATGCAAACCACATTTCGTTCGATGTAACAATCGCCGAGCAGACTTATCGTGCCCCACGAGTCCTTCTCGGTTAGCTCCTCGATTGAGGGGGCTGTCATGATTTCAACGCGGGCCTTCGCGGCAGCACGCATCTGGGTGACAAGATGGCTGTGGTTGCGACTGTCGTAGCGCATCAGCCACTTAAAGTAGTTGATGTCCTCGGAAAACGTGTAGACCTTGTCGTCGATGAGTTCATCAGGCGCCTTCGAAGCAACGATGAAATATGCTGCGTCGAGCACGCGGCGCGCAGCGATACCGAGTCCGCCGACACGGGTGAAGATGTTGTTTCGGAGATATCCGATGTCCCTGTCTGCCTGGTCTATCCGCGCGTCTTTCCCGGACATGTCGTCGTAGATGTCCAGGGCGAGTTGATGCGGCGTGGCGGGAAGCGTCGGCTTTTCCATTCGTTCTTTCGGCTTGATGCCGGCACTCTATCAGCCAAGCAGCGGCTGTCAACACAAAAACCACCCCGGATGTGGGGCGCTCCTTCTCGCACAAAAACCACCCCATACCTTCGAGCTGGCGCCCAAAAACCGCTCAGTGCTCTCACAATTTCCACCCATCCAGACCCAATTTTTGGCCGCTGCTTCACAAAAACCGCCCCTGTTTTCCCAAAAACCGTCTCTATTCAGAGCCTTTTTTCTTGATAGCAAAGGGTTTTCCCATCGCTGTTTGTTGGTTTGATGGTTTATGTTTACGAAAAGCAAACGAACATAGGGCTCGATAACCTGAAAAAGACCGCCCATAGAGAGCCTTGGAGCCGGGGCAACTAGCTGATTTCAATGAATAATTTAGATTGACTAGAGACGGGCACAAAAAGCGTCCCGGGGATGGTTTTTGTGTTGCTACTTTCCCGCTCAATCTCGGGGAAGCGTGAATGCGTCGTCGCGCGCGGTCGATTCCTCCGCCTCCTGCATCCGGTGAGTCGTTCGCAATCTCAACGCGCCCCTCGGATTTCAACGGCAAATCAAGCAACTAGCGCAGAATCTTGATGTGTCGGCTAAAAAATCAAACTCAATACAACCCTGTTTACACATAATGGTGTATTCTGCGCTACATCGTCAAAACCCCGGAGAAGTGCAGAATGGATGCAGTGGCTACCGTCCTCCCTATTGAAAGTCGTCGCACGACCCTGCGCGAGGTTGCAGAGTTCGCCGAAAAACTCGCTCCATTCGCGGACAACCTGCGCGAGCAGATTCTCGCCCCGCGGCCGCGCAAGACTGCTCCCATATTTACTATCAGCGAACTGGCCGACATGTGCAATCTGTCGCGGCAGCAGATTCAGTATCTGGTGACAAAGGCGGACCAAGGGCTTCCGTCGGGCACGCTCAACGGCAGCGGTCGCAGCCGGACATTCACGCTTGCCGAAGTGCGCACGTGGGTAAAGATGGCCTCAGACATCTATCAAACGCGACTTGCCGAACCGGGCAGCAATTTTCGAGGGCGGGTGCTGACGACGGCTCAGCTGAAGGGAGGTTCTGCGAAGACCACCACGACCGTCTGCCTCGGACAGGCCTTGTCGCTGCTCGGGCGCAAAGTGCTCATCATCGACCTCGACCCGCAGGCTTCCGCTTCGGAATTGTGCGGGCTGTATGCAGAGAAGGAAATTAGCGGTGAGGACACCGTCCTTCCTTACATCTATGACCAGTCTATCGAAGGCGGGCTGAGTTCGAAGGTGCAAAGCACCTATTGGGATGGCGTCGACATAATTCCGGGGCACACCTTCCTGTATGGCGCTGAGTTTCTGTTGCCGGCCCGGCAGAAGACGATGAAGGGGTTTCGGTTCTGGTCGGTGCTTCGTGAGGGCCTGGAGCCGCTGCGTTCGCAATACGACTACATCCTGATGGATACCTCGCCGTCGCTTTCGTATATGAACCTCAACGCCTTGCTCGCCGCAGACGCACTCGTTATGCCGATGGTCCCGGAGAACCTAGACTTCATCAGCTCGATGGCTTTCTGGCGTCTATTTTCGGAAGTGGCTGGCGACTTCCTCGCGTACGAGGAAGACAAGGTCTATGAGTTCATCTCCATCCTTCTTTCCAAGGTGGATTACGGCAAGACTTCCTCGGCCCCGGTGGTTCGGCAATGGGCTCAGACAGCTTACGGGAAATGGCTGGACCCCTTCGAAATCCCGGCAAGCTCGGTGATGAGCGGTGGGGCCCTCTCATTCTCCACGGCACTGGATATCACGAATACGCATTCGACCGCTAAGTCGCTTCAGCGGGTGAAGCAACCGTTGATGCAGTACGCGCGTTGGCTTGACGATATGTTCGTTAAGAATTGGAAGGAGGAGGCATGAGCAATATTCGCGAGCAACTGTTGGCCAAGACTGCAGGGCTGGCGTCGCCGGCTGACATGACGCCGGTGAGGAAACAGGCTGATAAGGGTACTCGCAGTCCGCAAACCATGCCGGGACTTACCAGCGCCTTGACCGCTGCACAAATCCGAATCCAGGAACTTGAGGATAAAGGAGTAGGGACCGATTTGCCGGTCAACGGGATTTCGCCGAACCCATGGCAACCGCGCCGCGAATTCAATGAGACGAAGCTGCATGAATTGGCTCGCTCGATTGAAGAGACCGGACTACTGCAATCGGTGCTAGTGCGTCGAGTGGGCGATGACACCTATCAGCTGGTAGCCGGTGAGAGGCGTTGGCGTGCACACAAGCTGCTGAACCGGGAGACCATTAAGAGTGTAGTTATTGACTGCACTGACCAGGATATGGCCGCCCTCGCGCTCGTAGAGAACGTCACGCGGGACGACCTCTCTGATTACGAGATTGCATTGTCGGTCCGCCGCGCGGAGAGTGAATTTCCGAATAAGACCCGTCTTGCCAAGACGATGGGCATTTCCAGAAATGAACTCTACCGATATCTTGCCTTCGATGAGCTTCCTGACTTCGTTAAGCGTGACTTAGACCTGAGGCCGACGCTGTTGCAATCAAATCAAGCGCAGGAGATTGTGAGCGCATTGAAGAAGACCGGCGATGCGGGCCTGAAGGCGCTAACGGAGTTGTGGTCACAGGTAGTCGCGGGTGATCTCCTTGAATCCAAGATCGCCCCCGCGATTCTGGCGGCAGCGACTCGCGGGGTGTCGACGCGCGACGCGGCGGGCCGCAGCATCCTCAAGATATTCTCTGGAAATGTCCAGGCTGGCAGCATCACCAAAGATGTCTCGGGGCTGACCTTCAAGTTCAAGGCCGGTGTGATTTCCGAGGAACAGGAGCGCACGCTCAGAGAGACCGTCGCGAGAATGTTCTCGGTACAGCCGGAGTAGGCTGTACCGCTCGGATAAGAAGCCTCGCCACTCGCGAGGTTTTTTTTCGGCGGCAGTTTCGTTGTAACCGTGCGACTGTTCGGATCCGAACAGTCTGCTCGAAGTACTCTCGTTTCCCGATCGAACCGAAATGGTGCTCGGGGCGGTGGCGGCTCGAACGTCTTGCGACCACTGCGGCGCGCGGGGACTGCGCATCGAACCGCTGTTGCGAGCGCCATCAGTGACTTCGCTGTTCGGATCCGAACACTTCTTGAAGGACGATCCGCCGATCGAGCGCAAAGGTCGATGGCCTCAGGGTAGCCCCGCTAATCGCGCCTGAGAGCCCGTTCGAAACGGCATCAAAGGGTCAGCATATCGGCTTGCGCATCTATTGTTAGTCCAGCGATAGTGCTGTCTACCCAGCTGGGAAAATCTCACGGCTTGCCGCTTCCTGCGCGTCCCGCCGCTTCTAAATTTCATCAGAGGTGGTTGGACACGACACGCACGAAGTTGATGCAATCAGTGGAGAAAGGTCAGGATTTCGCGATTCCTGCCACCTGGTGGACTTAGACGGCCTTCTGTCCGGCAGGCCAGCTCGCACGCTTGCCAATCAGAAGACAACGCTGGCGACCGTTGCTACTTTCTCGATGCTGCGTTTTCGCTCGACTCGTATGTCGGTGGACGTTGTGCTGAGAGACACAGGTGCTCCAGCGCGGTGGACGACGTCAAGCGGCACGTTGCGCGCGATTGCATCCGTGGCACACTTATGGCAAACGGCGTGCGGCGCACCTTGCGCGACCACGCGCTGAACGTGCTTGAACGGGATGCTCTCATTTGCAGGCGAGACGGAGCAGCGTTGGTCATCAGGGCGGGAGGCCGTCGACGCCAAGCTCTTGCCCGGAAGTTTGCGCCCTTGCCTGGATGCTTATCCTTCGCGGTTGTGGCAGGAACGAGGACGGCCGAGAACAGCGCCCCTGTCCGCATGACAGCGCGTCGAAGCCGTGGCCACGTCTGGCCGACGAGCATGCAGGGGGCGAACCGCGCGCTACGGAAAGCATGCCGTCCCTCACTTGTTCCCCTTGCACAAGACGGCCCGCTGCGATTGCGTACCTTCGAACCGATGCGCTCAGCTACCGGGCCGCACTTGGCAACTGCGGAGCTTGCCGCCCGGCTGATGTACCTAACGACAGAGCGGAGCGGCGCGGCGCGCCGGTTTATATTGTGCACGGACGCATCTTGGGCTCCTGGGTAAGAGCGGTAGACCAAGGAGGGGAGGACGTGGCGCGCGGTGTCCGTCGAATATCTGTCTTCCATGGAGAACGTCGCTCCCTGGGGCGCTGGCGCGAGGAAAGGTGATGTCTTGGGCATTGCTGATCCCGTTCGATAAGGGGGGCGAGGAAGTCCGCGAAGCGTTTGCAGCTATCGACATCACCTTAGACATGGCACGCGCGCGACAGTTGCGCACATAGAAACAAGTTATTCCGGTTCCCTCTGATAGAGGCCTTCGTCTTGTCGCGGTCGCGATGAAGGTAGGCGCCGATGGTATGGAGAACATTCTGAACGGCGGTGAAACACAAGCCCCGCAGGTCTGCTCGCTCCTGTCCCAGGTCTTTCGGTGCGGAGCCCGCCCTCCAGGTACACCTTGGTATCCGGCTCATCAAGTATCAGGTTTGACGCGTGGCTTTTCCGGTTCGGGCTTCGTCGGTGCGAGGAGTAGTCATCCGCTCTCGCCATTTCTCGGTGATGCCCATACTCACAGGCGCCCGGTGATTATCGCCGGGAGAAGCGGTTCGGGTCTTGCGGCCGCATACAATCGTTCAATTCAATATGGCCCTATTTATGGTGGCAGCTACGGTTTCGCGCTAGCTGCCATTCAAGAACAAACGAATCGTTGCATGAGTTCGCTTTGCGAGCGGACCACCGTGAAACACCTCGACGAGAGATAGCGTATTCGGCTCAACTCCTTACACAACGGGATGTTTGAAGGAATTTAGGGTCAATGTTTCACGAGAAAATACCTGCTGAGCGATATAGATCGGGGAAACAACTAGAGCCTATCCAGTCCTTCATCTATCCGAATACTGATTGTATTGGATGATACGTAATATGTAGTGCCTTACTTGTCAAATTCGCTTGCGCAACGGCGGCCTACCTTATTGTCAATGCCATTCCTTGCCGGTGCGGTAATGGTGCGGTAGATCTGGTCGCGGCAGTAGCTGAACACGACGATGCGCGCGTCGTTGGGCATCGTGACCGGATCGGTGCCGGAGTTGTACGGGTTCACCGGACTCATCGGGTCGCCCATGATCGAGCCAATGTCGAGGGCAGCTGCGGCGGAAGCGGCCCGCGACGCGCCGAGGGCGGAACCGGAAAGTGCGAGCGCGCCGGCGAGCGCAACCACGAGCGCCAGAGCGCGGGAGGCCTGGATCGTCATACCGTTTTCTGGAGAGTGAAGAACGGGAAGAAGATCCCGAATGGGTTAGTCCCCACGGCTTCGTCCGAGCTGGCCGGCACGATCTGGTAGCGCAGCGTGAGCGCATAGCGTTGCACGACGGGCTTGTCCGAGGCGAACTGCGTGGTGGAGGTGGAAAACTCAACGACGACCGTCGAGTCGTCGAGCATGGAAACACTGCTGACCGTCACCTCGCGCACGAGCTTCGGGTTGGTGGGGATCGACTGGAACGGCGTGTCCTGGTGCAGCCACTCCCCGAACTGGTTCCCTTGTCATCTGAGTCCTGACGGCATTGATGTTGTGCGCGAGGCGCGAGCCCTCGATCGCAAAAGCGATTGCCGCGTCGGCGCTGTCGTGACCGTCAGACGCCTGGAAAAGATCGATCTACCGGCGTTCACTACAGTGGGCGCCCCATCATGAAAAACGGCCAGCAGGTCCTCTGGGACAAGTGGCTCTCGTCGGGCAGCGACAGTCGTACTGGCTGTGGTCGTATGGAAACACTCTTTTTTGCCTTGAGAGTTCAGCTCGACGACCCGACCAAATAACCTGGGAAATTCCAGTCGACTGAACGCGATGTGTCCACAGAACACATGGTCACCTCGGAGTTCGTCGATTTGCCGGCCCGACCGTGCGCCGTTGCCCGGCTTTACCTCAGGTGCCAATATCGACGCATACCTGCCGGGCCGATTCGTGCGGCGGTACTGTCTCCGCGGCGACCTGTGGGGAGGGCCAATACGAAGTCGCGTGCGTCACGATCCGACCGGGGAGGTGGTTAATGACGATCTACGATCAAGTGCAGCATCGAGACTGATCCGTATTGGCGAGCAACCACTGTTCGTCTGATCCACAGGCTGGCCGGCACCTGCTGCCGGCAGAGGATTCGGCGTGACACCGGTTCTTTCGATAGCGGTCCGTGTAGCTCGATGGAGGCGGTATTGGCCGAGGAATGCGCACGAGGCTATGCAGAACACTGCCTGTACGTTTAGTTCTGGCTAATTGCGATTCCGACGCAGATGCGGCATTCCAGGTCCAGATTCAGGCCAGCGATACGGTGATCGAGGTCTGCCCGAATGCTCGGTTGTCAAAGCGCTCGCCGGGGGCTCTGGTGCAAATAGGGCCGGCGAATGGGTTAGAGTTGTCGGAAGAAGACGAACCGAGGAGCCACGATGAGCAAGCTGAAGAGTCCGGAGAAGTTGTTCGGCGGACGCCATTTTGATCGGGAGATCATCATCCTGTGCGTTCGCTGGTACCTGCGCTACAAGCTCAGCGTTCGCGATCTGGTAGAGATGATGGCCGAACGGGGATTGTCGCTGGCTCACACGACGATTCTGCGCAGGGTGAGGCGTTATACACCCGAGTTCGTCAAACGCTGGAACCGCTTTGCTACACCTGCGGGTCGCTCGTGGCGTGTCGATGAGACTTACCTGAAGATTCGCGGCAGGTGGGTCTACCTGTACCGGGCAGTGGATCGGGCTGGCCAGACGGTGGACTTCATGCTCAGAGCCCGACGCGATGTGGCTGCGGCCAAAGCTTTTTTCAGCAAGGCCATCAAGCGTCAGGGCCAGCCGCCGGAGACCATCACGCTCGACGGCTATGCCGCCTCGCACCGCGCGGTGCGCGAAATGAAGGCCGATGGTCTGCTGCCTGAAGACACGAAGGTCCGGTCCTCAAAATATCTGAACAACGTGATCGAGCAAGACCATCGCCACATCAAGTCCAGAACGAACGTGATGCTTGGGTTCAAACGATTCGGGAGCGCAGCGACCACGATTTCAGGAATCGAGTTGACGCATTGTATTCGCAAGGGGCAGTTCGATCTCGCGAAGCTCGGCCTCAAGGAGGCCGCTGCGCCCGCCGTATGGAATGCGGTTCTGTTCGATCAATAAGCTATCCTACCTACATGAGCTTTCTCAACCCGTCTACCTTGCACCAGAACCCCGGAAACGCACTTCCCGCAGATGGGCCTGGTCGGCTGCAATTGATGTGGCGATGTCTTCCGGTTCGGTCGGGTAAGGGCACGACGTTGCCGTCGCGTCCTCCCCTAAGAACGGTACGTGCGACTTTCGCCGCATACCGCTCAAGCCTTTCAAAGCCCCATTGATGGAGCCGGTTTCGCTACTGGGAGTCGGAGAGCTCGCGCCATCTGGTGACATTCAGGATGCAACATCACGAGATTGCCCGGCGTGTCCTTTCCGCCTTCGACTTTCCGAACCATGTGGTAGAGACGCCAGCCACTGGATTTCGTAATCATCTGCTGACAGACCGGACACGCGCGAGCCTGATCGAGCCACAACCGGATCAACTGCTTTCGACCCTTTAACGAGTCCACCATCGCGAGGCCCAATCGCTCCTCGAAATAGCTTTCCCACTTCGGGTCAAATGGATTGGCGTCCATCTTTATTTTCCGGTGTCGCCTGATCGGCGTGCCTGCAATGTCATAGAGCAGCAGGAGTTCCTTCTCTCCCGAACCGGGCGTTTTGCCAGTCTCCGTGCCAAACACCCAGTGCCGGAAACCGACGGATCGGAAGTACTTCCGTCGAACCCAGCCTGCGCTTTTGTTCGGATGACGACGCCGCGCCCAGCGCCACAGACATTGCCAAACCGCGTGACTAACTTCAGCAAAGATGCGCTTCGATACAACATGCCGGTGATAGTTCGCCCATCCTCGAAGCAATGGATTGAGCTTGCGTATCAACTCGTCGTGTCGCAGCGTCGCGCTGGCCTTCACGATTTCCCGCAGCTTACGCAGAAAGCGCTGAACGTTTGCTTTGGCTGGCTTGATCAACAGCTTGCTGCCATACTTGCGCACGTTCATGCCGAGGAAATCGAACCCATCGTCGATATGCGTGATCCGGGTCTTTTCTGGTGATAGCAATAAGCCGCGCTCGACCAGAAACTGCTCGACCATTGGGCGAACTTCGTCCACCAGCACGTCTTGCGTTGCACCGGTAATGATGAAGTCATCTGCATAACGAACGATATTGACTTTTGACAGATTGTGATTGCCGCGGCGGTACTTTGCGCGCAGCAGTGCCTCCAGCCCGTCAAGCGTCATGTTCATCAACGTGGGCGAGATAATACCGCCTTGTGGCGTACCCGCTTCCGTTGCGTGAAAGACCCGGTTATGAAGGTAGCCAACCTTCAACCATCCTCGCAGAATCGCTTTATCCGTAGGAATATGGGCGATCAGCCAGTCATGCGAGATTTCGTCAAAGCAGCTTCGGATATCGGCCTCAAGAATCCACGGTGCAGAATCGGCTCCGTTCAACACCCGGAAGCATTGTTCGATTGCGTCGGCCGTTGATCGGGCCGACCTGAAACCATAGGAGTTCAAGTCCGCCGTACTTTCTGCAACCGGCTCCAGAGCGAGCAGATACAGCGCCTGCTGAGCCCGGTCGATCATGCACGGGATTCCAAGAGGCCGCATCTTCTTCCCGTCGGCCTTGGGGATGTATATCCGCCTCAGCGGACGCGGCCGATAGCCGCGCCGTTTGAGCGACAGCACTGCTTTGAGCCTGGACTTCGGGGAGGACCATGTAATGCCGTCCACTCCCGGCGTCCGTCTGCCCTGATTCTCAGTCACTCGTCTGACGGCGAGTGCCTTGCCGCTGAACGAGTGGGTTAGCAGCCATTGCAAGGCTTTCACCTTGCCCCAGCGGCCTTCCTGCGTTGCCTTCACGATACGCGCCTGGAGCCTTCGGACCTCGCGATAACACCCGGCCCAGTCGATGCTGTGCCAGTGCGTCGCTCGATCGGAGGACGCACCAGTGCCTTGCTGCTGCACCGTCATCTGCTTCTCCTCCTTTGAAGGTTGATCAAACTCTCTCGTGACGAAAGACCAAACGGAAGTGGGCCTGCTTTCGCATGCGGTGATGTTGCAACCGCTATGCTGCCCATTACAGGCAGCCGTTCGCTTTCTCCGTCATCCTCTACCCGCACCGCCAACAGCCTTCCTTACGGTTGGCCTGCCCAGACAGCATGGGCGGCGATACGGGCTGATATGATTTTCCGTGTCAAGCGGCTCAGTGGTTTTCGGTTTTCGCATAGGGTACGTCCAGTTTCCTGAGGGCGGCGCAGCAGTAACATCGACGGTGTATCACGCTGATATGCGCGGGTTGGATA
>NZ_JAYMRY010000077.1:0-12371 GCF_038900695.1 Paraburkholderia sp. JHI2823 | reverse complement strand
CTGCACCCTCGCGGATGCACACGCATGACTCGGGGCCGCCGTGGCTGGCTAGGCCTTCAACGTATGACTCTTTCATTCACAACACTTCGCCGGTTTTGACCGGCGCACAAAATTCGATCACCGCATCATGCTTAATCAGACGTTCACGGTTCTTCGTGAAAACGGTCGGCACCCAGACCTCGTCATCCATGCTCAACCCGATGAACCAGCGAAACAGCAGGTTGTATTGCACCTGCTCCATCAGTTGGCGCTCCGAGCGGATGCTGTAGAGGATCTGGATCAGCATGGCTCGCAGCAACTTCTCCGGTGCGATGCTCGGTCGCCCACCCTTGATGTCGGCCTCGTACATCCCGGCAAACAACCGATCCATCTTCGCCAGTGCTTCGTTCGCCATCACACGGATCGAACGCAACGGATGCGACTTCGGAACGAAGTCGTCCAGCTTGCGCATGGAAAATAAACTCTCGGTGAATGTGTCGGCGCCGCGCATGATCTTCGGGGGCAAGTGGGGGCCTTCTATCAACGCTTCATTGGTCTTCCGCGATGACGTGGCCGCCGGTACTTCAGCAGCCTGCTAGCGCATCGAGCGCGACTATCAGGAGCTGAAGCAGGAGTTCGGGCTCGGTCATTATGAAGGACGAGGGTGGCGTGGCTTTCACCACCACGCCACGCTGAGTATCGCTGCGTATGGGTTTCTGATGGCTCAGCGACTCAGAATGCAATCCGATGGAGGTGGTAAAAAAAACTTCCTTGAACGCGCGCCGCCTGCCCTTCCCTCAGATTACATCCCCAAGGGCAGTCCAGCGCGCTCAACACCACGTTCCTGATTCCATTACTACGTTGCGCAGCCTGCTTGGACAAAGGCTCATGCAACGATGGCTCTCTTCAGCTACGAGAATAGAGCGCGCAACTGATTTTATGACACAGCAGTACTAGGGCGGGGAAGTCCTTGCCGCCGGACGGGCTCGGGAGCCAGGCGCCGCAAGGCTTTGCCCGGCTCGAGCCGTCAAGCGTGCGACTGGATTTGACCGCATCAAGGGTGCGCTCCGCCGAGCTTCCGCCCGCCCTTGACCCGGCCAAATCCACCCACTCGAAATTCAAAAGAGGCGTCAAGTTATCTCGCCATGAATGACCATGCCGAAGTCCGCCCATTTTTCGTGTTGCGCAATGTATCAGCCTGTAGTCCCGTCCATTACAGACGGACATCCGCTTCTTCCGCTTTCCTTTACCCACCGCGCCAACAGCGCTCCTTGCGGTTCGCTTGCCGTTGTCGGCAGCACGATGGGCTTACCCTGTTCCGCATGAATCTCCGAGCGCGGCGGACCCTTCCTCTTCGCCAGCGGCCTAGGTCCATGGCCACCAGTATTCAACGAACATTCCCCACTGCGTACCGTTTTGGCCCAAGCCTCTCCGCCTTCGCCCTAAGGATAATGCCTTTGATGGTGCATTGCCTCCCACCGTTAGTCACAATCCCCGGCGAATATTCATCCGACACACCAATCGATCGTGGACTGCAGGCCATTGGCTGCGGATCCGACCAACTGATCGTGGTGTCCGTAAACACCACGTCTGAACTTATGGCGGCTCTGTTCCATCGTTCAATTTCGAAGAGCGCATAGTTCTGGTCTTGGCCTTGCAAGCGCATATCGAATGCTACTCTTTGCTGGGTATTCAGATCCTTGACCGTTTGGTGCCAAATGTCGCCATCAAGCGACATTGCCATCTCCAGCACGTCGCCCGGTGAGACTAACATAATGGGGCCGCCGTGGCAGCCTTTAATTCCCGCCTCCTTGGCGGTGAGGTTGACATACGCAGCTGAAACCCACCAGGTACTATAGGCTGACGGCTTATTGCCGGGTACACAACTTCTGCCCCAGCTCAATACAGGTTGCAGTACGCCGTTGCCGATAGGATTGAAGTTTGCGCTGCGCGGACTCGGTTGAAGGCCAGGCCACAGAAAAAGCGTTCCCTGAGCCAATGGTTTCTCGGGCACAGTCAGGTGGGTAATCAGCGAGGTGATTTTTGTTTGTGAGAGATCGTGCGCGGCAAAAAGCTCCCTTCCATACTTGGTGCTCGTCACTTGTGGCGGCGATGTCACGTTCACAACCAGCCTCGCGGTTTGTGACGAATCCTCGTTTGCCGTGATCATGAATGTCATTTGACCGGGAGATGCGACCGGGAACGTTCCGTCCCACATCGAGGGGCTTGAATGGAGGTCCGTTGGCACAAGACTCGCAGTAGTTGGATTCCAAGAAACTGCTGTATTGGTCGAAGACTCCAGGTGCAACTTCTGCCCCGCGTGAATAGTCAGTTCCAGCCTGCCACCAGGCGTTAGCGACGATCTCTGAACATGGCTACCATCTACGCGCACGTCAATTGCGAACGTCACTGACGTAGAAGACGGTGTCTCACTACTACCGCCCGCACAGCTGCCTAGCACGAAAAGAAAGGAAATGGCGCAGAATCGTCTTAAGTTATTATAAGTGTGTCGTATCATGATTTTGTTCGGTCGTAATATTGTGGACGCGTCTAGAGATGCAGACATGCTGATAGATAGTCAAGCCTCACTCAATTTGAGTTTGCCCATGCACCTTTAGACCAGTGCAATTTCATTGTTTCAATGGACTGGATCATCGTGGTGCGCTAGGCCAACTCACGTGCGATTTCTTCAGTCGCCATCGCAAAACGCCTCCTCTGCCAGTATTAGCATATCCGCTCGCGCTGCCTCCGTTGTCACGTTAATGCAAACGCCTGTCCATGTCGCTAGATAGACCCGGCGACCACGGAACTCGATGAAGGGCTTCTCATCGGTTATCTCGGCGGCGGTGAGCCGAATGACACGGACGTCGGGATAGCGCTTTCGCCAAATTGCCGCGGCTTCCAGCAGCGTCGGTTCGGTAAGAACCAGTTCACTAATCGCATGAATCTGCTCCACAGTAAGGCCCATGTCATTCGCGCCCGCCTGAGACGCGCCGCGCCTCGACAGTTACCGGAAGCGTGGTGTCGTCCGCAAGTTCGGGCAACTGAAACTGCCAGCCGTTAGCAAGCGTAATACGTCCACCCCACAGCTGCGCACCATCGATGTAGACGATTGGCTCCTCAAGATCTTTCTTTCGAACGTAGGCCTTGAATACGCCATTGTCATCCTTTCGGATTGTGACCTTCACGTTTATATCCCCCGGGTTGGTTAAGCGATTCACTCCACACTTGTGGCTGCGGCAACCGGCGGACGTGCCGCGCGTGCGCAGTACAATGCCTCCTCGTCTCACACAAACAGGATGAGTTAGGGGAGTCCACCCATGACCGAACAGCTCCCTAATGCACTCAGCACTCAGCACTCAGCGTCGGCACCTGCTCGCAATCCACCTACTCCATATCGGCGCGCCCCAAACCGATCCAGCGAAGCGCGTCGGCGCGCTTCCCCAATTTGGCGAGCACATCCCGCGGCAGGCGGTCGAGCGTGCATAGCTCCTTCGCGCGCATTCCGACACGGCAGTCTCTTTCAAAAAAGTGAACCGCATAGACGTAGAACCGCTGCAGAAACGTGCCGATTTCAGTGACATAGCCGACATCGCCTTGGCTCACGAGGAGTTCACCCAGAGCCATACCGTTGTATGTACCATCGTTGCGGATCACAGTGCGTGCAATCACTCGCTCGCCAACTACGAAGCGCGGTGGAAAAGCAAGTTCGACTGCATCGTCGCTCTCAACGTCCTTCACTCCCCGCTCATTTAAATGCGGGGATGCACGCTTCACGACACCTCCTGTGGCAATGCATTACGTCCGTGTTCGATCGCGCTGGCATCGATGCGCGAGACGCTCGACTTTCCTGCGCCATCGCGCGCGCGCGCCGCGACGCCCAATGCTTGCTTACCCTTGTTAAATGCAAGGCCACATCTGTCTTGTGTTTCGACGAAGTCGACGGTAAAGCCTTCGAGCAACAGCCGACTTTCTGCCGGCAAGAAAATCCGCAGTCCATTGATCTCCGCAGTCTCATCACCGGGCTGCGCATCGGCGGCGGCGCTAAGTTCGGCTTCGTATCCGGAGCAACCGCCGGTATTCACACAAATACGGACGCCCGCACCGGATGGCAGGCCGGAAAAGCGCACGATACGGTGCAAGAACCTTTCGGCGGCAGGTGTCATTGCAAAATTTGGCAACATGATATAGAAGTCGTCGAATCGAAAAATCGCGGTTGCGCTGCGCAAAGCACGCGGAACCGCGGCGCTAGGCCGGCACGATGCAGCCATCCACAGGGCACGCCGCCACGCATTGCGGACTATCGAATTGCCCCTCACACACGGTACATTTCTTCGGATCGATTGCGAAGATGCTGTCTCTCTCGCTGATGGCGACATTTGGGCATTGCGGCTCGCAAGCCGAACAGCCAGTGCAAGCGGACGCAACGATCTTTAGTGGCATACTAAGTACTCCTTTTCACTGTTTTCTGTTAGCCGAATACATCAGGGTGACTGCTGGACCCGCCGCTCAAACAGGGGCGTCTTCACCTGCCCTCGTCAATCCAATTTGTGGGATCGCCGCGCCGACGCGGTCCGCGTGGATAATTTGGCCAGTCGCGAGACGGCCGCAATAATCGGTGAACCATGCAAGCGCGGACTTTTCGATTGTTTCGTGTGCGAAAGTATCCACGGGTTCGATTCCCGCTTCTAATAGCGAGTTCCGTGGACACAAGCCAATCTTTGCAACCAGCACAGCATGGCAATCATTGATCGCGTCGATAATCGGCACCAAGTCATCCTCATCGCCATCGCCGCCGCGACAATAGGCGCCCACGCGGCGGTGCGCGACAAGCACGGCTCCAGCAGCGCTGACCTGGAAAATATGGAACTCGGAAACATGGCCGAAATGTGCGTTGACCAGCCCGCCACCCCTCGTCGCAACGGCAATCCGCACCTCAACATCACCTAGCACCCGGGTCGCTCGTGACAAGCGTGGCGTTTTATGTTTCATCTTGCGCTCTATATCGCATTCGGCCTCGAGGTGTGGGCGTGTACGGCCATGATCAAGCTTGTCCGCAGCGTCCATGTGCCCAATTCTTGCGAGCGAAAACTCCTGATGGCGGTCTTCGCCCAGAAGGCCTACGGCATCTGCACGGCATTGCCGGCAATGGCGCATTAGCGCCGCGCCGCCCATGCAGGCCTCCTGAATGTCTTTCAGCTCGCGAGCGGTAGGCTCGCGCTGGCCGCGGCCGCCGAAATATGTCCCGTGCGCAGGATCCGAGATCAGCGGCATGATGTTGTGCAAAAATGCACCTCGCCTCTTTACTTCACGATTCACTTCGACCAAGTGTTCGTCGTTGATGCCGGGGATCAGTACCGAGTTGATCTTCGTAAGTACGCCACGAGCGCTCAACATATCGAGCCCTAGCATCTGCCGCTCGTGCAGGATTCGCGCGGCCTCTTCGCCCGTAACTCTTCTGTGATCCCAAAATATCCATGGATAGATCTTTGTGCCGACGAAAGGGTCGACCATGTTAATAGTAACCGTCACATGATCAATGCCGTAGTCGCAAATCTCGTCGACATAGTCCGGCAGCAAAAGCCCGTTCGTCGAAAGACATAGCTTAATGTTCGGCGTGAGTTCGCGAAGCATACGAAAGGTGTCGAACGTTTTCTTCGGATTGGCCAGTGCGTCCCCAGGGCCCGCGATACCGACGACAGACAATTGCGGAATCCTCGAGGCGACGGTCATCACCTTTTTAACGGCCTGACCCGGCGTGAGCTTCTCTGATACCACACCGGGCCGCGACTCGTTCGAGCAATCGTACTTTCGGTTGCAGTAGTTGCATTGGATATTGCAGGCGGGCGCCACTGCAACATGCATGCGCGCATAATGGCGGTGAGCTTCTTCCGAATAACACGGGTGATCTCGAATCTTCTCCCGCACCTCCGCGCTCATCTTTTCTGTTGTTCCTGTCGAACAGAAAGTTGAACCGGCTGATGCGCCATTTGAATCGAAGCTGCCGGATCGGGCCATTGCATCCGCGGCCGACACCGATGGCATGGTCGATGTGGTCCTGGCGCCGTCGGCCGAGGTCAGAGCGCCGGCATTCGCGCAATCGTGCATGGATATCTCTCCGCAATGAACAGTGTGGGCGCCTTTGCTTCCAGCACAATCCATGCCACCGCGAGACCCACCATGTGCGAGGGGACGACATCGAGGAGGCCTAATCGTCGAGCGCCGATTCCTCAAGCCAAGAGCAGCGCGGTGCTCCGTCGGCATCGCAAAGGGTGATCAAGCCGCGCTGGCGCGGTGGCCCTGTCTTGGTCACCTGAATTGCTAGCGAGAAAAGCAACCACTTGCGTGTTCATTGATAGGCCGATCGGCCGAATGTAAGCGCGACCACACTGTTAGAAACGGAACATTCCCGACGCGACTTTCACATCACAAACCCGGATTCCCGACATGATGCCTTTCGGGTTCAAACAGAACCGCCCTCCGCCCGTAGCGTCCAATTGGCACGATGCTTGCGACTCTCTCGACACCTCTCGGGAGACTTGACATGCATGTTCCGATTATCAATGACACGACGCTGCGCGATGGTGAGCAGACTGCAGGTGTCGCATTTCGCGTCGAGGAAAAATGCGCGATCGCAAGCGCCCTGTCGCAGGCCGGCGTGCCGGAACTCGAAATCGGAATTCCCGCAATGGGCGAGGACGAAATGGCGTGCATAGCGGAAATTGCAGGGTTAAATCTCGACTCGCGCATAATCGTTTGGGGACGCCTCACCGAAGGCGATCTTGCGGCGGCATTAAGTTGCAATGCTGATATCGTTCATCTCTCCATCCCTGTTTCGGACATTCATCTGCAGCACAAGCTGCGGCAGTCTCGTACGTGGGTTCTGAATCAAATTGCCCGCATCGTCGACATCGCAGTCGGCTCTCACGCAACGATTTCTCTCGGTTTGGAAGACGCCTCGCGCGCGGACCCTTCGTTTGTGATCGACGTCGCTCAATGCGCAGAGCGGCACGGGGTCCAACGCTTGCGTTTTGCAGACACGGTCGGTGTGCTGGATCCTTTTAAGACGTACCACGCGATTGCAGCTCTGCGCGTTGCCGTGGACCTCGAGATCGAAATCCACGCGCACGACGATCTCGGGCTGGCCACAGCCAACACGTTAGCGGCCCTTGCGGCAGGCGCAACACATGCCAGCACCACCGTCAACGGTCTTGGCGAGCGAGCCGGAAACGCGGCGCTAGAGGAAGTCGTGATGGGAGCGCGTCACCTTCTGCGACGAGATACGGGCGTCGACACTAAAGCGCTGCCCGGTATTTCGTCACTGGTCGAGCATGCGTCGGGCCGCGCCGTCTCCTTTGGAAAAAGCATCGTTGGTAGAGGCGTTTTTACTCACGAAGCGGGAATTCACACGGACGGCCTTGCCAAACACGTCGCAACCTACGAAGGATTCGATCCCGCAGAGGTGGGCCGGCAACGGTCTACCGTACTCGGCAAACATTCTGGATCTCAGGGCGTGCGTGACGCATATGACGCTTTGGGCCTGAAGGTATCGGAGCGGCTTGTGCCGTTACTGCTCCCTCGCATCCGTGCCTTCGCCTCGCGACATAAGCAGCCGCCTGGCGCAATCGATCTCCGTCGCTTTTTGAGTGAGGCACGGAGCACGCGAGTCAGAGCGTCCTGAAGGCGGCTCATAGCGAGAAACAGACTTAGGAGGAGCAAACCCATAGAAGGACGTATCCGAAACTTCGCCCACTTTGATCTATGGAGGATTTCCGCGTCTCTTTTGCGCTGCCCTTGACATAAGAGTAGTGAAGTTGAGCCGCCTGCACATCATGAAACCTTTTTTCGGTACATCGAACACCCAGGACGACCCGCCGCCCCCCGCGACGGCTGACCTATCATGATTTGCTGCCAAAGGCCTGCGACGACTTCGTTGTATCTACGCCCCCTGAACAACGAGTGCTTAAAGTCTTCAGAAGGCGCCGACCGGCATGTCGTCTTCCTCAAAAACCTGTGCGTGTCACTGTCCGCACGCCGCGGCGTCTGATCAGGAGAACCTCAATGCATATTGTCGTTTGCATCAAACAAGTACCGGATTCTGCCCAGATTCGGGTTCACCCTGTGACCAACACCATCATGCGGCAAGGCGTGCCTGCAATCGTCAACCCTTACGATCTCTTCTCACTAGAAGAAGCGTTGCGGCTAAAAGACCGCTTCGGCGCGTGGGTCACGATACTTTCTATGGGGCCACCACAGGCAGAGGAGGCACTGCGCAGATGCATCAGCTACGGTGCTGACGACGCCGTGCTCATCACCGACCGGTCGTTCGCCGGCGCCGACACGCTCGCCACTTCTTATGCACTGGCCGCCGCGATCCGCCAGATCGCTAATGAACGCTCAGTGGATATGATCTTCACGGGCAAACAAACGATCGACGGTGATACCGCCCAGGTCGGCCCGGGCATCGCGACGCGCATGGGCATCCAACTGCTTACCTACGTGTCGCGGATTCTCGAGATCGACCTCGGCCGACGCACGATTATGGTCGAACGCCGCGCTGAAGGGGGCGTTCAGGTACTCGAGACTGCGTTGCCATGCCTTGTTACGATGCTTGAAAACACGAACGACCTGCGTTTCGCGACACTGCCCAGAATGATCCATGCCGCCGGCTTTCCCGTACGAAAGTGGAACCGCGAGCATGCCGGAATCGATGACGTCAGCAAGATCGGGTTGAAGGGATCACATACCGTCGTACGTAAGGTGTTCGGCGCGACGCCGCGTGAGGAAGACGCCGAGATGATCGAATTCGACGAGTTGAGTCTCCACGAAGCGGCGGCTCAACTGGTGCATAAGATCTTTACTCGTCATCCGACGCTGGAGGCAGACCTGCGGCTCACGGAGAGGAATGCATGAATTCTCTTGTTGCTTCGAAAAGAAAACCGGCTGAGACGATCACACGGGCTAACGGCTACAACGTGGAACTTCCCGACAGTATGAAAGACTATCGGGGCGTGTGGGTCTTTATCGAGCACGACCGTGGCCGTGCGCACAGCGTATCGTGGGAACTGGTCGGTGAGGGCCGAAAGCTCGCCGACAAACTCGGCAGCACCGTCGCTGTAGCGGTGCTCGGTGGTACTGAAGAGCCACTCGAGCAGTTTGCCGCTGAGGCATTCACCTTGGGTGCGGACAAAGCCTATGTCATCCACGATCCGGTATTACGCGGCTATCGCAATGAACCGTTCACGAAAGGCCTGTCAGATCTGGTTGGCAAGTACTGCCCCGAGATACTGTTGCTCGGGGCGACTTCAATGGGCCGAGATCTCGCGGGCTCTGTCGCAACACGACTTCTGACTGGCCTTACAGCCGACTGCACTGAGCTAAATATCGATCCAGCGTCGCGCGCACTAGCTGCGACGCGGCCGACATTCGGCGGCTCGCTGCTCTGCACGATCATGACGCTCGCGTCCCGCCCCCAGATGGCGACTGTGCGCCCACGAGTCATGCCCATGCCGCCGGCGCAGCAAGGTCGCAGTGGCGAGATCGTTCAGGAAACGCTCGGGATGATCGAGGCCAATATTGTAACTAAATTGCTTGACTTCATCCCCGACGTGACGAGCGATCAAATCAACCTCGCCTACGCGGACGTGATCGTGAGTGGCGGCAAGGGGCTCAAGAGTCATGAAAACTTCCAGCTGCTATTCGAGCTGGCGCGAGTGCTCGGTGGCGAAGTCGGCGCGAGCCGCCCGTGCGTTCAGGCGGGTTGGGTCCGAGCCGAACGCCAGATCGGACAGACCGGCAAAACTGTCAGGCCCAAGCTTTATATCGCCGCGGGAATCTCCGGTGCGATCCAGCATCGGGTCGGAATGGAAAGCTCCGACGTCATCGTCGCAATCAACACCGACGCGAACGCACCGATTTTTGATTACGCACACTACGGCGTTGTCGGGGACGCAAAGCGCGTAGTACCAGCACTAACACAGGCCTTTAAGCAACACCTGACGCCGCAGGGGCTAGACTCGTAAGGAAAACCGAGATGATAACTTCCCCCAAATTCGATGCAATTGTGGTCGGAGCTGGACCAGCAGGCAACGCCGCAGCCTACGTTATGGCGAAAGGCGGGCTGAAAGTGCTTCAGATTGAACGTGGCGAGTATCCCGGAAGCAAAAACGTTCAGGGCGCCATTCTTTACGCCAATGCACTGGAACAGATCATTCCGGACTTCCGCGACGATGCCCCTCTCGAGCGCCACATCATCGAGCAGCGCCTATGGATGCTCGACGAAACCTCGTTTGTGGGTACGCACGCACGCAGCGAGGACTACAACAATCCCCCACATAACCGCTACACGATCATACGGGCACAGTTCGACAAGTGGTTTTCATCGAAAGTTCGTGAAGCAGGCGCTTTGCTGATCTGCGAGACCACGGTGAATCGCTTGATTATGGACGGAGACCAGGTTATCGGCGTGCAATGCGACCGCGAACACGGTGATGTCTACGCGGACATCGTGGTCCTTGCGGACGGCGTCAATTCGACATTGGCACGTAAGGCAGGCTTTCACGGCGAAATCAAGGCGAGCAATGTCGCGTTGGCTGTGAAGGAGATTCTTTTTATGCCTGAGGAAACAATTTGCCAGCGTTTTAACGTTGCCGATAACGAAGGAGTGGTCATTGAGATGGTCGGGCGGATAACCGACGGCATGGCTGGAACCGGCTTCCTGTACACTAACAAGGAGTCGCTGACAATCGGCGTCGGCTGTATGCTGAGCGACTTCAAGAACAACTCGAACCGTACAAGCCCGTATGTGTTGCTTGAAAAAATGAAGCGTCATCCGTCCATCGCCCCGCTCATCGCCGGCGGGGAAATGAAGGAGTACTGTGCGCATCTGATCCCCGAAGGGGGTTTCAATGCAATCCCGGAAGTGTACGGCAATGGCTGGATGATCGTCGGCGACTCCGGTGGATTCGTCAATTCCGCACATCGCGAAGGTTCCAATCTTGCCATGACGACAGGACGTCTCGCCGCGGAAACCGCGATAGCCGCAAAATCCACCCGAAACCACAGCTATCGGGCTAGCGCCCTCTCCGGCTACAAGGCCGCGCTCGACAAGAGCTTCGTGATGAAGGACCTATTCAAGTACCGAGACATGCCGAAGATCTTGCATCGCAATCCACAGTTTTTCACCACATATCCTGATCTGGTCTCTAAAGCGGCCCGAACGATGATTACGGTCGACGGCGTCGACAAGCAGACCAAGAAGGGTGAGGTCATCGCGAGTTTTCGAAAAAGTCGCTCACTAACGGGCTTGATGGGCGACGCATACAAACTCTGGAGGGCCTTCCGATGACCAAAATGACTGTTAACATCGACGAGAAGCTATTCCAAAACCGTTACCGCGTTGACGTCGGCCGACCACACGTCCACATAAAAAATCCTGAGACCTGCATTAATGAATGTAGAGATAAAAGCTGTACGTTCGTCTGCCCGGCTTCCTGTTATCGGAATGAGAACAACGGCGCCGTGACACTAATTACCGACGGCTGCCTTGAATGCGGCAGCTGTCGCATTCTATGCACGGAACACCACAACCTTTCTTGGGAGTACCCGAGGGGTGGCCACGGAATCCAGTTCAAGTTCGGATAGACGAATACAACGTCTTCGTTTTGGCTTCTGCCTTCCGCACGAAAGGTCAGAAGCCTTATCGTTTCGGAGCAAGTCAATGAATCTCCTTACTGGAATTGAGTCGACAGATCTGTTTGGCGGTGCCGTGCCTCCTACCGTGTTGCGCTTGATCGAGGACACACGCGGCGGCCGCTGTGACGATGTGACCGCTGCATTGTGGACCGCCGTTCTTTCCTCACCCGCGCTGCCTGCCACCCTACTATCTGCTATACAAGTTTCATGCGAACCGGGGTGAACTTGGCGAGGCGAAGGAAGTTGCAACCAGGGCTTTGACAGCTGCAGCCAGGGAAGCGTCAATTGACGTTGACTGGAGCGCGGTACAGCCAGGCGACACCGATTTCACGATTCCTGGACCGGCACGCTTTTGGCTCTTCACGCTGAAGGCGGTGGCCTTCATCAGCGTTCGCCGGTGTGAACGCGGCGTTGCCCTAAAGCTCCTTGCCAAGCTGCGCCGGCTGGACCCGACCGACTGCGTCGGCTTCAACGTGGTGGAATCCCTTCTTGCGCATTCCGGACGCCGATAAGCCCTTCCGGTAGGCCATCCGTGTCCCTCGCGTGAAGCCATACCGCCTACCCGCTTGAGTGAGCATGAGCACGCAAGTCGATGGGAATTCGGGGCGTTTTGAGCGGCTTGCGTGATGTGGCGGAGGGGATCTCCCTCAGGCATCTTGCACAAACGACGCCGAAGGGAGAGTCTCGCGTTTTCCAAG
>NZ_JAYMRY010000076.1:0-13160 GCF_038900695.1 Paraburkholderia sp. JHI2823 | reverse complement strand
CTTGATGCACGGTTTACGGGCACCCTTACTTTGGCACACGCAGACCGACGCGTGCCAAGTCTCCCGCGCCCGGGTCGTCACTTCCACGACGGCCCGTTTCCGGGGGGAGGCGTCCATACCATCTGCAAAAGTCCTGGCGTTGAAGTCTGGTTGTCCTATCCTGGAAGAACGCGAACTAAAGGAGTTCCTCGATGACACAGCTCGGTCTTGGCCTGGATCTTTCAACGAAACGCACGCGCAAGCGGGAATTTCTCGATGAGATGAGGCGCGTTGTGCCATGGTCGAGGTTGATTGCGCTGATCGAACCGCACTATCCGAAAGGTAAGACTGGAAGGCCGCCGTTTCCGGTTGCGACGATGCTGCAGATTCACTTCATGCAGCAGTGGTTTGGGCTTTCGGACCCGGCGATGGAAGAGGTGCTTTATGACGTGCCGCTGTACCGTGAGTTCGCGGGGCTGGACGAAGGTATGACGCGTTTGCCGGACGAAAGCACGATTCTGCGGTTCCGCCACCTTCTCGAAACGCACGGCCTGGCCGCGCAGATGCTCACGGTGGTCAATGAGATCCTGAGTGAAAAAGGCTTGATGTTGAAGGCAGGCTCAGCGGTCGATGCGACCTTGATTAGCGCACCCACTTCGACAAAGAACGGCTCTGGCAAACGAGATCCGGAGATGCATCAGACGAAGAAAGGGAATCAATGGTACTTCGGGATGAAAGCGCACATCGGCGTGGACGCAGCGTCGGGTCTGGTCCACACCGTCATTGGTACGGCGGCCAACGTGCACGACATCAATGCGGCCGAAGCGTTGTTGCACGGCCAGGAAAGGGACGTGTACGCTGACGCCGGATATCAAGGTATTGAAA
This sequence comes from Paraburkholderia sp. JHI2823, assembly GCF_038900695.1. Taxonomy (NCBI): domain Bacteria; kingdom Pseudomonadati; phylum Pseudomonadota; class Betaproteobacteria; order Burkholderiales; family Burkholderiaceae; genus Paraburkholderia; species Paraburkholderia sp. JHI2823. The sequence continues at coordinate 12,296 of NZ_JAYMRY010000076.1, read as the reverse complement.
AGCGATCTCAGGCGAACCCGGTACGCTGGCATGTCGCGATGCGACCGGGCAAGCGTCGACAACTGGACCTGACCAATCGTCTGGACGCGATATACAACCAGATTGAGCGCCTGAAGGCTGGCGTGCGCGCCAAGGTTGAACATCCGTTTCGCGTGCTCAAGCAGCAGTTTGGTTATACGAAGACCCGCTACCGAGGATTGGTGAAGAACACCGCACAGATCACGACACTGTTTGCGCTGGGCAACCTCTGGATGGCGCGCAAGGCTTTAAGCAAAGCGTAAAACGCCCGGCGCATCAGGCCGTGGGTCTCGGCAAACGAAGGTCATCATGCTTCAAAAGCCGGACGACCAACCTGTTCGCAGACTCTGCGGCCGATACGCCCAACGTGAAAAAAGATCGGCGCTCTGAAAACATCTTGTGCAGACCTTCCCTAACAAGAGGCCTTCGATTTGCACCGACGCCGATCTCGGCCGCCGGAGTATTGAAACGATGGCTCGGATTCGGGGAGCGCGTAGGAAATGTCGGCCACCTTTCGTAAGCGTCGTCACGAAACAAATCTGTTCGTCACTCACGGAGCCAAATCACATTCGGTACCCGCCTTCATGAACGAGACGGTGTTCGACTTCTGCAAAGCGACGGGTATAGAACTGACGCGGTCGCGTGCAACAAGAAGAACGACCAGGCATGGGTCGAGCAGTAGAATGGCGCTATCGTTCGCCGCCTGGTCGGCTATGGAAGGCTGCAAAGGTCTGGCGGCCAAGGCAACCAAGCGCAAACTGCGAACTCGATTCCGCGCGCCCCACCCGCTGGATCTGTTGTCCCGGATGCGTGAAGCACGGCAGCACGTTGCGACCTGCAGTGAATGCGGCAGCCCACCGGCCGAGACAGAGACACCTGACCGAATTGCCCTGGCGGAATTCCTGTTCAGCCTCGGAACAGCGTGGCCGGACGGCGAGGTGATACCAACCCACCAGAGAAAGGACGGCGTGCCCCACACGTGGCGCAGCCGGCAAGATCCGTTCGAGCACACGTGGCCAACGATCCAGCAATGGCTCGAATCCGAGCCCGGCACTACAGCAAGGAAACTGCACGAGCGCCTCGTCGCGCTGGCACCCGCGATGTATTCCAGTGCCCAGCGCCGCCTGAAAGCATGGAGATCGAACCGTGCACGAGAGCTGGTGACCCGGATACTGGGCGACGCCGATGCGATGAAGGCTGGAGTAACATCTTCCCGTAAGGCAACACGCCGCCCGACATGATTGTCGCCGTCCGTTCAGTTGAGCCGTTCATTGAGCAAGTTGACCCCCCGCATCCGCAGTTTAAGTCAAAGCGGGGCAAATTCTCGCCTGGCTCACCAGGGCGCTGGAATACCGGGATGGCTTCGGACTTGCACCATAAACAAGTTCAGGAGTTCTACCGCACCCCACGTGTCCTGAGAGGATTTCGGCTTGCGATCTGGTCCGCTGACCACCGCCCCGAGTTCATCACAGCTTCAGCTCGCCAATCGCGTTGACGCATCGCGCAAGCCATGAAGATGACTCGAACCTCTTTCATGGATTTATTCGCAACTCTGATCACTCCGGTCTACACAGCACCAACGCTTCAACGAGTCTGCCAACCTCATCCAGACGTATTTTCGCTCCATGGTGCTGATGACGCATCAAATGCAAACATCGCCGCGTCTATAATAAACACCTTCAGGATACCAACGATCGCATGGAGCCCTACTTTATGAGTCAAGCCCGCGAGCGATATGCGGGATCCCGGGACAGCGGTCAACGCCAGGGTCGCCACGAAAAGAAGTCTCAGCCCAACCGGCAGAGGCAGCCGTATATGAAGCCGCCCGCACAGGACTCCGCACAGACCGCCTCCATTTTCAAGACGCGATCGTTTCAGTTTCTCGTCGAGACGGTAGGCGCAGAGAATATTGCCATCGCGCTTGAATCCAGCATGACGCGAGTGGCCGAACTGCTGAAGGGCGAAAGGTTCACACCCGAGACCGCCTTTCACATGGAAACCACGCTTGGGCTGCCACAAGGATTTTTTGACCAGCCCAATCCTGGACTCGCAGCCGAGACCATCGCCCGGCTGAAGTCACCACTCGATTTCATTCAACCCGACGACGAACCAGACGGAGAGTCCGAAGCACTCAAGCCGGCTTCTGTCCTGACCGTCGACCCGCAACCCTCTCTTGAAGACAGTCTGTCCGAGGAAGCGCAAATGCCAAGGAAAGCAACCGGTGGTACGCCCAGGGCCGTCAAGACCAGTCCAGGCGAAACGGCCGGGCAGGCCGAAGCTCGTACGCCGCGAACAGCTTCGCGTTCGAAATCCCGGACGTCTCCTGAAGCGGGCCGGCAGCAGTCGCTGGCACTCAACGATGGGGCCGACGTAGAAAACATCCGGCGCGCCAACCTCCACGTTCTCACGAGTCGCAACGGCTCGAAAGCAAGACTGGGCGTGGTCATGGAACTGAGTGGGTCCAACATGGCCCACCGGCTGCATGGCAAGAAGCGCATGGATGCTGTCGAAGCCAACCGGTTCACCGAACGGCTTGGCTTGCCCGCTGGCTGGCTGGACACCCCGCGCTCTGAAGCCGATATTCCGGCGTCGGTGTCGCGCATGCTTGCGCCTGCGGCTCGCAGACGCGTATCCGCCCAACAGCACGAATCGCTTGCGCCCGCAACAAACGACGACATGCCATTGAAGGCCGCAGGTACGAAGGCGCGTGCACGGCGCGCGCGGGCGAGCGATCCAGAAAGCTCAACAGTTTCGGCGGATGTCGCAGGAGAGAAAGAGGCGATCGTTACCAGCGCGCAAGATCATGTAAATGGTTTTCCCGACGACGTTAACGGTCACCGGCCTGAAGACAGTGGTGACGCGGCGCCGGCAGCTACCCGGGCAACCCCAGAGTCGTTCGCCGCGTCCGCAGTACCGCAGCGAAACCCGGCAGCGCTCCCATTCGCTTCCGTGACGAGTCTGGACAATCTTCACGGTATTGAGCCGATAGCGGAAGCCTTGATCAAGACGCTGGCAGGCAAGGCACGCATGGGTCGCCTGGACGAACTGAAAGCGCTGGAACTGCTGCAGCAGGCGATCCTGCTATGAGCCGGTATAGCGTGCCAGGCGCCCCGCTCCATGCCGCACAAAGCGCATCGAGGTGACCGGGTCCCGCTACGCAAAAAATTGCGCTGTGTCAGGTCGACTTGCCACCGACCTGCATCGCCGGGCTGACCGGAGAGATCAATCACCTGATGTTGCCGGGGACGACGGAGACTGGATTTTTCTCCCGGGCTTTCCTGGGCATACTGAGCAGCGTGTGCCAGGACTATCCGCGGCGCGGAGTTCGCCTGCCGTTTAATGGAGTCTGGACATGTGACGACGGCGGGCAGTTGCCAGAAGCGGATTCTCATCGGCTTCGGCGTCGCCCTTTGGCGCATCGCCATCCGCAATGACAACGTGGACGTCCTGCGCGAAGGCATCTTCGAAGTAGCTGCGCGCGCGTGCAACGCATTCATCTGCCGGCGCATCGCCCGCACTCGCGGCAGCCTGCGCGGTCGCTTTCGCGGCCAGGCCAAACGCGGCGACGATCTCCTCCCACGTCAGTCCGGTCGTCATCGCTTCCTGCACGAGCTTGCCCGCGACAGTACCAATCTTCGCTCTTGGTTCGTCCGTCATTTGCTTTTGCTCCCACAATCCTTGCGCCGCGCACCTGCGGCATCACGCGCCCTGTTTCCGCTGGTCAGGCGGATGATGCGTCACAGGCGGCTACGGCTACCAGGACGGCTATTCTAGCGCCTGCTCACCGCGCACCGGTCGCCACTCACCGATTCCGTTGCTCCGATGCCCGCCGAACTGCGCAATCGCTCCCGCGTAGCATTCCCGAAAGGACATCGCGGGCGATACGGCCCGCGACGCCATTTGACGGGCCGAAGCTCGTTTCAAGGTGAATCAGCCCGTCTTTCCCGCGTGTCTTCAAGGTCCTCGACCGATCCGGTTTGCGCCTCCCATCCTGAATGTCAGTTGGCCGACAGACTCCGGCTCCGTTTGCGCAATCAGCGCGAGGAAGGCACAGTTGTTTTCGTCCTGACCCGGGCAGCAATACCCCTCTGCCTGCTCCGACTTTCCAGCGGTTCCTGGGGAGTGCCCCCAATGCAGGAAGGCGGAGGCCGCCGTCAGGCGCTTGCCCGACTGGTGGGGCGAGGACAGTTAGTCGCGTTTATAGGCGGTTTCGCAAGAGGGCTGCAACCAGGCATCGAAAGGCGATCACACAGAAACCGCGACGAACCGCGAGACAGGGACAAATTTTGGCGGGTGCTCTTGCCCTGCGGTGAAGCATCCCAATATGCGAACCCGAAATCCATTCGCCCGCTGTCGACCATGTCAAACAAGAACTACCGTTCCCCGCGTCGTCCGTCTGCCAGTGCGCATGCAAAATCGCTCTTTCTTCCCATGCCCCGCAAGGAGTCCTCGGATCTTGCGCTGCGTGCACGAATCGCGCTCGAGCGTTTGCGCAATGGAGAAGTGGACCGCTCGCTGGTTAATCTCCTCTCGCAGATCATCATCATCACGAGCTTCATAACCCGGGCGGGACATGGGCAGCTCGATATCGCGGAGATCGAACGCGTTGAGCATGGTCTCGGAGAGGTGCTTAATCAGGCAGACCGCACCGGCGTCTGGAATGTGCCTGAATCGTTGACTGACGGTCTCACCGCCGTGGTAAATGAATACGACCGCGCACTTAGCGTGACCCGAATGGAGATCGTACTCAGGGCGAGTGATCACCTCGGAAAACTGGTGGGTAGGGTCGCGCGCGACACCCGCACCAACGACAGTCATCTCCAGGTTGCACGATAACGTCGTCAACGCGCCCCGTCGCGCATTCGCGCATCAGTCTGCTCGTGTGCATGAAAGGCCGCCGGTGAACAAGGTCGTGCGGACGTGAGAGCCGCTCGCACAAACATCATACGGATATTCCGGCATCTGATGGTAACCGGTCCCCATAGACGGAGACCAAACCGCCGGGCGTGCGTCACAAGGAAATGGAGTCGCGGGCGGTGCAGCCTGCGATTTTCGGCAAAAGCGCGCAAGCGCTCACAACAGAGCAACGACAGGTGTATCGCGCGCTACACTGAGTCCACAATCCTGCATGGCCCTGCGCACATTGCATACACTCCCGGCAACCACATCTCCGAAAGATAACAGCATGGAAATCCGCGTTGCGTACGAACATAGTCTCGCCACTGCGCCGGAGGAATTCATCGTTCAGGTGCCTTCGCAGCTCGTGACCGATATCCCCGCGAACGTGCCGCGCGCCCTGCTGCCTGAATTCATCGCGAACCTGATCGTCGAACGCTCACCGGCAATCGGAAAGATTCGCAATCTCAGGATTCTCTAACGGGCTTCGTTTCAGCGGCAACGCCTGGGTGTCGACAGGCGTCGTTGCCCAGGCCTCGGCAACACTCAGAAGAGGCTCTGTTGCCTGATATCGCGCGCTGGAGGCAATGACGGTTTCTGGCGTCGCGCGCCCGTGCGGCGGCGAATGACACGGCGTACATGGGCGATCAGCTCGAAGCCTCCGTTCGCAAAACTGAGCGTGAGCCGGAACTGCGTCAGCCCATCCGGTCCGATACCGGGCTGCACGCGCAGCGATGCACGCATGTCGAGCCGACGGGCACGGTCCACGAGCTGCGCGCGGCTCATGCCATTCCATGCGGCCGCGATCAGCCGACCAACCGCCGGAGGAATCGACTCGGGTGGACAGTCAACGGGCAACGCGAGAGATATGAGCGCGAAACGATAAGCCATTGGGTTGACGGCGCGCGGCGCTGTGTCCGCACTTCCTCACGCACAAACATGGCGCGCCGCTCTCATTAAGGAGACGCGCGAAGAGACCTGAGTGATCAGTCGTAGCGGGGCGCGAATGCGGCGTGGCCAGCATGTCACTCCACCAGCTACGACTGGATCGCCTGTTACCGGTTACGCTGCTGCGACTTCAGGCGTCGCAGCAGCCTCAACTGCGGCCGCTGCCTTTTTAGCTGCAACCTTGCGCGGCGCCGAAGCCTTTTTCGTGGGTGCTGGGGCCTTGCGCCCACGCACACCCTTTGCCGGCGCCGCTGCTGCCCGGCCAGCCTTTTTCGTAGCGACTGCCGTCTTCGCCGCCTTCCTGGCCACGACGCGCTTTGCGCCTGCCTTTTTCGCAGTGGCCTTTTTCGCAGCTACCTTTTTCGCAGTTGCCTTCTTGGCAGGCGCTGCCTTTGCGCCGGCAGTCTTCGCCGTTGCCCCAGCTTCAATCAGGAATTTCGAACGATCCTTGACGTCGCGAATCCAGAGCGGCGCGAGACCACGGCCCGACCATGCTGCACCCGTTTTCGGATCCGCGTATTTCGGCGCAACGTGATGCACGACCGCACCCGGCGCTTTTGCTGCTGCCTTTGCCAGCGTCGTCCCAGGTTTGCGGCCGCGTCGCTTTGCAACAAAGCCTTCGATATCGGCGACAGTCAGTCCGTGCTTTTGCATCAGGTCACGGATTTTCGTCAGGCCCACCGACGACCGCTTTTCGGCAATCGTTGCTGCCTGCTTCTGGAGTTTGGCAATTTTCGAATTGATTGCGTCCAGGGTAACCATGCCTATTCCTCGCTGTGGGGTTTACCGTTCATGCGATCGTGGAACTTCCCTGGCGGGCTTCCCAGGCACTTCGAAGTTCGGTCTGTCCGTCAGTATTGACGCGATCGTCGCGGTGGCGATTATGACTTTATCAGTACGCTCGTGCAAATTGAATGCGCTGTGCGCAACGTTTGGAAGGTCAACGGAGATTAGAAATGGACCTACGCCTGAGTTGTCAGCGCGAACTGCGACCGCTGCTTTTTTCGTTCGAATGCTCCCTTGCAGCAAAACACTCAATTCTTTATCGTCCAGACATGTATCCACGCATCGACGATCGCGTGAACGATGCTCTTCTTCGTTCCGCACCATGAACCGTTCGTGCTACAAAAGATGACGTAAGGTGCGCAAGCAAACCTGGCATCGCTTGCGGGTTGATTTATACTGCGTTCACACTGGTCGCCAGTCGCGACACCTGCCGTGTGCGTTCGCAGCAAAACGTTTAAAAAAGCCCCACGCACTTCGCTCCCGCAGCATGGGCAGCGTTGGGTCGCGTGGTATCCTGGCGGCATGCGATTTGCAATTACCTGCCCAACGACAGATTGTTGCGCGGAGAGTACACCGAATGGATGAAAGAAAGCGCGAAAGCATCGTGGCCTATCTACGGCGGCGCATGGCCGAATTTGAAATCAAACCGGAGGACATCGCCACGTCAATTGCGGCAGATCAGGAGCGGCTGCGGGCAATGCGTTTCCGGGACGCCTCTGGCAATTCATGGGACGGCAAAGGCGCCCCGCCACAATGGGTGGTTCAGGCGATCAGCGCCGGGCAGTCTCTTGAGCATTTTGCAATTGATTCGGCGTCGACCCAGGAACCCGGCAAACACACCGGCGCTGACTGGCGCAATGACCCGTTTGCCGGCACCAGACTGGCCAGAATCAAAACAGAGGGCGTTGGCGCCTGAGCGCCGAGCCAGACCTCGCCAGAATCCAGCGTCAGGAACCACCTTCCTTGCCCCAGGATTCGCGCTTCTGAAAGTTGTCGGCCGCGCGTGTGGATAGCGCGGCACGCGGCCTTTCCCCCAGTAACGGTATTTGCATTCCTCATTTGGCGGGATGAAATCTCGTGAACGTCCAGGCTGATCCACTTTGACGCACACAACGTAGTCGTGAATCATCGACAGGCACAATGACTCACGCGGTCATGACGAAGCCGCCCGTGCTGAGGCGCGTGAATTCGCACGTGTCTGTCGCAGGCAGGGCCATGGAAGATTACGCAAATCCGGATCGGCCTCTTCTTTTCCAGTCGATCCCGGCACAATATTCAGGATCGCTTTACATGTCAGGCACGGCGTGCATGGATGCCTTGCACGAGAGAAAAGCGGTAGCCGGGGTAGCCACCGGCGCGCCGTTTGAAGAGCCAGCAGCGATTGACCTCTTTGTTCGGAATGGGTCCCCGGCCAGAGCGCGACACACAACCACCCACGCTTCGGGCAGACAGGCGGCCTAGCCCCGAGAGGAACATCATCGAGCCCACTGCGCGAATGGGCTCCAGTAAGGCGGCGAGCTTACGTATCACCGAGGATGGCCCGAATCCTTGGATCGTATGGCACTTTCAGTACCGCCGCGACCATCGCCGAGCCAGCTTCGGGATTGGCGGGATTGAACAGATAGTTGTACGAATGAGGAAGAATGGCACTTGGAACCTTGAGGAGCAGCTCCTGCCCGCCAGCCAACCATTCGCTACCGGCGGCCTGCGTCCAGTCCGCATTCTCGCGCCAGTCATCCGGGATGACACTCGACGTGAGTTCCGCAATCGCGGCGCCCTCCGCAATTTCCACGCGAAGCAGTTGATAGTTATCAGGCAACGCCTGCGGCGACCCGAACTCGTGGTGCACCATGGTCTCAAGCAGCGCAAGTGCGGGATTTTCCGCCAGATAGACGACGGGTTGCCCCCGGTAATGCCACCGGCCAGACGCCCTCAACCCGCCGATGCCGCGAAGGTCCGCGTAATTACTGATCCTCCAGAATTCCATCAGGCGAAGTATCCCTCGTCGATCTGCACCAGTGCGTCCTCGACAAGCCGCGCCCCGTGTTCAGTTGCTGCCATTTCGAGCGGCGTTTTCCCCGCGAATCGCTCTTTGCTGCCGCGAAGCCAGTTCATGGCTTTTTCCGCATTTCCAAAGACCGTCTCTGCCTGTGCAACGATCCTTGCAAGGCGGATGGCCTTGTCCGACTCGTCAGTCGAGAGCCGTTCACCATTCTGGCGACGATGTGAGAGGGTTCGACGCGGAATGATAAAGAGCAGCTCTTCGGCCTTGAGGCCGTGCTCGCCCAGGCGGTCGAGCACCTCCACGCCGACGCGCTCGGTCGCGAGCGCAGCAAGGTCATTCCCGGATCGGATGTGCGCCTGGAGCAGGTTTCCCAGCAGCGAAAACTCGGTATGCCGCGGGTTGACCCGCCCAGTGGGACGATATCCAACGGTAGCCATGGACCCTCCAGCAAAATGCCCAATCAATACAGGCATTTTGCCACAGATCGAGCTTGCCTGTTGTGCTCTGCGCTGCACCGATCGCGCGCGACCGCCACTTACGGCAAATCCGCTCCCCGCAGCCCCGCACAGCCGACCGGCGCCTCCGGCGTGACTTTCCAGGATAGAGCGGCTACGATAGCTGTATATTTACACAGTACTTTATGGGGGCACCATGGCGCTGCCACTACTGGCCGTCGAGGCAATCCATCCCGATCTGTGGAGAGCGTCACAACTTGCTTCCGCGCATGGCCACACGGTGCCGAGCGGCCATGAAGCGCTCGATGCGGAACTGCCGGGACGCGGCGGTCCACGTGGACACCTAGCTTCTGACCTTCTGCGCCTCGCTGGAAGGGCGTCTTTTATTGACCGCTTACACTGCAGCCGGCAGCGTTCACCTGGTGGGGCGTAGGAGCAGAAAACATCCGCGTGCTCAAAGCGGCCACGACTGCGGACAGCCTGTGGGCAGCAGAACAGATCCTTCGTGCCGGAACCGCAGGCGCGCTGCTCTTCTGGCAGCGGCAGTTACGCCCGGAAGCGCTGCGTCGACTGCACCTCGCCGCGCAGCACGCAGACACATTGCTGTTCCTCTTTCGTCCAACCGCGGCGGCGAACTCGACATCCCCCGCTCCGTTGCGTATCTCGATCGACGCGGCACCCGACGGCGTGAACGTCTCATTCATCAAACGCCGCGGACCGCATCGCGACAAGCCCGTATTCGTTGCGCTCTCTCCGTCGCCTGTTCTCCTGAATCGTCATGCACCACTGGATCGGCGTTCATCTGCCACGCCTGCCCATCGAGAGTTTCTGCCCAACCTGGTACATGCCGGTGTCTGACAACGGTTTCGTTGTTCTGGAAAAAGGCCGCGTGCTCGATGCCGACGCAGCCGCGCGGGCGCAGGGGGTTGTCGATGGCATGCGCCGCGGCGGCGTGCTCACGCTCGCACCGAACGCGAACCTCAGGGAGCGTGAACTCACGCGTGAAGAACAGACGGTAAGAGGCGTCGCGTTCGCCCTGCTCCAGTTCACGCCGAACGTCGTGATCGCCGACGAGAACGTCGTTCTGGCCGATGTGACTGCCAGCCTGCGGCTTTTCGGTGGCCTGCGCGCGCTTCGCCGGCGCGTGCGCCGCACGGTTGCAGACTTCGGCGTGACGTGCACGGCGTCGATCGCACTGACCGCCGAGGCAACCTGGCTCATTGCGCGCGCCGGTGGTGGCGTCGCGCTCACACAGCGGTCCCTTTCGCGTGTACTAAAGCGCATCCCTCTGGGCGTGCTGCCGCCCGCGAGACGTTTCGCCGAATGGTTCGATGGTCTTGGATGCAAGACGATCGATGACGTGACGCGCCTGCCGCGCGCCGGACTGAAAAAGCGCTGCGGCACCGCGTTGCTCGATGCACTTGACCGCGCGAAAGGTGAAGCCCCAGAAGTCCACGAATGGCTCACGATGCCGCCCGCGTTCGATGCGCGCGTCGAGTTGCCGGACCGCATCGAGCACGTTGAAGCGGCGCTCTTCGCAGCGCGCCGGCTCACGCTTCAGATGACGGGCTGGCTTGCCGCCCGCCAGCTTGCCGTCGCGCGTTTCGTTGTCTCGCTCGAGCACGAGCGCGGCCATGATACGATTCCCCCAACGGGCGTGGAAGTCGCGCTGGGCGAGCCGACGTGGCACGAAGAACACCTCGTCCGGCTGCTGAAGGAGCGACTCTCGCGGATCGAACTCGCGGCGCCGGTCATTGCATTGAGGCTCGAAGCGAAAGATGTACGGGAAGCTGAGGCACCAGGTGACTCGCTGTTTCCGGAACCAGGCGGATCGCCTCAGGACCACGCGCGCCTCATGGAACTGCTCACCGCGAGACTTGGCTCTGAGAATGTAATGAGAGCGGCGCCAGTAGCCGATTTCCGCCCCGAAGTGGCTGCTCGATGGGTAGCGGTAGGTAGTGATTCCCCTCGCGCACGGACCTGCCGCGTGACCTACCACGCCCGACATGGCTCCTTGAGGTGCCCATCCAGCTTGTCATGCGTGGCCACCGTCCGTTCTACGGCACACCCCTACGGATGGTGACCCGGAGAGCGGATTGAGTGTGGCTGGCAGGACGGCCATATCGTGACGCGCGACTATCTCGTCGCCGAAGCCGAAAACAATCTGCACTACTGGGTATTTCGCGAGCGCGTCGGCAGTCGCCTGCTGAGCGCGAACGACGCTGGTTGGTTCTGTCGCGCCAAGGTGCCGGGTTAAAATTTGCGTTCGATCCTGAATGACGAACAGCATGGGCCAGACGAAGAAGACACCACGCGCGACGTTGCCTCCGGGCATCGGCAAAGTCCTCAAGCGACTGCACTATCCGTTGGACGTGATCCTGCTGTGCGTACGCTGGTATGTGGCTTACTCGTTGAGCCTGCGAAATCTCGAGGAGATGATGGCAGAGCGAGGCATCGAGGTCGACCATTCGAGCGTGCACCGCTGGGTTATCAAGCTCGTACCGCTGTTTGAGAAGGCGTTTCGCCGCCACAAGCGCCCGGCGGGCAAGAGCTGGAGGATGGACGAGACGTACGTCAAGGTCAAAGGCCAATGGAAGTATTTGTACCGCGCTGTCGACAAGCAGGGCAACACAGTCGATTCCTGCTGCGTGCCCATCGAGACAAGGCCGCTGCGCGCCGCTACTTTGAGAAGGCGACTGACCAGAACGGCGAGCCCGAGACGATTACCGTGGACAAGAGCGGTGCGAATCTGGCTGCGCTCGAGGCTCTCAACGCCGGGCGCGACACGCCGATCAAGATCCGCCAGAACAAGTATCTGAACAACATCATCGAGCAGGACCACCGAGCGATCAAACGCATCATCAAACCGATGATGGGATTCAAGGACTTTCGCTGTGCCCGCATCATTCTGTCTGGCATCGAAGTGATGCATATGATCCGCAAGGGACAAATGCAAGACGATCGCGTCGCCCGAACGGTTGCCGAGCAGTTCTACTTGCTGGCTATGTAAGCAATCCTATGTACATTCACTCATTCGATCTACCATCGCTATCGCGACACCCACCCATTAGCCGGCCGAAGTCAAGGTGCAAATCTATCCATCGCAGGATTTCAATGACGATGGTTATTTCAATCGCCATTGAAATCCTGCGAAATTCGTTTCGCTATCGTGTCACGGCTGCCTGCAG
>NZ_JAYMRY010000075.1:0-14027 GCF_038900695.1 Paraburkholderia sp. JHI2823 | reverse complement strand
CCTCCGAGCTGGAAATCGCCGGGTGTGGCCCTGTCCACACCGTGCGGCTCTGGCAGTCATGCTAACCCGCGTTTGATTCCTCACGGCAGGCCAGCCCTCCACCTCACGTGAAGTCATACTGCCTAGGGACGGACGTGTACGGGCCGCCGAAGGCGCCAATCGGCTCGCCTCATCATGACAGCGTCGACTGCTCCGCCGCCGCCTTGGCGGCCACGTCGCTCGGCGCAGCGTCCGGCATCACCAGATCGCGCATGTAGGCGAGCATACCGGGTCGTAGCAGCAGCTCGTCATCCCGTACCGGTCCAACGAAAGATGCAGCCAGCATGCTGAACGCATCTATCGTTACGTTCGTCTGGATGGAGCAGACGTGCGTTCGGATGTTTCATTACACGTGACCAGCGTTATGGACAATTACCTATGACGTAGTATCCGGCTGACGTCTGCGCTAGAGTGTTCGAATAAAAGACGTTGTCCAGTCCCATGCTCTCGTTCGACCCGCTCGCATAGGCCGTGCCCCCGGAATCATGCGCACGGCCCGCCTGTACATGCGCATAGTTGGTGGCTGTGGTCTCTGTACACGCGAAGCTCGATTGCGTCGTCGCAGATACCGACGATGATTGGGCGCTCTCACCCGCATTCGGATCGATTTCGGTCACCGTATAGAAATAGGTCGTCCCTGCGATCAACCCTGAATCGGTATAGCTGGCAGATGTGGACGACCCCACCTTGCCTCCATTGCGATAGACGTTGTAACTGGCTGCGTTCGCTACGGCATTCCACGAAAGCGAAACTGTGGTCTGCGTCGTACCCGACACTATGAGGCCGGTCGGTGCGGAGCCTGACGGTGCCGGGCCGGATACCGCGCGAAGGTTATTCTTGACCCAATAGTCCATTAGGAAAGCTGGATAGTTGATGTGGGTAGCATCCACGTAGTTAGCGTTCTTGCCGCCAGATCCAGCCGGCCATGCATGCGACATGCCAGAAACCGAGATCTCGTGCGTCCGAAGCTTTCCGCTGCTGTCGGAATACGGGGTGTTCGTTCCGCCGCCCGGGATTGTCACTTTCGCGCCTTGGGTAAAGGTGCCCCCGTAGAGGATTCGGAAAGCCGCAGTGTCGAGCGGGCCATACGCCTGCGCGACCGTGTAATCCGATGTTCCCCAGACCGCGCCTGCGATCTGCGTCGAGAACATGCTGACGTTGGATCCCGCCCATGCCCTGCACTGGTTCGCAGCTGTCGTCGACGTATAGCCGCTTGGCACGTAACCAATCTGCGCCGTGGTCGTTCCCGGCGGCGGCCCGGCATTGATCCCGATTCCTGCGAAAATGTCTGGGGCGATGCAACCCAGCACCATCGTCATGCCACCGCCCGAGGACAGGCCCGCGACGTACACCTGATTGGGATCGATCGCGTACTGCGAATTCGATACAAAGCGGTTGACCAGATCCAGCAGCACACCGACATGCCCGGCACTACGGCTAGGGGACGTGTTCGCATAATCCCAGCAGTGATTGCTATAAACATTACCGGTTGCATTCGGAGCCAGAATAATCGCGCCGTATTGATCTGCAATGGCTTTCCAGTTGAAACCGGCCGTACTGCTGTTGTTGATCACGTCGCCGGATGCGGTCTGCAAACATCCGTGTAGCACCAGTATCAGCGCCCGCTGGCCCTTGGGAGTCGTTGGCTGGCTCGCCGGCCAGTAGTAATAGCCGGTCAGGTTGCCGCCGTTGACGGGATCAGCGGCCCAAGTCTGCTGCGCACTCCATGTTCCGGGGCCGGGTGTGACTGCGGCCAACGCAGAAGTCGTCAGCAGCGCGACGAAGAATCCAGCAATCCATCGGCATTGAGGTCGTGAAAGCAGTCGCATGGCGTCTCCTTTACTTGTAGGGATGCAGCTGATGAAACAAACGAGTGCACGTAGTGGGCTATCCCACATTGAGCGGCCGACCGGTTCGGCGGAGCAAGCGACACGTCGCCAACTGAGTTGAGAAACAAACGGACGAACCGCCGCGCTTCGCACCGCTGCGAAGCAGAAGCAGCATCCATGCCGAGACTGCATTGCGCGCAGTCATATGACCGACGGGCACGGCGCGTCCTTCAACGGTCAAAGACCGCTTCATCGCTCCTTTCTGCCATTCCGACCCAGAATCGACATTGAGGAATCCACACTTCATGCCCGGAATTTTGCCCGCGCAAGCGATAGGATGGGATTGGTAGGGGAAATCCCACTCCCGCGAGAATCCCCAACTTGAGACACTTCTCATCTTCGTCTCTAATCCGATACGGTTCGCAGCAAGCGGGACCGGGCGGCACTGTCATAGAGGGAGAAAATCCGAATGGCAACCGAGGTCGGCATCATCCCCAGCGACTACAGCTATGTGTGGGGACGCGCTATGCGTTCGCTCTTCGAAACTTTCTGCAATTCCAGCGAGGGCACTCTGATCGTCGACCGACAGGCCAGAGTCGTCTGGATCAATGAGAAATATGCTGCTCACTTCGGTTTTGCCGATCCCAAGACCGCGATCGGTCTAGATTGCGAGGCCGTTATCCCCAACAGCCTCATGCGAGAAGTCGTCGAAACCGGAAAACCAATTCTGCTGGATATACTTGAAACCGAGCATGAACCTTTCATCGTAACGAGATTGCCACTGAAGGATGACAACGGCACCACGATCGGCGCTATCGGCTTTGCTCTGTTTGGGAAATTGAAAGCACTCTCGCCGCTCTTCAGCCAGTATTCGCGCTTGCAAGCAGAGCTCGTCGCGACGCGAGATGCGCTAACACACACACGGCGGCCTCGGTACGGCCTGTCAAATTTCGTCGGGACGAGCCCTGCTAGCATGGAAGTCAAGCGCCTCGCGCGACGCGCGGCCCAAGTCGATTTTCCCGTGCTTCTACTTGGTGAAACCGGAACCGGCAAGGAATTGATCGCGCACTCGATCCATGGGGCATCTGCACGCACCGACAAGCCGTTCGTCGCCGTCAATATCGCAGCGATTCCCGATTCCCTGCTCGAAGTCGAACTTTTCGGCGCTGCGGCAGGCGCCTATACCGGCGCTGACCGCAAAGGCCGCGTGGGCAAGTTCGAACTCGCTAGCGACGGCACGCTTTTCCTGGATGAAATCGGTGACATGCCGCTTTCGCTGCAGAGCAAACTCCTACGCGTGCTGCAGGAGAAGGAATTCGAGCCCCTTGGCTCGAATCGCGTGGTCGCGAGCAATGCGAGAATCATTGCGGCGACCTCTGTCGCGCTCCCCGAGCTCGTCGCCGCACATCGCTTCCGCGCTGACCTCTACTATCGGCTCAACGTGCTCACCATTCGAACACCGCCGTTGAGGAAGCGTGCGCGCGATATTGCCGCACTTTCGGACATGATTCTCGATGACTTAGCGGCACACCACCATATCGGCCGCCCGGAACTCAGTGAAGATGCATTGCAACTGCTCCGTGAGCACGCGTGGCCGGGCAATGTGCGCGAATTAAGAAACACGCTCGAACGGGCCGTGTTGTTTTCCGATCGCCAGTGCATCGACGCCAACATGCTGGCTGCATTCGTCAACGACATCGATACGACGGTCTCTGAGCCAGAATTTTCCCGCAAACAGGGGGTGGCGTGTGACGTGGATATCAATGAAGCAAGTTACGACAACGCGATGCGGATGTTCGAGAAGCGGTTTCTCAGTGCGGCACTGCGATCCGAGGACGGATGCGTATCTAAGGCGGCCGCGCGGATCGGTATCGGACGCGCGACCTTCTATAAAAAAATGACCGCACTCGGGATCTGATATTGATCGGCGGACTAGCCGCTCCGCGCGCCTGCCGAGCCATCCCGGCGAAGCTCCTCAGCTTCAATTCATGGAAAGGATATAGGTTGCGACCGCCCCAACTCATTGTCTGCAGGCGTTGATTGTGATATCCGACATGATTGAGTACAAGTTCCAGAAACGGCATGATGGACTCCCGTCGGTAAGAAAAGCGATTGCCCTCCGATACAAGCGATTGCGGCCATTGATAGTAGCAACAGAGAGGTAGCCTCGCTCGTTCAGACAGGGTTTCGATATTTTTAAGGCAGTATGACTTTCCGTGAGGCGTGGGCTGGCCTGGCGTGGTGAATCAAACGCGGATTAGCATCGCTGCCAGAGCCACACGGTGTGGGGTTCTGCTGCAGTAAGGCCCACGTTAAAATTGGGTAGCGAATTTTTGAGCTGTGCGATGAAGAAGACGAAGACACCGCGAACCACACTCGCAACCGGGCCTGGCCAAGGTCCTGAAGCGCCTTCACTACCCGCTTGAAGTGATTTTGCTGTGCGTGCGATGGTACGTGGCCTATTCGCTGAGTTTGCGCAATCTTGCGGAAATGATGGACGAGCGTGGTATCGCGGTGGATCATTCGACGGTGTACCGCTGGGTCATCAAACTGCTGCCGCTCTTCGAAAGGAGCTTGCGCAAGCACAAGCGTCCGGTTGGGAAAAGCTGGCGAATGGACGAGAGCTATATCAAGATCAAAGGCGAGTGGAAATATCTTTACCGGGCAGTGGACAAGGCGGGCGACACGGTCGACTTCCTGCTCAGGGCCAGGCGGGACAAGGTCGCTGCCCGGCGGTTCTTTGAAAAGGCGATCGCCCATAATGGTACGCCAGAGACCGTGACCATCGACAAAAGCGGCTCCAATCTGGCCGCACTGGATGCGGTGAATGCCGATCGCGAGACACCGATCAAGGTCCGCCAGATCAAGTACCTGAACAACATTGTCGAACAGGACCATCGGGCTATCAAACGCCGGACCCGGCCGATGCAGGGATTCAAGAACTTCCGCCGTGCGAGGGTCATTCTCGGCGGCCTCGAGGTAATGCACATGATCAGGAAAGGACAGATGAAATGTGCGGGCAAAGCCCCGTCGTCTGCTTCCCGGCAGTTTTACTCCCTTGTGTCATACGCAATACTTAGCATATCGACATTTCTCGTCCCGACACCCTTACTGCAACAGAACCCGCATCCGAGCCTGCTGGCCGACATCCTCGTCGCGAAGTTCGCTGATCATCAACCGCTGTACCGACAGTCGGCCATTGCCGCACGCGACGGTGTGAAGCTCGACCCTGCCAGCATGGGGCGCTGGGTCGGCCAGTGCGAGGCCCTGTGCGAGCCGTTGACCGAAGCGCTGCGGATCTACACGATGGCATCGTTCAAGCTGCACGCGGATGACACGCCGATTCCGGTGCTTGCACCGGGCAACAGGAAGACCCGCACGGGGCGCCTGTAGGTCTACGTTCGCGTACGATACCCGATCGGGCTCGACGGAACCGGCTGCAGTCTGGTTTGCCTACTCGCCTGACCGCAAAGGCATTCATCCGCAGACTCATCTCGCCGGATTCAAGGGCATCCTGCAGGCCGACGCTTACGGCGGCTTCAACGAGCTATATGCGGGTGGCAAGATCCGCGAAGCCGCGTGCTGGGATCACGCGAGACGGTACATATACGACGTTCACGTCCGTACGCCGACCGATGCGACAAGGCTCGTACTCGAGCTGATCGGCGAACTCTATGGCATTGAAGCTGACATCCGCGGCAAGCCAGCCGTCGAACGGTTGCGCGTACGGCAGCAGAGAAGCCTCGCGGTGCTCGCGGCCATCAAGGCGTGGATGGCGGACAAAATCGCAGCGCTGTCGACGAAGTCTGAGCTGGCAAAGGCGATACGCTACTCGCTCAATCAATGGGACGCGCTCGTTCTGTACTGCGAAGACGGGCGCGTTGAGATCAGCAACGCCCTTGCCGAAAACGCCCTGCGCTAAATGAGCCTGGGAAGGAATAATGCACAGCGGCAAATTACGCGGAGCCGTTCGTTGCCGATCAATGCTGTGCGAGTCGCCGGGCCGGTACCCGAGAATTTCCGGTCCGGCGAACTACGCATAATTACAGCGACTCCAGGAACTGAAGAAGACGGTCTGGCGGCCGATATCGACGGTTCTTCACGTGCGGCGGTTGAATGTTGTGCAGCGCGCGCTCTTTCATGGTGAGATCGGCTTCCATGTATCCATGTGTGGTCGACGGACTTTCGTGCCCCAGCCACAGAGCGATGACGGACAGGTCAACGCCGGATTGAAGTAGATGCATGGCTGTCGCGTGCCTCACCAGGTGGGGAGATACGGATCGTTTGGCGAGATGCGGGCATTGGCCCTTTGCCCGCGTTACGGCAATTCTCAGCCTGTCAGCGACATTGGACCGAGTCATTGCGTTGCCCGACCGGTTCGGAAACAGTCGTTGACCCGGTTCATCCTGGATACGTGGTAACCATCGCTTGATTAGTGTGGCCGTTGAACGCCATAGTGGAACTGTGCGCTGCTTTCGTCCTTTGCCAAGAATACGGACAAAGGGTGCAGGGCCAAGGATGACATCGCCGACACGCAGAGCAAGTATCTCCGATACCCGTGCCCCGGTGTTATACATGGTGGCTAGGAGGACCCTGTCGCGTTGACCGAACCAGGTGTCAGGATCCGGCGCCGCGATTAGCTGCTGGATCTCATCGCGCGACAGGAATCCAACCATAGGTTTCTCACACCGCTTCATTGGCACCGCAAGCACACGCTGGATAACGTCCATCGATGCAATGTCACGATAGGCGGCATACTTCATGAACGACCGAACCGCTGCAAGTCGAACATTGCGTGTGCGCGCGCAGTTATGCCGATCAACCTCGAGATGTCGGAGAAACGCCAGCACCGTCGGCGCGTCCATGTCGGCCAGCGTCAGATCGGACGGGCACTTGCCGATTCGCTCGGAAGCAAATCTGAGAAACAGGCGAAACGTATCTCGATAGCTGGAGATCGTCTCCGGGCTGACGGCGCGCTGATCCATCAATCGTTCGACGAAGAAGTCCTGTATGAGCGTGGCGAAACACGGTGTCGGACGGACTTTACTCATGACCCACCCCTTCAGCAAAGGACGCGAATTTCTCGCTCACCGTTTCCATGAGATCGGGCACAGCGCTCAGATACCAATAGGTATCGCTCGGCTTCACGTGCCCCAGATAGGTTGACAGGGCAATCATCCGGTTGTCGACATTCACGCCTTCCTGATGCCATTTCAGAATCCGCCGACAAACGAACGTGTGACGCAGATCCTGAATTCGAGGCGATACGTGGTCGCCTCGAGCGACCCACCCTAGTCGATCACGGAGACGAGCGAACGTCCAGTGAACTGTTCTCGCATCCAACTTTCTGCCGGCAAGACTCACGAAGAATGAATCGCACGGCTCAGCGGCGATGACCAGTGTACGGCGGGCTCTGTATCGCTTCAGCGCGAGAGTCACTGTTGGGTGCAACACAATAACGCGCGACTTTTTGAACTTCGTCTCACGCACTATCAGCGTGCCCTGAGCAGGGTTCACGTCGTCCATGGACAGATTGATAGCTTCTGAGATACGGAGTCCAGTTGCCGCAATCAGGCCGAATAGCGTTTCGTAGGTGAGCGGTCTGATCGAACCGGTGGGCAACATCGCAGCTGACGCTGAGAGGAGTTCGACGACTTCTTTCTCCATCGCCGTTGTGGCACTCGCCAACAAGATAGCCAGGACGATCTGGGTATTGCTCGCACGCGGTCAGGAGTACACACCGCCCGCATGAACAAGGCGCCGATCGTTTGGCAGCAATAGCTTTAACTCTTCAATGGTTGCACGGCCGAATGTATATATGCAATCCAAACCTGCCCGCTATAGAACAGATCATTTGGCAAACGGGACGAGGCCATGTATACGACTGCAACCTATCCTGTCGACGTCGGATCACACGAAAACCTGGCTCAAACGGGACGACGATCCGTGGTTCGTGAGCGGCGTCGATTTCGACGCGGCGACCAAGCTGCTGGCGATCCAGATCGATTTCACTGCTGGAAGTTGCTTCGCGCATCCTGAAGTGGCCGGCGCGCATCCCGTGCACGACACCATCGTCAAGCGTTACCGGCACCTGAACTTTTTCCAGCACGACTGCTACCTCGAAGTACACACGCCGCGCGTGAAGCTGCCCGACGGGCCGCGTAGCGCTTGTCGAGCCCGATTGGGCCGGCAAGCTCAGCGGTTTCACGCTGCTGGTCGAGGCGATGGTGCTCACGCTCGCCCAGCAGATGCCCTTTGCTGCTGTAGCCCGCGCCGTCGGCGAATCGTGGCACCGGGTTGCATGCGATCTGCAAGCCATACGTCCAACTTGCGCTGGCCGCGATCGACCTGTCCGGCATGACCAGCGCCGCTGTGGACGAGACCGCCTACAGGCGGGGCCACAACTATCTGACGCTGGTGGCCGACGCCGAACAACGCAAGGTCGTGTTCGTCACCGAAGGCAAGGATGCCGCCACCATCGAACAGTTCGCCGCCCACCTGCGAGCGCACCGCGCGGAGCCCGAGCGTACGCTCATGCCAGGGTCTCTGACCACGCTGGGTCGCCCGGTCGCTCGCAATAGCGCAACTGGTCGTATTGCCTTCCATGATTACTAACATGTCTGCACCTAGGACGATACAAATATCGTGGCTCAATGAATTAGTAAGGACCTCTCCCTCTCAGCACCGGCACCGTTTGGGTGCCATCATTGCTCGTGCTACACAACCTTCCGGGCGGAGGCAGTCATGGAACAGATTATGCGTGTCGGTGTGGATCTGGCGAAGAACGTCATGCAAATTCATGCGGTTGACCGCTCGGAGCACGTTGTGATCCGCAAGGCCGTTCGCCGTGAGCAATTCCTGAGCTGGTTCGCCAATCTGCAGCCCTGCCTCGTCGCCATGGAAGCGTGTAGTGCTGCCCATTACTGGGCCCGAAAACTGCACGCGCTTGGACATCAGGTACGCCTTATTCCCCCACAATTTGTTGCACCTTATCGCAAAGGTGGCACCCGGACAAAGAACGATGCACAGGATGCCGAAGCTATCTGCGAAGCCGCCGGTCGCCCTAACATGCGTTTCGTTCCAGTAAAGTCACCAGCCCAGCAGAGCGTACTGGTGCTGCACCGGATGCGCACCGGATTCGTCGAGGAGCGTACCGCACTCGTGAACCGGTTGCGAGGGCTGCTGGGCGAGTTCGGCGTCTTCCTGCCCCAAGGCATCCACCGGTTGCGCAAACAACTCGTCGAACACATTGAGGACGGCAGCAACGAACTCAACGGTCCGGCCCGTCAAGCTCTTATGCACGGCTGGACCCAATGGCAGGCACTGGATGAAGAGATTACGTGGCTGGACCGGCAGATCGGCGACCACGCGAAGCACGATCCGCAGGCACAGCGCTGCATGGATGTATGTGGCGTGGGTCGGCTGACGGCATCAGCCACCGTCGCGACCGTGGTGGACGCACAGCAGTTCAGAAACGGCAGGCAGATGGCCGCTTGGCTCGGCATCGTGCCCAAGCAAAACAGCAGCGGCGGCAAGCAGCGGCTCGGCCGCATCACCAGGCAGGGGAATGACTATCTGCGCACGCTACTGTTCCAGGGCGCACGCTCCGCGGTCCTCACCGCGCCCCGACGCAACGACCGGCTCTCCCGCTGGATCGTTCAGTTGAAGGCGCGCGTGGGCTACTCCCGCACCCTCGTCGCCGTCGCTAACAAGCATGCCCGCATCCTGTGGGCGGTGCTCGCCAGGGGCGACCATTTCGATCCATCGCACGCGCCCGCCCGCCATGGTGGGGCGGCGGGCGCGTAAGGCTTGAACCCAAATGCACCCATATCCACACTGAATTGACTTCATGGTCGAGGACGTAACACGCAAGGATAGCGACAGGTCAGACCGGCAGCAGGCGAACTCGAAGGCCAGCAAGGCGATGCGCACCGCGCAAGTTCCGCTCAATGAATGGAGTCCTGCTGCGCGGTTACTATCCGGGCCCGGGCGCATCGACGTCAGCGCGCCCAGCAAGGCCGTTTATAGGCATGCAGTCTGTCTCGCCGCCGTTCCTGCCACGCAAGTTCCGATCTACGACAAAGGCGCTTACTCGATCACTGCTAAACCGATCTTGCTAACTTGGGGAGGTCCTTGCACGCACCCCTGCCGACGCTTCGCAGACGTCCTCGCGGGCGGCTACGCACGGCTCGGGGCCGACGTGAGTCGTTAGCTTTTCATCGTAACGGCGCAAGCTGTCAGAGAAAACTGCTATCGCGTGCCTCGATCAGGCGGATCAGCGAATCGTCCCTGTTGCCCTTCAGATCCTCGATGAGATTTTCGTAGATGCGCTGCTGGCGATCGAAGAACTCTTTCGGGCTGCGCAGCGTAGGATGCCGGTGAAGTGCGTCGAGGAACGTGGTCAGCACCGTCTGCAGGTAGTACTCGAGATTCGCACAGAGCATCGCCGCGTTCACCACGCGGCCCGCACTATGCACGATGTCGCACCGTGCTCGGTACACGCGCTGGATGTGCCATCCCAGCCGTCCTGCGTGGCCTGTCATCGTTGACTGCAGATTCTGCGGGTTCTCGACATACGCGAGGAGCCGCTTCACGTGCACAGACACAAACGGGCGGGACGCGCAGGCCGCAAGAACGGCATCCCTGGCAGCCTGACTTTTCAGCAGACCGTACAGCGACGCCAGCGGAAGGCTACCGAACGCGACCGGTGTGCCGGCCGCTGGATCAGGTATCTCGACCGCTAGATCGTTGAGCAGCGTCCGCAGATGCTTGGGCACGTAGGCGAGTGCGACCGTCGACTTGATCGCCTTCTCGACACCATCTCCGATCGCACCGCTGCTGCTGCCCTTGACCATGAACTCCAGTGCGGTCCACCAGTTCACCAGCTTGTTCTCGAAATTCGACGTCTCGGACCCTGTTCTGTATAGCCGGAACGTCGAAAAAACACGGCTGCGAGCCTCCTGGCGCAGGCCATCGCTGACCACGAGATTGGTAAGGCGCTCCATGAATTCACCGAGCTGCTCCGCGGTGAGCGACTGGAATGGCGCGCTAACCGTACCTGGGACCTTGAGGTACATCTGCTTGCCACTCGTCACTGCAACGAAACTTTCCGACAGCCGCGGATTTTTACGCTCGTATCCGTAGCGCACGACATCGAGCACCTGGCTGATCTGGTCGCCGGACGTTGCCGCCATCCTCGCCTCCTGCGCCTTGACCGTCAGCGTCGCGAACAGCTTGTTGCCGGCTGGCTTGAGGAATTTTTCCATCAGCTCCGATGGCGGTCGCGGCACCTCCGGCGGCCTGGTCGAGAAGCGGATCTCCCCGATAGATTTCGGAAACTGCGCGGGCTTGGAGACATCGCGAATGGTAAAGGTAATGTCGTATGCGTCGGACGGGGCGAGCAGTTTGCTCAACGCGGAGTCGAGCGCGGCGGCGAAATCGTACGGCTTCTTCTCGTCGATGCGGCGCGGAATGAGTATCGTCGTGTACAGCACATAGAGGGATTGGAAACTCCAGCCAAGATGTACCAGCACGCTGAGCATCGTGCTGGTCGCCACCTCGATATGCGCCCAGTCACGCCGCTCATCCGCGTCAATGGCGGCGTCCGGCGCCGCGAGCTTTGCCTTCAGCCAGTCGATGACTGTTCTGAGGTAGTGTTCGCGCAGCAAGTGCTGCAGCTCGCGCGCGAAGGCTTCGATGAGAGACTGGCTTTCCGCGAGGACAGATTTCGCCTTGCCCGGTTTGGCATTCTCGGCCTGCTTCTTGTCATGGCCCGGCGCCGCTGGCTTCGGTGCCGCGCCAGCCCTCTCCAGCAGAAGCCTGAGTTCGGCGCGCGCTGGATTGAACACAGGGCTGGACAGGATCAGGTCCTCGGCAAGGACAAGTTTCGCCTCACCGATCACGCGGACGCGATCGGCGTCGTTGGCGTGCCGCGCATCGAGGATTCGGAGCAACTCGTCTACCATGTTGAGCGGGTTCATGGCCCGCACGCGGAACGAGTCGATCGATGCCTCGTGGATCAGGTTGAACCAGCAGTCGGCGAACATGTGCTGTTTTCGCGAGAGCCTGTATTCCGCTGTGATGGCCTGATCGGTGCGCATCTCTTGTCAAGGGTCCGGAAAACGACTATTCTGCACAGTCGGGAGGGAATTGCCCCGGCGCCAGAAATAATAGGGGTTGGATTTATCGGTCTGGGTTTCCCGCGGTTCTTCCTCCCCGCCTACACGAACGGCCTGCATACTTGCAGGCCGTTTTTTTGGGGTTACGCAACCCTGATGGTTACAGGGTTGCGTCTAATGGGCGTCCGACCGGAATTAAGACCTGTATCGGTCCTGCGAAAGCGCGCCCAACCCAAACACATTGTCAAAACAGCTGCGCCGGCAACGCCGCCAGATTCGCCCACTTGACCGTGCTCCGGAAAGCCCGCCCATCATCGTCGAGTGATTCGATGATCACGCGCTGACCGCGCGCTTCGGCCAGCACCCGCACCACACGCTCTTCATAGCGCATCAGCACGCCGATTTCCGGGCAGACCGTCTTTCGTCGCCCGCGCCCTGTGCACGTCATGTCTTCACGCCGGGCTTGCGAACGGCGGTTTTCATTACGCCGGCGGCATGCCGCGCCGCGCGCCGCGAGGCACGTCGTGCGGTGCTGCCCGGACCGGACGGCTTCTTTCGGAGCCGTTCAAGTTCCTCCGCCTGGGCTGCGTGGCTCGCCCGCATCGCTTCGAAACGTCCTTCCAGCATACCCGCGTGATAGCACAAGTTGCCCTGCGCGCGCTCACCGTCGCGAGCCGCGCGTTGCTGCGCACCCTCCAGTTCGCGCTGCAGACGCGCATTCGCCGTGCGTTCACGCTCAATCTCGAGCAGCGCGCGCTTCTCCGCGGCCTGCAAGCGCGTCTCGGCCAGCTCCGTGCTGGTCCGCTGCCGGTTGAGTTCGGCGGCAAAATCGGTGCGCGCCTGCGCCAGGGCGGCGTCCCGCTCGCGCAACGCCTGCTGCGCACGCGCCAGCTCGCCTTCAGGCGCTTCGCGCGTTGCCGCGGCCGCAGCCTGCGCCTGTTCGAGTTCCTGGATCCGCACCTGTGCAGTGAGCAGCGTGGTCGGGTTGTGTCGCGTTAAGGACGATGCGACGATCAGGCGCCTAAGGTGAAGAGGATTGCTTACATCGCGAGAGAATAGAATTGTTCGGCTGCAGTCGAGGCGACGCCATCGTCACACATCTGCCCCTTGCGGATCATGTGTGCGATCTCAATGCCAGACAGGATGATGCGCACACAGCGGAAATCCTTGAACCCCATCATCGGTTTGATGATGCGTTTGATGGCACGGTGATCCTGCTCGACGACGTTGTTTAGGTATTTGTTTGCCGGACCTTGATCAGCGTTAAACGCTCGGCATTGAGCGCTGCAAGCGCAGCCAGATTGGCACCGCTCCTGTCCACGGTGATTGTCTCGGGCTCGCCGTTCTGTTCAATCGCCTTCTCGAAGTAGCGGCGCGCCGCGGCCTTGTCCCGATGGCGCGCAGCAGGAAATCCACCGTGTTGCCCGCCTTGTCCACGGCACGCTACAAGTATTTCCAATGGCCTTTGACCTTGACATAGCTCTCATCGACGCGCCAGCTTTTGCCGACAGGCCGTTTGCGTTTGCGGAATGCTTTTTCAAACACTGGCAGCAGCTTGATAACCCACCGGTGCACGCTCGAATGGTCCACCTCGATACTCCGCTCGGCCATCATTTCTTCGAGGTTTCGTAGGCTCAGTGAGTACGCCACGTACCACCGGACGCACAGCAGGATCACGTCCAGCGGGTAGTGCAGCCGCTTCAGTACCTTGCCAATGCCAGCGGGCAGCGTCTTGCAGGGCGTCTTCGTCTTTGTCATCATGCTTGTCACGCGTTGTCGTCGGCGGATTTTACTTGACCGCCCATTAGCCGGCCGAAGTCAAGGTGCAAATCTATCCATCGCAGGATTTCAATGACGATGGTTATTTCAATCGCCATTGAAATCCTGCGAAATTCGTTTCGCTATCGTGTCACAGCTGCCTGCAGGGTCGGTATCGCATCCGTTTTCTCGAGCTGGTTGCGAACCGGATCGCACCAGACACCCATCGGGTTCAAGCATACCGTGATGGAACTCACGACTGCCCTGGCGGTTGTTGCCGCCC
>NZ_JAYMRY010000074.1:0-14073 GCF_038900695.1 Paraburkholderia sp. JHI2823 | reverse complement strand
TGCTGCCGTACGGCTGGGACATGCTGGTCGTCGCGCTCTTCTCGCTCGTGTTCTATTACTGGGGCGTGAATTCGGGCTACCGCTCGCCGTACCTCGCGGAACGCCAGGAGCACGACGAAGTGCTCGAGAGCATCGGCGCTCACTGAGCTGCCGGCTGCCCGGCGTGCCGCGTGCAGGCGGCGCGCTCGGGCGAAAAAAAGCCCGCCTGAAGCGATTCAGGCGGGCTTTTTTGCGTCTGGAGGCGGCTGCGGCTTTACTGTGCGGCGCTCCCGAACACGTAGTTCGTCATGGCGAGCGCGCGCTGGTAGGTGCCGAGCGACTGCACGCCGAGCGTGTAGTCGTCGTCGGCTGCGCCGAGCGCTGCGAAGACGGGCAGCAGATGCTCGTCGGTCGGGTGCATGAACGCCGCGTGCGGCGCGCGCTGGCGGTAGTCGAGCAGCGCGTCGATATCGCGTGCGGCGAGGCGATTCTCGAACCAGTCCGTGAACTCGGCCACGCGCGGATCGGCGTCTTCCGGGCGCGCCGAGAAGTCCGCTTCGCGCAGATTGTGGGTGATCTGGCCCGAGCCGATCACCATCACGCCCTCGTCGCGCAACGCGCGCAGCGCCCGGCCAAGCGCGAAGTGGTGCGCGGCGTTGGCGCGCGGCTGGATCGAGAGCTGGGCGACGGGGACGTCGGCATCGGGGAACATCAGCAGCATCGGCACCCACGCGCCGTGGTCGAGGCCGTGCGCTTCTTCATCGACAGGAACGCCCTGGTCGCGCAGCAGCGCTGCTGCACGTTGCGCCGTGTCGGGCGCGCCGGGCGCCGGATACTGAATCTCGTAGAGCGCGCGCGGAAAGCCGTAGAAGTCGTGGATGGTTTCCGGCTTCGTGGCGATGCTCACGGCAGGCCGCATCGTGCCCCAATGCGCGGAGAGCATGAGCACCGATTGCGGACGCGGCAACTGCTGCGAAAGCGAGATAAAGGCGCCCGAAGGCAGCGATGGGTCGATCGGCAGCGTCGGAGCGCCGTGCGAAAGGAACAGGCTAGGGGTACGGGTGGTCATGATCGTGGACTGGCCGCGCAAGGCGGTCCGAAATTATCGGCTTGCGATCAATATAAGAGTCTACCGTCGGGAATTAAACGGGGTTAAGGGGAATTGATTGTGTCGCCGATGTTGATAATCGGCCCGGAGAAGGGAGAACAGCGAGAGCTTATTCGTCGCCGCCGCGCAGTCCCGGCCACGCGGGCGAGAGCGCAGGCCCCAGCGCGAAGAGGTCGAGCACGCGCGCGACGGTGTGATCGACCATCTCGTCGATCGAAGCAGGCTGGTTGTAGAAGGCAGGCAGCGGCGGAAAGATCACGCCGCCCATTTCGGTCACGGCCGTCATGTTGCGCAGATGCGCGAGGTTCAACGGCGTTTCGCGCACGAGCAGGACGAGCCGGCGGCGTTCCTTGAGGGTGACGTCGGCGGCGCGGGCGATGAGGTTGTCCGAAAGGCCGTGAGCGACGCTCGCGAGCGTCTTCATCGAGCAGGGCGCGACGATCATGCCGTCGGTCGCGAAGGAGCCCGAAGCGATGGTCGCCCCGACGTCGCGCACCGAATGGACGACGTCGGCCCGCGCATGCAGGTCATCCTTCGTGAGTTGCAGTTCGTGCTGGATGTTGAGCCAGCCCGCCGGCGACACCAGTAGATGCGTCTCGACGCCACCGAGCTTGCGCAGCATGTCGAGCATGCGCACGCCGTAGATCGAACCCGTGGCCCCCGTAATCGCGATGACGAGCCGGCGTTGCGCGGACTGTGCGATGGCGGTCGAGGCAGGAGAGGCGGTGTTCACGTCAGGCGGGCGGGCAGGGAGGCGGAAGTCGAAGCGAGGGGGGAGGCGAGCGGCCTCTTCAAGCGCGCGGCGCTATGGTGACGCCAAAGCGCGGGCCGCATCGCGTTTCGGGACGCAGCCGGCCAGAGCAGCCGCGCCTGCCGTCCCGACCTGCCGTCCCGTTTACCGCGCAATCAGGCGGCTGCGAAAAGCTGCTGCAGCTCGCCGTTCTGGTACATCTCCATCATGATGTCGGAGCCGCCAATGAACTCGCCCTTCACGTAGAGCTGCGGGATGGTCGGCCAGTTCGAGAATTCCTTGATGCCCTGGCGGACTTCGTCGTCCTCGAGCACGTTGACGGTCTTGAACTGATCGACGCCGCAGGCTTTCAGGATCTGCACCGCGCGACCGGAGAAGCCGCACATCGGGAACTGCGCGTTGCCCTTCATGAAGAGGACGACGGCGTTTTCGTCGACGATCTGCTTGATGCGTTGTTGGGTGTCCATGACTGACCTTGCGATTGGATTGATGCGGAATACGTTGGAATGCAGGATGAAATGATAGCGGATTTCGCCCAGGCGAGCCGGGCGTCACCGGCCCGCCTGCTGGCTGGCCGCCAGGGGCAGACGGCCACCGCTGATGCGCTCGATGCCGGCCAGATCGCATTCGGAGCGAACGTCCGCGAAGCCCGCCGTTTCCAGCAATGCCCGCACGGCCGCGGCCTGGTCGTAGCCGTGTTCCATCCAGAGCGTGCCGCCCGACGTGAGCCGCCCCGGAGCGCCCGCAATGATCACGCGCAGGGCGCTGAGGCCATCGGCTCCGTCGGTGAGCGCGCCGCGCGGCTCGAAGCGCAGGTCGCCTTGTTCGAGATGCGGGTCGCCGCTCGCGATATAGGGCGGATTGCTCACGATCGCGTCGAAGCGCAGCGCCGGATCGAGCGTGTCGTACCAGCTGCCCGCCACGAACGCGAGCGGGCCGCCGGGCCGCCGCGCGTCGAGCAGCTTCCCGGCGTTGCGTGCAGCCACTTCGAGCGCGGCCGTCGAGCGATCGACGGCCCAGACACGTGCGTCGGGCCGCGCCGAGGCGAGCGCCACGGCGATCGCGCCGCTGCCGGTGCCGAGATCGAGCACGCGCGGCCGTGCAATGCCTTCGAGCGCCGAGAGCGCCGTTTCCACCAACAGCTCGGTCTCGGGCCGCGGAATCAGCACAGCGGGCGTCACGTCGAAGTCGAGGCCATAGAACTCTCGTGCGCCCACCAGCTGCGCGATGGGCTCACCCTGCACGCGGCGCGCTTCGAGCGCGCGGTACGCATCCACGCGGGCCGCGTCGAGCGCCTGATCGCCGCGGGTGATCAGTTCGGTGCGGCGCCAGCCCAGCACGTGCATCAGCAGGATGCGCGCTTCGAGCGCGGGCAGTGGCGAGGCGCGCAGCAGGGCGTCGGCGGTATGGTCTTTCACGATGCGGCCGGATCCAGCGCGGATCAGTCCGCGTCGCCGAGCGAGGCGAGCTGCTCGGCCTGATGCTCGGAAACGAGCGCGCCGATCAGCTCGTCCAGGTCGCCGTCCATGATCGCTTCGAGGCGATAGAGCGTGAGGTTGATGCGGTGATCGGTGAGCCGCCCTTGCGGGAAGTTGTAGGTGCGGATGCGCTCGGAGCGGTCGCCCGATCCCACGAGGCTCTTGCGCGTGGCCGCTTCCTTCGCGTGCTGCTCCTGGTACTGCTTGTCCTTGATGCGCGCGGCGAGGACCTTGAGCGCCCGATCCTTGTTCTTGTGCTGCGAGCGGTCGTCCTGGCACTCCACGACGATGCCGGTCGGCAAGTGCGTCACGCGCACGGCCGAATCGGTCTTGTTGATGTGCTGGCCGCCCGCGCCCGAGGCCCGGAAGGTGTCGATGCGCAGGTCGGCGGGGTTGATCTCGACCTCGCCGATTTCGTCGGCTTCCGGCATCACCGCGACCGTGCAGGCGGACGTGTGGATACGCCCTTGCGTTTCGGTGGCCGGCACACGCTGCACGCGATGGCCGCCTGACTCGAACTTCAGCTTCGAGTACGCCGCCTCGCCGGCAATGCGCACGATCACTTCCTTGTAGCCGCCGAGATCGGATTCGCTCGCCGACATCATCTCGATCTGCCAGCGATTGCGCTCGGCGTAGCGCAGGTACATGCGCAGCAGGTCGCCCGCAAACAGCGCCGACTCGTCGCCGCCCGTGCCCGCGCGGATTTCGAGGAACACGTTGCGCTCGTCGTTGGGATCCTTGGGCAACAGCATCATCTGCAATTCTTGCTGGAGCTGCGCCATGCGCTCGCGCGCCGCCTTCACCTCATCCTCGGCGAAGTCGCGCATCGCGGCGTCGGAGAGCAGCTCCTTTGCCGCGGCCTCGTCTTCCTTGGCCCGGCGCCACTGCGCGTAATGCTCGACCACTGGCCCCAGCTCCGCGTGCTCGCGCGTGAGCTTGCGGTACTGGTCGCGGTTCGAGGTCACGTCGGGACGGCTCAACAGGTCGTTCAGCTCGGCCAGGCGCGTAGTCAGCTGGTCGAGCTTCGATTGCATGCTCGTTTTCATCGGGCGGTGCGGAGCGGGCTCCGGAAAGGACTGCGGGAAAGAAGAGGCGGGCGTGGGGCCCGGCGGTGCGGGGCACGCATGGCGCGCGCCCGAGCCCGATCGTCGCTAACGGTCGGAGGAGCCGGACGCTTCGGAAGCGCCCGTGGAGGCAGAGTCGGTCGTGATATCCGCCGCGGGCTGCGCGGCGTCGGCTACTCTCGCCGGCTGGCCATGACGGTAAAAGCCGCCCATCAGTTCGATGAGCGAGTCGCGCTGATCGCCCCTCGACGTGTTGAGTGCATGCGTGGGGCCGTGGATCAGCTTGTTGGTGAGCGACTGCGAGAGCGCTTCGAGCACCGCCGACGGATCGTCGCCACGCGCGAGCATCTTGCGCGCGCGCTCGAGTTCGGCGCGGCGCAGCGCGTCGGCCTGGGTATGCATGTGACGGATCACGGGCACGATGCTGCGCGAGTCGAGCCACTGCATGAAGTTGGCCACGCGCGACTCGATGATCGTCTCGGCCTGTGCCACGGCGGCCTGGCGCGAGGCGTTGCCTTCGCGCACGATCGTGCCGAGATCGTCGACGGTGTAGAGGAAGACGTCCTCGAGCTGGCCGACTTCAGGCTCGATGTCGCGCGGCACCGCAAGGTCGACCATGAAAATGGGGCGGTGACGGCGCGCCTTCACCGCGCGCTCGACGGCGCCCAGCCCGATGATGGGCAGCGTGGACGCCGTGCACGACACGATGATGTCGAACTCGTGCATGCGCGAAGGCAGGTCGGACAGCGGAATGGCGCGGCCGCCGAAGCGTTCCGCAACGTAGCGCCCACGCTCGGCGGTGCGGTTCGCGACCACGAGCTCGCGCGGCTGCTGCGCGGCGAAGTGCGCGGCGCACAGCTCGATCATCTCGCCCGCGCCGATGAACAGCACGCGCTGGTTTGCGATCTTGTCGAAGATGCGCTGCGCGAGTCGCACGGACGCGGCAGCCATGGAAACCGACTGTGCGCCGATCTCGGTCGTGGTGCGCACCTCCTTCGCCACGGCGAAGGTGCGCTGGAACAGCTGGTTCAGATAGGTGCCGAGCGCGCCGGCCTCGGTCGCGGTGCGCACCGCGGTCTTCATCTGCCCGACGATCTGCGTCTCGCCCAGCACCATCGAGTCGAGCCCCGAAGCCACCCGGAACGCATGACGCACCGCTTCGGACTGCGGCAGCGTGTAGACGTGCGGCGCAAGTTCCTCTGCGCGCAGGCCGTGGTAGTGCGCGAGCCAGCTCACGGCTTCGTCGCGCGAGCTTTGCGCGTCGGTCGCGCAATACAGTTCGGTGCGGTTGCAGGTGGAGAGAATGGCGGCTTCCGGCGCGCTCAGCGAGCGCCTGCCGGACCACGCTTCCTTGAACAGGGCGAGCGCGGGCTTGATCTGTTCGAGCGGAAACGCCACGCGTTCGCGCAAGGCGACGGGCGCGGTGTGGTGATTGATTCCGATCGTTAGAAGCTGCATACCATGCGGGCGAGATTTAGGCGGATATTATAACTTTTCCTCGCTTCCGACATTCTCGTCGACTGAGTCCGACACCCCGGTTCGTGTTATGGGCAGCCTTTCGAGCTGGTAGCCGAAGCCGTACAACGTCGTCAAACGCCAGCCGTGGTCGGGCCCGAGCTGCAATTTGCTACGCAGACGCGAGGCGTGCGTATCGAGCGTGCGCGACCGAACGTCGCGGTTCACGTTCCACACCGTTTCGAGGATGCGCGCCCGGGAAACGGGGCGCGATGCGTTCGTGAAAAGCAGCAGCGCGAAGCGATATTCCTTGGGCGTGAGTGTGACGGTCTGGCCCCGAAACGACACCTCGTAGCGGCCGGAATCGAACAGGTAGTCGCCAAAGCCGTGGCGCGCGCGGTTGCGCGGCCGGCGCACGCCGGCGCGGCGTAGCAGTGCGTCGATGCGCGCGAGCATTTCCGGGCCGCGCACGGGCTTGGTGATGCAGTCGTCGGCGCCGGCCTGGAGGCTTGCGACGATTTCGCTCTCGTGCGGCGCGAGCATCAGGGCGATGGCGGGCAGCCCCGGCAGCAGCTTGCGCGCCTGGGGAATGAGGTCTTCGGCGCCGCTGTCGCCGCACCACGATGCCGCTATCAAGAGGTCGAAGGTTTCTTCTTCGAGCGCTTCGAAGAGCTGGGCGCCAAGCGGGAAGTGCTGGCATGCGTGCCCGCCCGCGATGAGCAGGCGGACGATGGCTTCAGCCTGCCGGGCGTCTGGTTCGACAAGGGCAATTCGCATACGAGGGAGGGCGGCTGCGGCGGACGTGGTGCGCTTGCCTTGCGCTTTGCTGCCCCCTACACTCAACCGCTACGCGGGAAGCGCCGAGCCGACCGTTTTCAGTAAAAAAAGAGATATAACTAATCGACAAATGCTAGCCCTCGCGATTCGGCAGTCCTATCAGACTCATCCGAAAATTCATAGGACAAGTCTTTGATGGGCTGGTCCGGTATCGTCATCCTTGGTCTGGTGGTGGGTGGTGCGGGATGGTGGCTTCATCCCCTGCGCCGTGCCGCCCGTCACGGACTCGTCCTGGCCTTGGCGGCCGGCGTGCTCGGCGCGGCGCTCGCGAACGCGGCCGGCGGCGCGACCGGTCTTTTCCACGATGGCGAGTTGCTCCAGTGGCCGCTCAGCGCGGCGCTCGCGCTCGTCTTCGTGGGCGTGTGCGTGGCGCTGCGCGCACGGTGATCCGGGCTGCGCGCCGCTGTCATATCCGGATCATCGCCTCTCGCCGAAATATCGCTTCCCGCTTCGAATTCTTCGCAGGTGAAAACATGAATGCACGACTCCCCGAAACCTCCTCGATTCCCGAACGTATCGCCGCGCTGCGCGCGGCGATGGCGCGCGCCGGCGTGGACGCGGCCCTCGTGCCCTCCGCCGATCCGCATCTGTCCGAATATCTGCCGCGCCGCTGGCAGGGGCGCGAATGGCTATCGGGCTTCACCGGTTCGGTGGGTACGCTCGTCGTGACAAAGGATTTCGCGGGCGTGTGGGTGGATAGCCGCTACTGGGTGCAGGCCGAGCAGCAACTGGCCGGCACCGGCATCGCGCTCATGAAGATGACGGGCGGCCAGCAGACCGCGCCGCATATCGACTGGCTCGCGCAGAACGTGAGCGCGGGCGGTGCGGTGGCCGTGGACGGGGCGGTGCTCGGCGTGGCCTCGGCGCGCGCGCTCGCGGAGGCGCTCAAGGCGGGCGGCATTGCCATGCGCACCGATCTCGACCTGCTCGACGATGTCTGGCAAGGCCGCCCCTCGCTGCCGCTCGAACCCGTCTACGAACACGTCGCGCCGCACGCGGACACGAGCCGCGCCGGCAAGCTCGGGCAGGTGCGCCGCGCGATGGAGGAAAAGGGCGCCCAGTGGCACTTCATCTCGACGCTCGACGACCTCGCGTGGCTTTTCAACCTGCGCGGCGCTGACGTCAACTACAACCCGGTATTCGTCGCCCACGCGCTGATCGGGCCGGACGAAGCGACGCTCTTTGTCGCCGACGGCAAGGTGAGCGAAGCGCTTGCGCGGTCGCTCGCGAACGACAAGGTGCGCGTCGCGCCGTATGGCGAGGCCGCCGCCGCGCTCGCGGCGCTGCCCGCGAAGGCCGCGCTGCTCGTCGATCCGCGCCGCGTGACCTATGGCTTGCTGCAGGCGGTGTCGTCGGCGGTGAAGGTCGTAGAGTCCGTCAATCCGAGCACCTTCTTCAAGTCGCGCAAGACGGCCGCCGAGGCCGACCACGTACGCGCGACCATGGAGCAGGACGGTGCGGCGCTCGCCGAGTTCTTCGCATGGTTCGAGGCCGCGCTCGGCCGCGAGAGAATCACCGAACTGACCATCGACGAAAAGCTCACCGCCGCGCGCGCGCGCCGGCCCGGCTTCAAGTCGCTCTCGTTCGCGACCATCGCGGGCTTCAACGCGAACGGCGCGATGCCGCACTACCGCGCCACGCCCGAATCGCACAGCGTGATCGAAGGCGACGGCCTGCTGCTGATCGACTCGGGCGGCCAGTATCTCGACGGCACCACGGACATCACGCGCGTCGTGCCGGTCGGCACGCCGGGCGCGGAACAAAAGCGCGACTTCACGCTCGTGCTCAAGGGCATGATGGCGCTCTCTCGCGCGCAGTTCCCGCGCGGCATCCGCTCGCCCATGCTCGACGCCATCGCGCGCGCCCCGATCTGGGAAGCGGGCGCCGACTACGGTCACGGCACAGGCCACGGTGTCGGCTATTTCCTGAACGTGCACGAAGGGCCGCAGGTCATCTCGCATTACGCGCCGGCCGAGCCGTGGACAGCGATGGAAGAGGGCATGATCACCTCGGTCGAGCCGGGCATCTACCGGCCTGGGAAGTGGGGCGTGCGCATCGAGAATCTGGTGCTGAACCAGCGCGCGCAAACGACCGAATTCGGCGACTTCCTGAACTTCGAGACGCTCACGCTCTGCCCCATCGACACGCGCTGCATCGATCTGGCGCTCATGCGCGAGGACGAGCGCGCGTGGCTCAACGCGTACCATGAGGCGGTGCGCGTGCGCGTGGCGCCGCACGTGAGCGGCGATGCGCTCGCGTGGCTCGAAAAGCGCACGCAGCCGATCTGATTTCCTCGACGTTCGAAGCGCATTGAAGCGGAGCGGCAAGCCCATGGCGATCAAGGCAGTGGTGTTCGATTTCGGCGGGGTGCTCGTGGACTGGAGCCCCGAATACCTCTATCGCAAGCTGATTCCCGACGACGACGAGCGCCGCTGGTTCCTCACGCACGTCTGCAGGATGGACTGGGTGGTCCGTCAGGACGGCGGCGAGCCCATCGCCGTCGGTACCGAGGAGCTGGTTGCGAAGTTTCCCGGGCACGAGGCGCTCATCCGCGCGTTCTACGAGCGCTGGCACGAGATGATCGGCGGTCTGCTCGACGGCGGCGTCGCCACCTTCGAGCGGCTGGAGGCGGCGAACGTGCCCATCTTCGGTCTCACGAACTGGTCGGCCGAGACCTTTCCCTGGGCCTGGGAGCGCTTCGGCATCCTGCGCCGCTGCCGTGATGTCGTCGTCTCGGGGCGGGTGAAGCTCGTGAAGCCCGATCCGGCGATCTTTCACGAGATGTTCCGCCGCATCGAGGCGCAGTTGCCGGACGTGAAGCCCGAGGAACTCGTCTTCATCGACGACAACCCGCACAACGCGCAGGCCGCCACGGCGCTCGGCTGGCACGGCGTCCATCACACCAGCAACGCGGCGACCGACGCGAAACTGCGCGAACTCGGCCTGCCCGTCTGAGCGCGCGCTTGCGCCGCCCAGGCCGTACGCGCTAATTCGACGCCGGCGCCGCCGGCTGCCCGAACAGGTTGCGCAGCGCGTCGGCGATGCCCTTCGCGGTTTGTCCGGCGCCCTTTGCCACGCCTTCCGCGCTCACGCCGAGCGCTTGCGCGAACCCGGTGCGCAGCGCCGTCATCAGGTTTTCGTTGAGCTGGAACTTCGGGTCGCGCAGGTTGCCTTCGAGCACGAAATGCAGCGTGATCGCGCCTTTGTGCGCCTTCAGCGCGGCCACGGCGGCGCGTGTCGGGATCGAGAGGAAGGTGTCGACGGCGTCGTGACTTTCCGCCAGTTGCAGGTCGTGCAGCGTGAGCGTGCCCGGCGCGTGCAGGCGATAGCCGCGCACGGTCGACCGGAGGTCGAGGTCCAGCGTGCCGCCCGTCACGTTGGCCTTCGCGCCGGCCTTCTTCAGCAGCCAGGGTTCGATCGACCTCACATCCACGCCGCGCAGCGTCGTATGCGTCTCCGAATCCTTGCTCGCGATTTGCACCCAGCCGTCGAACGTCATGCGGCCCGTGTGCTCCCGACCGACGACATCGCCCACGACCGAAACGCGTGCAGGTTCCGTGAGCGCGGGCAGATGCACGTTGTCGACGGTTGCGCGTGCGCGGTTCACCGTGACGCGCCAGGCCGGATTGGTCACCGAGCGGTCATAGAACTCGAACGTGCCGTTCTCGAAGACGATATGGTCAATGTCCTTTTCCTGCGGCAGGCTGCTCGCCCCTTGTGTGCCGCTTGCGTGCCCGGTGCCTTGCGCCATTGACTCGCGCAGATTCGGCAGGATCTGGATCGAGCCGCTTTCCCGGCGCAGCACCGTCATCGTGAAGTCGCTCACCGTAACGTCGCGGATGTGCACGCGGTGCGAGAGCAGCGCTCCCAGATCCGGCGTGATCGTGATGCGCGCGGCGCGGAGCGTGTCGGCGGTGGGCCAGTTGGGCGGCGGCTTCAGCCGCACGTCGGTGAGTTCGACCGATGACAGGTTGAACGCCACCCTCACGCTCGCGGCTGTGCCCACCGGCGCGAGCGCGCGCTCGACGTAGGCCTTCGCCTCACGCTGGAGCGCGTAGAGCGTGCCGAGCGCAGCCATGACGAGCAGCGCGACGCCGATCGCCACGATCGGGAGAACCCGGTTGCGGGGCTGTATGGCCATGCGGAATTCCTTGCGGGAAGCGGGCTCGAGGCACCGGGCGACCCAAAGCGTTGCGGCATTCCCGCAACCGCCATGCCGCGCTCGCCGCAAAGCATAACGGCGGCCCGCGGGCCGCCGTCGATTGCTGTCGATCCCGCCCGGTTAGCGGCTGATCGGCTTGTAGCGCAGACGCTTCGGCCGCGCGGCTTCCTCGCCGAGGCGCTTGATCTTGTCGGCCTCGTACTCCTGATAGTTGCCGTCGAAGAACGTGACCTGCGAGTCGCCTTCGAACGCGAGGATGTGCGTGGCGATGCGGTCGAGGAACCAGCGGTCGTGCGAGATCACCATGACCGAGCCCGCGAATTCGAGCAGCGCGTCTTCGAGCGCGCGCAGCGTTTCGACGTCGAGGTCGTTCGACGGCTCGTCGAGCAGCAGGACGTTGCCGCCCGAAATGAGCGTCTTCGCGAGATGCAGACGACCGCGCTCACCGCCCGACAGATTGCCGACGATCTTCTGCTGGTCGCCGCCCTTGAAGTTGAAGCGGCCGATGTACGCGCGCGAAGGCGTTTCGTACTTGCCCACGGTCAGCACGTCGGCGCCGCCCGAGATTTCCTCGAACACCGTCTTGTCGGCGGCCAGCGCGTCGCGGCTCTGGTCGACGTAGGCGAGCTTGACGGTCGGACCCATTTCGATCGTGCCCGAATCCGGCTGTTCCTTGCCCGTGAGCATGCGAAAGAGCGTCGACTTGCCGGCGCCGTTCGGCCCGATGATGCCGACGATCGCGCCGGCCGGAATCTTGAAGCTCAGATTGTCGATGAGCAAACGGTCGCCATAGGACTTGCTGACGTTCTTGAACTCGATGACCTCGTTGCCCAGACGCTCGCCCGCCGGAATGAAGATTTCCTGCGTTTCGTTGCGCTTCTGGTATTCCTGGCTCGACAGCTCCTCGAAGCGCGCGATACGCGCCTTCGATTTCGCCTGACGGCCCTTCGGATTCTGGCGCACCCATTCCAGCTCCTTCTTGATCGCCTTCTGGCGCGCCGATTCGGTCGCTTCTTCCTGCTTCAGGCGCTCTTCCTTCTGGTCGAGCCAGCTGGAGTAGTTGCCCTTCCAGGGAATGCCGTAGCCGCGGTCGAGTTCGAGAATCCACTCGGCGGCGTTGTCGAGGAAGTAGCGGTCGTGGGTCACGGCGACGACGGTGCCCGGGAAGCGCGTGAGGAACTGTTCGAGCCACTCGACCGATTCGGCGTCGAGGTGGTTGGTCGGTTCGTCGAGCAGCAGCATGTCGGGCTTTTCGAGCAGCAGCTTGCACAGCGCGACGCGGCGCTTTTCACCGCCCGAGAGGTTGCCGATCTTCGCGTCCCACGGCGGCAGGCGCAGCGCGTCGGCGGCGATTTCGATCTGCTGCTCCGCGCTGCCGTCGGTGGTCGCGAGGATCGCTTCGTACTTCGCCTGCTCGGCGGCGAGCGCGTCGAAATCGGCGTCCGGTTCCGCATAGGCGGCGTAGATCTCGTCGAGCTTCTTCTGCGCGTTGAACACGTCGCCGAGACCTTCCTCCACGGCTTCGCGCACGGTCTTTTCCGGATCGAGCTGCGGTTCCTGCGGCAGATAGCCGATGTTGAGGTTGGGCATCGGCGTGGCTTCGCCTTCGATGTCCTTGTCGACGCCGGCCATGATCTTGATGAGCGTGGATTTGCCCGAGCCGTTCAGGCCGAGCAGGCCGATCTTCGCGCCCGGGAAGAACGACAGCGAGATGTCTTTCAGGATCTGGCGCTTGGGCGGCACGATCTTGCCGACCCGGTTCATGGTGAAGACGTATTGGGCCATGAGAGTGTCTTTGGAAACGGGAAAAAGAGGGCGGTAACCGAGGGCGCGGCGCGCGCCGCGCGGTGGCCGCGAATCGGGGGTAACGCGCAAAGCGCTATTGTACGGGGCGCGTGGGAGAGGGGCATGTCGCCGCCTCGAACGGCCCGTGCTTCAGGGCCGCAAAAAAGCCCGCTCATCAGCGGGCTCGATACCGGCAGTCGATGCGGCGCGGCTTTCGCTGCCGCGCTGCCGAGCCGTCGTCGTGCTTAGACGTTGAACAGGAAGTTCATCACGTCGCCGTCGTGCACGACGTATTCCTTGCCTTCGGCGCGCATCTTGCCGGCTTCCTTCGCGCCGGTTTCGCCCTTGTACTGGATGAAGTCGGCATAGGCGATGGTCTGTGCGCGGATGAAGCCACGCTCGAAGTCGGTGTGGATCACACCCGCGGCTTGCGGCGCCGTATCGCCGATGTGGATCGTCCACGCGCGCACTTCCTTCACGCCCGCCGTGAAGTACGTTTGCAGGCCGAGCAGCTTGTAGCCCGCGCGGATCACGCGGTCGAGGCCCGGCTCGTCCATGCCCATGTCGGCAAGGAAGGCGGCCTTGTCTTCGTCGTCGAGGTCGGCGATTTCGGCTTCGATCGCCGCGCACACGGCGACGACCGGCGAGCCTTCGGCCTCGGCGTGCTTGCGCACGGCATCGAGGTGCGGGTTGTTCTCGAAGCCGTCTTCCTTCACGTTCGCGACGTACATCGTCTTTTTCGCTGTGATGAGGCAGAACGGCTTGAGGAGCGCCTGTTCGTCTTCGTTCAGGTCGAGCGCGCGCACGGGCTTCGCCTGGTCGAGCTGCGCACGCACCTTGTCCAGCACGGCGACGAGCTTCGCCGCTTCCTTGTCGTTGCCCGACTTCGCAGCCTTCGAGTAGCGCGTGAGGGCCTTCTCGACGGTGCCGAGGTCGGCGAGCGCGAGTTCGGTGTTGATGACTTCGATGTCGGAGATCGGATCGATCTTGCCCGCCACGTGGATCACGTTGTCGTCTTCGAAGCAGCGCACGACGTGCGTGATGGCGTCGGTTTCGCGGATGTTCGCGAGAAACTGGTTGCCGAGACCTTCACCCTTGCTCGCGCCCGCGACGAGACCCGCGATGTCGACGAACTCGACCACGGCCGGCACGACGCGCTCGGGCTTGACGATTTCCGAGAGCGCCTTCAGGCGCGGATCCGGCACTTCGACCACACCGACGTTCGGCTCGATGGTGCAGAACGGATAGTTCTCGGCCGCGATGCCAGCCTTGGTCAGGGCGTTGAAGAGGGTGGACTTGCCGACGTTGGGCAAGCCGACGATGCCGCATTGGAGGCTCATGTAAATCTCTGCATGTCAGGGTGGTGACGTGCGGCTCGCCGCGCGCGAATGGCCCGGAGCCGGGCGTCTCGCGAGAAGGGAGGCGGCGGGCGGGGCGGCGCAGGGGGCACGTCG
>NZ_JAYMRY010000073.1:0-14933 GCF_038900695.1 Paraburkholderia sp. JHI2823 | reverse complement strand
CATCGATTCCGCCGCGTGAGGGAGCGAAGCCGTGGCCTGTCAGCACGCCCGGTGCCGCTTGGCGCAATGCTGCTATCGATGCGATCGAGCGCAGCAGCAGGCGCGAATGGAAGCAGGCAACCGGCTACCACCGGCGCTCGCTGGCCGAGACCTTGATGTACCGACTCAAGGTGCTCACGGGTCCCTGCCTGTGGGCGCGGCAGACCGGCTCGCAGGCAACCGAGGTGTCGATTCGTGTGGGCGTGCTCAACCGCATGGTAGCCCTCGCTCGCCCGCAGTCCGTCCGTATCGCCTGAGATTGAAAGCACAGAGGTCATGTTGTCGCTACGCCTGATTTACGCAACAACGCCTCGAAGAGCGGACTGCGATCTACAACCGGATGCGCGGGCTGCTTGCCGAATTCGGCGTCGTACTGCCGCAGAGCCCGGAGCGCTTGC
Source organism: Paraburkholderia sp. JHI2823 (assembly GCF_038900695.1). Classification (NCBI taxonomy): domain Bacteria; kingdom Pseudomonadati; phylum Pseudomonadota; class Betaproteobacteria; order Burkholderiales; family Burkholderiaceae; genus Paraburkholderia; species Paraburkholderia sp. JHI2823. The sequence continues at coordinate 14,496 of NZ_JAYMRY010000073.1, read as the reverse complement.
GACGAGAGATCACGCCCCATCTGGATGCGTTGCCGGGCTGGGCACGACGTTGCATCAGCGATTTGCTCGAGCACGCCGGCAACGTTGAGGACCGGCTCGTGGAATACGACCGCGCGATCGGCGAAATCGCACGCAACGACGATCGCAGCAAGCGACTCATGCAACTACGCGGCATTGGTCCGACCACCGCGAGCGCACTGCTCGCAAGCATCGGTGCCGGGCGTGATTTCAGGAATGGCCGCCAGGTTGCAGCCTGGCTCGGACTCACGCCGGGTCAATACAGCAGTGGCGGCAAAGCGCGGCTTGGCGGCATCACCAAGGCGGGCGACGCTTACATTCGCTATCTGCTGGTGAACGGTGCGCGCGCAGTTATCGCGAGTCTCGGTGAGAAGCAGGACCGCATCAGCCGGTGGGTGCGAACCCTTGTTGAGCGCCGCGGATATTGGCGTGCTGCCGTCGCGATTGCCGCGAAGAACGCGAGGATGGCGTGGGCGATGTTGTCGCTCGCAATTTCCGCTAGCGGCGTCCACAGCAGCGCTAATCTGTCCGCTAATTCGGCTAGCGCACCTTGCCGGGGTAGCGAAAATGGCAATCCTCGCGATAGCGATTTATCGCCCGAAGAGCAGCCGCGAAGTTTGCGGCATTGCGTAAAACGGATGCCGGCAACGTCTCAAGCGACGCGTGATGTATCCTGCAATAGTCCGCTGTCGGGTCAAGCCATTCTCTCTTCCAACGCGGAGCGCACACGTCGGCATCGTTGAGTACAAGGCAGCGGAAACAGTATGGGAGGCGTTGACGGTTCGTCATCCAACCTACCGGAGTCTCGATCGCCTTCAGGCGGCCATCGTTTAGACGAGCCAGCGTCGAGAGCCGTTCAAGTGTAGACTCGTCGAGTCTCGGGAACAGTATCCACCCTGCGGTGCCAAGCGTCGGCAACGCGGTCGGAACGCTCCTCTCCCAGAGCATTCGAACGCTTATCTGATATCGGGCTGCAACGCGGCCCAGCCAGCCACCAAACGCCTCTTCAAAAAACGGTCTCGGCGCGACCGGCCACGGAAGAACAGCATCAGGCAGTGTCTCGCGCGACATGTTCGAGATGTGACCTACCGATGAACTCGTCGCCGCTGCGAATCGAAAATTCTGCCGCGTCGTTCAGAAGCGTCGATATTTCCCCCGTCAGCCCGCCGCTCGCGGCCAGCACGAACTGGACGATTTCGCGTCGCGTTAGATCAGATGGCTTGCGCAGCGGCAGTACACGCTCAAACGCCGCCAGAAGACGCCTGAGGCTGTCGCCTTCCCTCCAACGTGGAATTTCAAACGGTCGGTAGCGACTATACATCTGAGCATCTGTCTGGAGCGCCAGCACCGCGTCGCGAGTGCCGACGAGAACCATGCTGATCTGCAGGTCATTCGCGAGATATTTGAGCAGATTCAGCGATGCGCGCTGCTCTCTATACGTACCGGCGAGCAGATGATGTACCTCATCGACAATCAGTACCCTGGGCGCCACGCGGCAAAATGTCACGAGTGAGTCTCTCCAGCGAAGCAAGACCCGCTGCGGGATTGTGGGGAGCGCCGAGTTCGAACAGCAGGCCCGAGTAAGACCTGTGCTGATCAGGTGTCGGAGGCATCTGCATGGTGAGGACTGAACATCGCTCGATCCCGCTCCGTTCATCGAACTCGCTGGGGTGCGCACGCTTGAATTTTGCAGTGATCTTCGTTTTGCCGATGTTTGAGTCGCCGTGGATGAGCAGGCATGGCATGCGGTCGCGGCGCGGCGTCTCGTGAAGACGCTCCAGGAGCTGCAGCGCTTCGGTGGCGCGAGGATAGTCGATCCATCGGTCGCGAAGAAGGCTGCGTATTCGTTCCTCGTTTCCCAATCGGGCCTGCTCTCTCGCGGTTGGGAGTAAATGTGACAACACGTCCTGCTTCATGTTGCACCTCACCATTGCTCGACGTCATAGGCTTTCACCGGAGAGTCGTAATTGACCTGGCCTTTCTCGTGTTCAGAATCCTGCTGTCTGAGAGAAAGATCGTTAAATGCCTCGATCGCCGGCAAGCGCCGCTGGCGCAGACGTCGATGTGCCCGTGTCCCGCGGGTGGCGTCGGCAATTACGCGACGCTGATCCTCTACCGCGCGAAAAATCATGGTCTCGGAGATCGAACGTTGGCCTTGCGCCCGAATGGTTTTCAGCGCGGTTCGTTGTTCGAATAGCGAGATAGACGGGCGTCGCAGGTCAGCATAACGAACCTCAAAATAATCCTTGCCTCCGCCACTCACAAAGATGCGGGAAAGGTCTTCGGGATGGTACCGTACGCTCACCGAACGTCGCGTTTCTCGCCAGGCGGCGAACAACGGATGCCAGTAACGAATACGGAAGATCGTGAGGCCGTCCGCCTGTATTGTCCTTCGTGCGACAGGCAGGAACCATATCAGGAACCGCAACTCTGCGTCGGCTGCCGCCGGCAACTGTTGCGTATCGGCCGAATACGAGAGCGCTCGCCAGGTATCCGATGGCGTCGCGCCCAGAAGCCCACGATGAGGACTCTGGTGATATCGTCTTCCGATCTCGATCGCGAGCCATCGCTCGAATTCCCCGAGAGTTAGCGCTGCACCCTTCTCTGCCTGCCGTACCTTGCGTCCTTTCGTAGAGGAGCCGGTCGCGCCGGGCAAACCGCGAACGCGCTCCATTATCGTCCTGTTGAAACGTTCGATATGACCGCCGAAGTGCGGCCGTCCGACCGGACGATACATTAAATCGATACCGTACTCGCGACAGCCACTTCGAAGCGCCCGGCTCTTGAACTCGGCAGCATTGTCGAGGTGCAAAACGCGGGGAATACCGCGCATTGGCCACTCTGCCTCGGCCCTGATCTTTGCAAGCCATGGGGTCTTGGACAATGCCCTTGTAAGAAGCAACCCAACCGTAGCCGCCCCCGGTCTTTCCATGCCGACGTAAAAACCAAGTACGCATCTCGTGGCAACGTCCAACGCAACCGAAAGCCACGGGCGGCCGATCACCTTCCTGTCCATCGCGCTGACCAACAGCACATCCGCTTGTGTATGGTCGACCTGCACAATGTCCAGGGGATGCTGAGCCCGAAAAGTTCCAGGTGCGATCTGCGACTCAGGAAGTGCAGCACGCCTCAGCGCGTCCTGCTCGCGATGCTCTGACCATCGCCGGGCCACAGTTGACCGGCTGGGCGGCTCCACCGCCGCGGCAACGCATCGACGTCGAATCTCAAGTACAAGATCGGTTGCAGGATGCGCTAATTGACGCTGCGCCGGTAGCCAACTTTGCACGACTTCTTCGATTATGTTGTCGGCGGCCGGACTTAAACGGCGACCGCCCGGCGTCGGACCACGGTGCTGCGGATCGAGAGCACTCGTCACAGGGTTCGCCAAAAATCGCTGCCGCAGCCGATAGACAGTTGTCCAATGGACGTCAAGCAACTGTCCGGCACGCTTCGCCTGAACTCGCGTCAGCGGCCCCCGCCCAAGCGGTCGTAACACGGCCGCCACCTTCTTGGCACGGCTGTCTATCTCGTCAGAGGATGCCATGGTGCCCTCGCCCGCGCTCCTGATCGCGCTAGCGGAATTAAAGGACATCGCAGGTGCGCTAGCAAAATTAACGGGCGTCGCCCGCTTGAACTGTTGCGGGAATGCAACGAAGCCGTAATCGTTCAAATCGCGCTGAATCGCTTATCCGGCGCCAAGTTCAGGCCTTTCCGCTGCTAGCAAAATCCGTGGTCATGGCTAGCAAAAACTGCGAGCAACAACATCAACTGAGCGCGATTGAACTGCCGGACTCCGGTCTCGTATCTGTCCCGGTCGCGAAGACCTATAACATTTTGTGCGCGTCGCCTTCGTATCTTTCCCGGCACGGTGTCCCTTCAACGGTGGCTGACCTTGCTAACCACACCTGCATGCGCACCAGCAGCCCGGTGTTTCCGCAAAGCCGATGGAATTTGGATGGACCTCACGGGACGGAAACCTTCGAACTTCCTCCTTCGCCCTTCCAGGTCAACGTCGCGGAAGCAATGGCTCTCGCAGTGCGCGAGGGGCGAGGCATCGGCGCACTGCCCCTGTGGACTGCAATGCCGTGGCTGCGCAACGGTACGCTGCGGCGTGTACTGACGACACATCGCATGAATGAAACGCAGATCCGCGTCCTTTACGTATCCCGGGAGTATCTGGATGCAAAAATCAGAAGCTGGGTAGACTTTCTGCGCGACTTCATTCCACGAGCGCTCGATGATGCCGACATGTTGTCCTCCACGTGCTTGCATGCTGACGCAGTTTCGCGCAGTGACGCAGATGACCTCGCAGTCGACCAACAGCAGGATAGCCCGTGCGCCTTTTCGCAATTTTCTTGACAAAGCCACGGCGCCCGAAGGATGGCGGTGGACGCTTGCACAACTAAAGTTGTTAACACTGCGGTGCGATGCAAAATTTAACTCTGAGGCCCACCGCGTAAAGCGCAACGGCCGGTTTGCACTTCAAGCGGGTAAGGACACGCCGTCACCGGCGCGTCCTTACCCGCTTGTGCGAGCGACGAAGTTTTCTCCAGAAATCGACACACAATCGGTCTATCAAGATAAGTTTTCTTATCATATGATCGGTGGCGCACTTTGTCCACAATGCCTCCACTAACCAACCCTCTATGCCTGGAACAAAGCTCATCGCTGCACGAAAAGAACTTGCGCTTGCGGCCCACGCACTCGAAAACATGAAATCCTCGACGGATCTGGCGGAGTTCGACGCTCAGAGGAAAGCCTTTGCAGGTCACACAACACGCGTATGGAACAAGACAGAGTCGGCGTTAAAGGGAGATCCGCGGTTCTATAACGCCAAGCACGTTAAACGGTACAAGGCGGCCAGAAAGGACGACGCGCTCATCAGTTACCTCGCGCATCTGCGGGACGTCGACGAGCACTCGCATGTCGACACAACCACAACGCTACCGCCGGGCTTCGTGAACATCTCTGCGGATGGCCGTGTCTGGGCGCGGAATCCGAAGATCACCATCAATGGCGTGACGATGGACCTCCCGCCACCCCCGGGCTTTAAGCAGAAAATAGTCGGTGCGGAGCTGCGCGCATGTCCGGTCACCAGCAGGGGCAAAACGTACGACGTGCCGACGGCGCACCTCGGACAGGACATCACAGCCGTAACGCTGGTTGAACTGGCTGAATTCGCCCTGGCGTTCTATACAGGCTTCATCGATGGCCTGGCGTCCGAGGGCTGGGATTCAGAATAACGACGCGCACGCAAGCCACGAGCCCGGCGGACACGTGCTCGGATGAGTGGGAGTTACGTCAGCGCAGCTTTTTGAATGCATCGCCAAACATCTTTTCGATGTGATTCTTCGCTTGCTCCACAGCAACCTTCCTGAGCTCGCCGTAGGTGCCTGCGGATACCCCGCATTCGGCACATGAAATCTCGAGTGTGTCAGCGGCGGCGTCAGGCCACGATAGCTGCGTGCCACATTTATTGCACTTGAAAGAAACGCGGATCTGGTCGTTGGGCATACTTGGTCGCCGGATGTTGGTAGTTTGGTTCAGGGTGGGTACCGCGACGCCGACATCAATCGACGAACAACTGTCAACGGCTGCTCGTTTTCGCGGATACGAATAGATTTTCGCTACGGTAACATCTAATCAATCAATGTTCTGCCAGACTCGCAACCGCTAAAGTCCGCAAGGCTGGCGCCGATAACGCAGTGAACGAACGGGGACTTTGCACGTGGACGGGATAACGGAAGCGGCAACAGCGTCGCCTGCTCCGGCCGAAGTGGTGCCGGACATTATGGTTTATGCCGGACAGATAAGTCGTGCGGGTTACGATCTGGTTTGCGCCGAGCTAACGAAGAAGAAATCGTCGAAGTTGCTGTTCGTTTTGAGCACGCCTGGTGGCGATCCGCACGCTGGTTTCCGCATCGCACGAGCGCTGCAGCACGATTACGAATCTTTCGATGCGTTGATTCCATGGCTTTGCAAGAGCGCCGGCACCCTGATTTGCATCGGGGCGTCCAAACTCTGGCTAGGCGATCAGAGTGAGCTGGGCCCGCTTGACGTGCAGGTTAAGAAACATGACGAAATAGTTGGCCGGAACTCTGGCCTGGACATCTTCCAGTCGGTCAACTACCTTCAAAATCAGGCGATGAACGCGTTCCGGTCATATCTGATTGAGCTAACCACGAAGGCTGCGCTATCAACACGAGTGGCTGCTGACATTTCGACAAAGCTGACGACTGGCCTCTTCTCGCCGATTTTTGGGCAGATCGACCCAATGAGACTCGCGGAGATGCAACGCGCAACTGACATTGCGTTTGCATACGGCAGCCGGCTCGATACGAAAAGCAGCAACCTACGTGCAGATGGCTTGGAAAAGCTAATCGTCGGTTACCCATCGCACGGTTTTGTGATTGATCGCAAGGAAGCATCAAGCATATTCGTGCGGGTAGAAAGACCGACTGGTATCTATGCCCAGGTCGCTCAAGCCTTACACGATGCCTGCAAGCCGAATTTTGAAGACGACCCGCCTAACGTGCGGCTTTACCCAATGGCCCAGCCGCAATCACAAGACAAATCTGAAGGAGAGACCGATGCGCACATATCAGACCCCACGCCCGGTTCGGGAAGCGATGGCGCAAGCCAGTCTGAAAACGGCGCAGACGGCGAGCAAGCTCAGCAGCTTCGCGCGATCGCAGACGAATTCTCCGCCACAAAATCGCCCAGGAACCCCTATTCCTGATTTGACGAAGCTGCTCCACCAAGACTGACGTACTCTGGTAACGAAAAAGCCCCGCCTATGCGGACCGCCTATGCGGGGCTTTGTTTTTCTGGCGCGGGTTTTGTGTAACCCCGGCGTAACCCCGCAGAGCTGCGAAGCCTTGGAAGTGGCGCGACAGGAGGGGCTCGAACCCCCGACCCTCGGCTTAGGAGGCCGTTGCTCTATCCAACTGGGCTAAGGGCGGTCGTAAAACAAAGCATCCACAGCAACTGGCAAAGCGTACCATAAGAACCCCCGACCTCGGCTTAGGAGGCCAATGCCCAGCTTGCAAGGCGGACCGGCGGACGAAAATTGTACTTCTTGGGGCATGAAGCCAGCGGAGTCGGGAACGGCTGGTTGGATCTGCTTTCCAGCTACCGCATCCGTCGGCGAGCGAGCTGCCAATGTAGGCCGAACAGCAGTCGCTCATGTAGTCTGACTACTTTTGACACTACAGATCAACTGTCACAGTTAGGTTAGCGGCACGCTAGTACGCCAAGCCACCATGTGCGTCGCCTCAGCGTACGAAGACGCCGAAGTTCAGATGGCGAGGAGAGCCCTGCTTAACGCATCCTGCCGTACGCCTGACTGAACGTGCATCTTCAGGGCAGGCGGTCACGAATGGCGAGCAGCAGATCGAGGTGTCTTTCAACGAGCAGCGGGATTGCCGATTCACCGCGGGTCCATCGACCGATGGTCCGGCGGTCGTAGCCCGAATATTCAGCGAACGTCACCTGCGTCCAACCGAGGCGCGCCAATGCGTATGAAAGGTCAGCGGGTTTCATTGCGAGATGGACAAAATGTCCCAGACGATCGAGGTTAAGCGAGGCATTCTGTCATGAATAGCGGCAATCTCAAACCTCGGCCTGCTGTCGGCGATGGGCGCAGCATGGGCTGCTGACCCGGCTGGCAACGCGGACGCAGTTTCCCCGGCGCTCCACTGCCCTCCTGACTGGGCTCCAGCATCGTCTCTTCGCTGTTTTCCTAGTCCGGCGCCCGTGTCGAGTTACGGGTCTTCTGAATCGCTTGATCTGCCAACTGTCGGTGCGAATTCGTGTCGAGTGCAGGATTGCTGTCGATGGCGTGCACGACCCACATTTCGTACTGTGCCGTTGCATCTACTTCAGGGCAACCGTGCTTCACGTGCTAAGCGATGAAGTCGGCTTTCACACGTGCATCAGTACGGGGCGGTGAGCCGCCAGTTGCCGAATAAACCGTTGGAATAAATCGCATCGCCTGTCCCGTTTTCCGCGCTGATGTTTAATGCAACTGCGTCGCGGCATGTTCCTCCGCGTCCTTCCGCCGCCCCCTTCTCGGCGCACAGGATCAGCCCGACGGGCGGGTTTTCACCCGGCTTCATCCAGTGCTCCCGCGCGTAGTTGAGGTACAGGTGCATCTGTCCAGCGTCCGCATAGCTGAAGCGGCCGACCCTCCCAGGATCGATAAAAATGGAAACCCGATACCGCTTGTTTATCGATGACATCCGTGACCACGTCGCATCCGATTGGGTAATATGCATTCCCCTCCGGGGCGACTTGAATCGAGGTGCGCTCGCGCCAGGGTGTGGTTGATGCAGCTCGAACAGACGATTGCAGACGCCACGGCACAAACGCGGGCGATCTCGCTGTACGGCGTGCGAAACAACCGTGCTCTTTCGTATGGTTCAGCGCATGGCTGGTGTGCATCAGCCATGCGCGTGCCGCTGCGGGTGGCTGCCGGGCTGACCCGCTGAGGCCGAGAGGCACCGGTGATGACCGTTAGTCGCCAATCATTCGGTGTCCAGTCTAATTGCCGATCCAGACGTCTCGTCTGACGTAGAAGAGAGCGTGCAAAATCTTCCTCCCCAACCACGCTCTCCCCTACGCGTGCAGGGAACGTAGTGTTTCGAGTGGACGGCGCCCAGGGCTGGCAGCGTGCGACCGGTTCCGGTCGCTGACCCGCCTCATGCCCGCGCGAGAAGGATCACGCGATCCCGGCGAAGCGATGCTCCAGCCAGGCGATGATGGCGCTGGACTCGTACAACCAGCGCGACTGGCCCTCTTCCTGAATATGCAGGCAAGGCACTTTGATCTTGCCACCGCCAGCCAGCAAACGATCCCGTGCGATGGGATCGTTTTTGGCGTCGTGCAGCGTCATCGGCACATTCAGACGATGCAGGGCGCGCCGGGTCTTGACGCAGAAGGGGCACGCATGGAACTGATACAGCGATAGGCACGCCGCTTCTTTTTCTACAACCGCCTGACTTTGCGCCCCACGGCGCTGCGGGCGTGGGCGACTGACGGCGTCGCTGAGCAAAATTAACTGGCCGAGACCGAGACGCAGGGCTTTCATCAACATGGACACTACCTTGAACGGCGAATGGAAGTCGGGAAGTCTACGCTTTCCGGGATCCGACTGCTGCCGGCCTAACCAGGGGCGATCACGATGCAGCTGACGCGCCCGTCGGGCACGGCCCCGGTGGTCGGGAGCGGCCATGAAGCGGCCATGAAGCAACAGCTAACGGCCTGGAGGTCGGACTTCCTGTCGCGTGTTGGCGCGTAACAGGCATGTGGGCAACACGCCGGTCAACTTAGTTTGTCGTTGCCCTGGCAGCAAAAGATGGCCCCGTTCATTCAGACAACTTAATCGCCCAGCTGGATTCGTTTGACGCGCCGCGGTCGTGCGCGTAGACTGCGCGCCGCGGGGTGGAGCAGTCTGGCAGCTCGTCGGGCTCATAACCCGAAGGTCGCAGGTTCAAATCCTGCCCCCGCAACCAGAGCCCGGTAACGCTTTCCGCGATTTCACACGTTGCTTGATGCAAGCATTTTTCCCAACCCCGAGCACCTTGTGGGCAATCCCGGCGCGAATCCGGTAGCTTCTCACCAGCGAAAGCCCCCCGCCGAGCGGGCTTTGTGCTTTTCGGGCCTCTGACGACCCCGGCCCTGCGGTCGCTCCCGTGTTCTACACGTCTGGCCCAGGCCCGTGGCATCCTCTACAACCCCTCTTCCCGGGAATATTCAGAACATGGCAACTGGTACCGTCAAGTGGTTTAACGATTCGAAGGGTTTTGGATTCATCACGCCGGACGATGGTGGCGAAGACCTTTTCGCGCACTTCTCCGAGGTTCAGGGTGCGGGTTTCAAATCCCTGCAGGAAGGCCAGAAGGTGAGTTTTGAAGTCAAGCAGGGCCCCAAGGGGAAACAGGCAGCGAACATCAAGCCGCTGTAAGTTTTCCGGGCCGCGAACGCGGCCACCCAGCGATCAGACCGATGCAGGATTACTGCCGGTCTGGAGCCGGGCATCGACGGGGGGCGCGCCCTCCGCCTTGGCTCAGAGCTCGAGGAACGGCCGCAACCTGCCAGCACGACTGGGATCCCTCAGCGCGTGCATCGCCTTGATCTCGATCTGGCGGATTCGTTCACGGGTAACGCCAAACTGCTCGCCGACCTCTCCCAACGTCTGTTCAGAGGTTGAATCGAGCCCGAATCGCATCCTCAGGACCTTGGCCTCCCGTGGCGACAGTCCGTTGAGCGCCTCATTGATTTCGGCACGCATGTTCGCGTGAATCGCGGCCTCAGCCGGCGAACTGGCGGAGAGATCCTCGATCATGTCGCCGAGCGTCGCGTCGGCATCGTCGCCCACCGGCGTCTCCAGCGACACCGGTTGCTTCGCGATCCTGAGGATACCGCGCACTTTCTCCTCGGACATCTCCATCCGTTCGGCGAGAACGGCCGGATGCGCTTCCATGTCCGTCTGCTGCAGGATCTCGCGCGAGATGCGGTTCAGCTTGTTGATCGTCTCGATCATGTGCACGGGCACACGAATGGTCCGGGCCTGATCGGCCAGCGCACGCGTGACAGCCTGCCTGACCCACCAGGTGGCGTACGTCGAAAACTTCCAGCCGCGCCGGTATTCAAACTTGTCCACCGCCTTCATCAGGCCGATATTGCCTTCCTGGATCAGATCGAGGAACGGCATGCCGCGGTTCACGTATTTCTTGGCAATGGAGATGACCAGACGGAGATTCGCTTCGGTCATCTCCCGCTTGGCCTGCCGCATTTTCAACTCCGCCCCGCTCATCCTGCGGTTGATCTCCCTGAACTGCTGCAGTGGCAGCGAGACGCTGGTCTCGATGTCGGCGAGTTTCTGCTGCCCGGCCTGAATAGCCGGCCGATGTCGCTCGAGCGCCGCGCCAAACTGTCGCGAAGTCGCCGCCATGCGGCGGGTCCATTCAAGGTCGGTTTCGTTGCCCGGGAACGACTCCACAAACGACTCACGGGGCACCCCGCAACGCTCGACGGCGATTTGCAGAATACTGCGCTCAATCGCCCGAACCTCCGTCATCTGTTCGTGCACACCGGCACACAGGCGATCAATTGTCCTGGCCGTAAAGCGAATCCGCGCCAGTTCACGCTGGATCGCCGGGCACGCGCGCGCAACGGTCGCGGAATGTGCCTCGCCCGTAGCACGCACATCCGGCAACTGCTCAAACAGTGCCCGCACACGTGCAAAAACCGCAAGACTGTCGATCGTGAGTTGCTCGAGGCGGGCTGCATTCGCTGCCTCCGCATCCCGGGTGTCCGGCTCGACCTCGTCACCGTCCGGGTCATCGTCGCAGGTGGAGGCCTCCACTTCATTTTCTTCGGAGTCCGGCGCTATTGCGCTTTCGCTCACCGCGTCGCTGATGCCATCGACCAGTTCGTCGATACGCAGTTCGCCAGCAACGATGCGCTCCACATCGGCAAGAATGATCGCCACAACCGACGGACACGTGGCGATCGCCTGAATCATCTCCTGCAGGCCGTCCTCGATGCGTTTTGCGATCTCGATTTCGGCGGCGCGGGTCAGCAGTTCCCGGGCGCCCATTTCACGCATGTACATCCGGACTGGATCAGTCGTGCGGCCGAATTCGGAATCGACGGTCGACAGTGCCGCTTGTGCCTCCTCGTCCGCCTGATCGTCGGATGCCACGGCGGGCGCGGCGCCGCTTAACAGGAGCGTCGCCGCGTCCGGCGCCTGCTCGTACACCGCCACCCCCATGTCGCTGAACGTGCTGACGATCGTCTCCATCGCCGCCGTTTGCGTAACGTTGTCGGAGAGGTGATCGTCGATGTCCACGTGCGTCAGATAGCCCCGCTCACGGCCAAGCGCGATCAGCGCGCGCATCTGGCGTTGACGCTCCTCGTCCTGTCGCGCCATCGACTCAATGTCCAGCGGTGTCGCTACCGCCCGGGGCTTTCCCTTTGGTGCGCGGCGGCCGGTCTTTGACGCAGCCGCGATCACGCGGGATGCGGAATCGTCACGAACGCGATTTGCCACTACATTCTCCTCGAGAGGATGGCCGACGATCGTTGCAGACATGACGGCAGATCAACGTGATCTGTCGGGGTACGAACGGAATCGTGGATGACGCACGGACAATCGAGGCGGGAATGCCTCCGGCGTGATCCGGTGCGCGCAGATTGGGGAATCCTAAACAATACCAGAATGCATTGTGCGATGCAACATGCTGCGGATACGGCGTTGCTGGGTGGCGGGACAGGGGGAAATGGGGACCGGACGACCTCGCGAGCCCGAGCGCCGCGCCCCGCCCAGTTCGGCAGCCGCGCCGCGGCGGCGCACCCCGCCCTGCAAACCGAGGCAGTGCACGAGCCAGCACGTAACTGTCTGATTTGCCTCCTCACTCAACCGCATCTGTGCCGGGAGCTTCGCTTCAACCCGACTTCTCGTAGACTGCGCGAGATCTCCGGTCGCTCATGCTTGCGCCTGTGGCGACGCACCGGCTAACCTCCGCCGTGCTGTTCGAGATATTGCGAGCAGAAGGCGTGCAGCCTTCGCACAATCTCTGTCCGGTAGTCCAGGAACCAGCCGGACTGCAGATTGAAAAGCTGCATAAGAGCCGATTCGTCCTTCGGGAAAGGCCAGTCGTAGACTTGCGGAGCCAGCTCCCCGGCGGCGGCGACAAGCTTGGCGCGGGTGAGCCAGTCGCATCGCGCACCATTCGAACTCATCCAGATCCATGACGATTCGATCAAGTGGTCCGTACGCAGCCAGTGACCACTGCGGGCCATTGCAACAAGTTCCCCGACTACAAGGAAGGTGAGCAGTTCCGCTCTCGTCTCTTCATCCATAAGCGTCATCGTATTGTCTGCCTGCAAGCAGCGATGCCGTCGCCACGGACGATTTTGCAGACGGTGTCGGGAAAATCTCCGCGTACCACCAAAAACCGATCCCTGCGACTGTCACAAAAACCCCGAAAACCAATCCCCCATACCGGCCCGGCAGTTTGAGCTTGCAAGCTCTGCAATCTCTTCATGCTGTGTTCCTGTGCGTCGCGAGTGCTGTCGAGAAGAAACGCATCTATGTCGTGCGCGTTACTTCTTTGGAAGATTCAGCAGCGCATAACTAGGGCATCTACCTATAAAGAAGCAGGCTGGATGCGCAATTAAAAAGTTAGAATGTTTTCTCTAAATGAGCAAAACATCGATTAGTCATGCGGGGTCGGGCATCGTACTGTCGCCGCTGGACCGCCGGCAGGCGTTCATCGAACGTAAGTAAGGGAGTGCATACATGAGAGTTTTCGGCACCGCACAACTGGTTACTGCACAGAAGGCCAACACCGCCACCCTGTTCGCCTTGGCAAATCACGCGTTCGAAGGCTTCGAGAAACTGATTGAACTGAACACTCAGGCGGTGCGGTCGGCGCTTGCCAACAGCGAGACGTACTGGTGCGAAGCGTTGTTATGCAATGCACCAGACGAATTTGTCGCGCGGCGAACCGGTCTGATGCAGTCAGCCGCAGAACAGGCGCTCGCCTACAGTCACCAGTTAGCCGAAATCCTGTTCAAGCCATATGCGGATTGGATGAAAGCTGTTGGCATTCAATATGAAAACTACACCAGCACCGCCCGGTCGCTTGTAGAAGAGCCAGCGAGAAATGTGCCAGCCGGTACGGAGATCACGACTAGCATGATGAAGCCGGTGTTCCCGACCGCCAGTAGTCCTAGCGAGACGGTGCGCAAAGCCGCCGAACAGGTCATCAAAGCCGCGAAGAACACACGTGCAGTGAAGCAGTAAGCTGCTGGAACTACGCAGTAGTCACGACGCCGCACGTATGGTTCAGCACGTGACAACAACTACGAGATCGCTGCTTGGCAAGGAGACGCGCATGCTAAGTCCGCACGAATACACCACGTTGATGTTGGTCAAGAATGCACCCGATCAGATCGATGCGGATCGTGCGGAGCTTCACACTCTCATGAAACACCAACTGGTTATCTTTGAACTGCTGGCATCAGGGCACCGGCGACCCAGCATTACGCCACAGGGCCAAGCCCTTCTGAATGCAGTTGCACGAATCGGCTAGGAGATGCCAGCCGAACGTAACAAGGGAGACTGCGATGGGTGAATCGATGGGGATTGTGGTCGGTACGTTCGTGCTGGTGATCGCGGCAATCGCCGTGGCCGGACACTATCGCCGAGAACGGCGTCGTGCCGAATTACTCAGAAATTTGGATCATCACGAATGGTGCCGCTGGACCCCGTCCCGACATTGACCGGGTGCTGGACGATAACGATGCACGTGAAGGTTCCCGACATCGCCCGCTTCCCTAACTGCGGATTTCGGCGAACGTGACCGCCGATTTCGGGAACGTGACCGATTCGGCGGGGTTGGGCGTTGCGCGGTGTCGATTGTAGATTTCCTTGTCAGTTCTGGTCGAGTTCGGGCTCCAGGACGTTGG
>NZ_JAYMRY010000072.1:0-15746 GCF_038900695.1 Paraburkholderia sp. JHI2823 | reverse complement strand
GAAAATAAACTCTCGGTGAATGTGTCGGCGCCGCGCATGATCTTCGGGGGCAAGTGGGGGCCTTCTATCAACGCTTCATTGGTCTTCCGCGATGACGTGGCCGCCGGTACTTCAGCAGCCTGCTAGAGGGTTTTGGGCGATCGGCTTGCAGGGGAACTGCGCCGATGCGGGGTGCATGGTGAGCGTCGCCCCGACCCGTTGGCTCGCGAGTTGAAGAAGTGCGACTCGTCATAAGCGAAGCGGTGATATATGCAATCAACGCATTACAAGAGGAATACTAATGAAATGGTGACCGCGTAATGTGAGCGTCCGCCAGCGACATGCCAACTGCCGGGCACCCGTCACCGGGTGCGATTTTTAACATTACCGGGCCAACTGTCAAACCTCCGTCCGCCATCTTCGGAGGTGTTCGTCCGACCGGGAAACGCGACTAACGGTCTCTCGTGGTTTCGCCCCCAAACACAGCGGTGGGCGCCAAACCCCGTCTTCAGGCATCCGCGCCCGCGGCACGGCCAGCGCAGCCGACGTCGTATCCCTCCGGCGCCTTGACGCCCCGCGGCGGGGCGAGCGTCGCGAGTGTCTACCACTGGCGCCTGTACCCTCCGCCGGCTCCAGTCCCACAATCCCACCGGGGACTTGCCACCGGCGGGGACCGCATCGGAAACGTTGGCAAGCCGGGGCGCCGACGTACGACGTCAGCCTCGCTGATCTGGTGGAGGGGAGCCACATATTGCAGATATAGATCGTCATCCTTAGTAATCCGGGCGTGGGATCGGCCACATTTTTTTGCCTTTACCCGTGTTGCCCACAAGGCAAGACGGCGTTATCGATCGGGCTTCACTCTTTTTGCCGCCGTCCGCAGAGACGGGAGCCGGCAGATGACTGATGACAATTCAAGCCAAAGACGATTGACGACCCCCAGCAGGATTTGCAAGGGCGGACCTTCGCCGGCCGGCTCAGCCGTGAGCCCGTGAAGTGAGGGTGTCAGATGGAGGATCTCGTCGGGCTTTACGGCGCGTCAAAAGCCAGAAGACATACGCGGTCGAAGCTCCGGCAATCCACACGGGGAGAACGGAAATTGTCCATTCCGTCTGCCAGAAGGGAAGAGTCAGCGCTGGCAGTGAACTCGCAACCAATAGATAGATGATTCGGTACCGGTTCACCCGCTGAAGAATGACTGCCAGCGGCAGCCCGTAAAGCCACGTGAAGAAATAACCAACGGCCGTGCTGTTGATCGAGACGCCGATGAGTGACTGAAGCGGCGGCAGGCCCCACACCGAAGGATAAAACCACTCATGCAGCAGGAAGAACAGCCATCCGCTCGTGAACGGAATAATCAGTGGGGCGACAGCTGCAGCAACAAGATGGGCTAGAACATTCCTCACGATCTTCGCCCGGTGATGTCCGATAATCTGTCTGCTCATGCCCGCTACCCCCCTTTGGCCAGTGCGCCCTACGTGCGGCTTGGCAATCATGCAGAGCCGCCGCCCGTGAGTCGGGCCACGACAAGGACCACTTCCGAAGGACAGCCGCCGCTCGCACCGTCGGCCGGCGTCGCGAAGGCGAGATCGTTGCGCTCTCAAGCGAATTCGGTGGCGTGGTCGAGAGGCGCTCGCTGAATAATCAATGCCCGCGCGTGTTGTCTGGTCCCGGCAAAAGCGAATCGGCGACGGCAGCCGGCACGGCATTGAGGTCGAATCGGAGGCGATACTCGAAGAGCGAGACGTTCGGCACCGCGATGATCGCCTCGCGCAATCTCGCGTTGATCGAGCGCGCAACGATCACGCCGGTGACGGCCTTTTGGCGTGCGAGGTTGAGCGACACCCAGCCCATGTAATTTGTAAGCTGCCCAATCGCCTTGTCGGGCGCTTCGCCACGTTTCAGCTCGAAGACGACAAAATTACCGTCCTCGTCAACCGCGAGAATGTCGATGCGGCGGCCGCTTCCCGTCGGATATTCCAGACCCGACGACGTATCGTCGGTATAGAGGCGCAGCCGCTTTCCGTTGACCCGGATGGCACTCAGGTTGCTCGCGATGAACTCCTGGAGCTGGCGTTCAAGGTGGAAGACCGTCTCAGCCATTAACTCCAAGTCCTCGTCGGTCGCGGTGGCCGCGTCGGCGGCCGTTGTCGTTTCGCCGACCAGCTCAGTCGGCTGGCCCGCTTCGCAATTCACTCCGGCGAGCGCTCCGCTCGAAGATGGCCGCACGCGCACCTTGGACTTCGTTGTGGCATCAGGATCAATATAGATTTCCCAGACCCCGTGAAGGTCGGGAATATACCGCTCATACGTCACCTGATCGCTTCCGTGCACTTTGCGCTTGTAAAGAAGATCGTAGCGGTGGCCGCTGTCAGTTCGCCTTGGCACAACGTTAGGCTGGTAATGGCCCCGCGCAAGGTGGTTGACGGTGATCGCCCCCAAGTCCGGCGCGACGTTGGAAACCTTGTAGTCCGGGAATTCCCGCAGGATGAGTTCTGTGACTTCTCTGGCCGTCGCGGGTCTGCCAAGCTTGCAGACCGCATCGTAGGCCAGTTGCCATCCTGTCTTACGCTCCGACTGACCCGGGTCTTCGCCCGGTACAACCTCATCGTTACCGGTTGCCATCGCCGTTCTCCTTTGCTATGCCAGCGAATCCGTGTTGCGACAATGGCGGCCAGCAACGGTACGCGAGAGACTGGTAACTGGGCCGATGCCGACAACGGAATGTCTGTCGTGGACCCAGGGTGGACCACGCGACGTGGCCGTACTGCGTTCCACGGCCGATCTGCGACGCCGTCCACGGCCATGGAAATCTCACGGTGTGCATTGCCATCGGTCCAGATGAAATCGAACGCGATATGCGGATGCCCGAATTTCTGTAGCGTTCGACGCGAGGCTTACAAGATCTCGCGACGGGCCTCGATTGCGGCGCGTAGGTTTCCCAGTCGTTCGGTGATCGAAGCCACGTCCATGCCATTGCGAGCAAGCTCACGCACCTGCAATGCCCCACTGGCCATAGCCTCGTCGGCGGCGATCAGCCGGGGAAGGAAGTCGCTTTCGGACCGGTGACGCAGCCACGTCATGTCGTTCTCGGGGACGGGGAGGTGCCGGATCAGCGTTTCAACTACTTCCATGTTGCGGCCGGCCTGGTCGATGATCGCGATCTGCTCGCGTTGCTCCGAGCCGGGAAACGGTTCCTGACGGCTCGGCGCCGGGATCGTGCGACGGATAACAGAGATGCGTTCGGTGAGTGCCGCGCGGGCCTCGCCAAGCAGTCCGCACACGCCGTTGCGGATGATCTGGTCGTCAGCGCGGTCCCTGTTTTCCTGCCGATAGGCGTTGTAGCCCCAGCCGGTGTAGAGATTGACGACCAGCGCCTTGAGCGCGCCGGCATTATCAATGGGGTTTGGTGTTGTGGACATGGTTTAACCGATTACGGATGCGGCGAGCAGGGTAATGACCCGCCGCAGTGGCAAGCTTACTTCGACAGACCGGCGGTCGCGCCGACGTCGAACGTCCCGAGCGTGCTGCTGCCGATCTGGAACGGCGTGCCCGCAGCGGCGTTCGGCGCCGACACAAGACCCATGTCGGCCATCTTCAGCGCCAGATACATGCGCACCGCCTCGAGTTCGCTCATCCCAAACGCGCGCAGCGAGATGAGCTCACGCATGCGTGCGTCCTGCGGCATGATCAGCACCTTCACATCGTTCAGATGCACGCCGTAGATGTCGAGGAATTCGCTCAAATGCCCCTTCGCGAGTTCGATGATGTCGTGGATGCGCTCGTTAATCTGCTCCATCGGTGTGAGCTGGACAATCTGGTTGATCGCCTGCTCGATCACCGGGCCGGCATAGGCCGTCAGTTCTGCCATCGGGATACGCTCACCGGCGAATGGCATGTGCGTGATGAGCTTCACGGCGTCGTCCTTCGTGTCGACGTGAACGTAGTAGTCGACCGTGTACTCCATGATCGCCATTTCCTTCGACGTCGCGATGCCCTTGTTCTGAGCGAGCAACTTGCTGCGCTGGACATAGATCGCTTCGTACTGCCATGGCGAGTTGCCGCCGAAGAAACCTTGCACGATGTTGCCCAGGATTGGCTTGTCGGGCGTGATGATCTGATGCTGCCCGGTCTCGTAGACGTCGAGCACTGCCCCGCGGCTCTTGAGCACGCAGAAGTGGTTCGACTCCACCGTCAGGAGCGAGCCCGACACGATGCTGCTGTCCGGATATTTCCATGCGAGCGTATCGAGCCCCATGACGTCGCGCCCCTGGTTGTCCAGGGTGCTGATGACCTGCCGCTGCAGGCCGTTGCCTTGCCCAAATGCCATACTTTTTGCTCCCGGGTTATCTCTTGCCCACGCATTGGCCGGCGGCCATTGCTGCCTCGCCTCACAGAGGATCGGCAAGCCGCCAGGCAATGTTCTCTCGAACGTCGGTGCAGCCTGGTGTGCTACCGCACGTACGCAAACACGATGTTGGCCTGTCTTGTGACCAATCTCACCCCCGTGTCGACCTCCCGTTCCTGGCCGGGAGTTGCCGCAGGCTTACGGGCGAGGGCAGTCGCGCTGACTCAGTCATACAGTCGCTAAACTGAGATTCCGGTGCCAATGCTCGGACAATCCAAGATATACGTCGTACTCCAGAATAATTTGGCCGCAAGAAAGATTCATTTCTTGAACGTATGCACGCGTCGCCCATTACGATAAGAAGGATTAGTGTGTCACGAACGCAGGCGAGAGCCTGCGGTGCTGTACTGAAGATGGGAGCAGGCCTCCCGAAGTCGGCTTTCAGGAGCAGGCTTCAAACCGCCCGGTGCTGCTGCGTTCAAAAGACGCGGTGGTGAGCGACCGTGGAAAAGTCACCCGGTGAGGGTGGCAGGTACGTGTTGAGTAGATGAGCGAAAGCAAACCGTCCGACGACGCATCGTTACTTATTTAAAGCGCTGTCAAAACTGGAGGCGTAATCCTACTCCAGGATCAGTCGGGACGACACCTGATTACGGACCCGATGGCAGCCGGTGTAAAGGCGGCATGAACTCAATACAGGCTTTGGTATGGAACGTGAGAACCTTGCTTCGAATGCAAAGGGAAATGACAAATGGCAGACACCATGAGGAAGAATACCGATGTCGAAGCGAGGGGCGGAGCCGCTCGTAGTAGTGTTGAAGCCTTTGTAATGAAGGTGGAGCGAAGGGGCGGCGTTATCCTGTTGACGAAGGGCACCAACCTGCAATGCGGGGATGAGTGACATGACATCAACGAAACCGTACAGCATTGCGAAACGGGTCGTGTGGGAAGCGTACCAGTTGGTAAGGGCTAACCGCGGTGCTGCCGGCGTGGACGATGAAACTATCGCCATGTTCGAGCAGAATCTTTCGGGAAATCTGTACAAGCTGTGGAATCGGATGTCGTCGGGGTCGTATTTCCCGCCACCGGTGAAGCAGGTTGAGATTCCGAAGGCCAAGGGCGGCACGAGAAAGCTGGGGATTCCCACCGTATCTGATCGGGTGGCGCAAAGTGTAGTCAAGCTGATGATCGAGCCGACGCTCGACCCGATATTCCATGAAGATTCATATGGCTATCGGCCGGGCAAGTCGGCTAAACAGGCGATTGCCGTGACGCGTACGCGTTGCTGGAAATACGACTGGGTTGTTGAGTTTGACATCAAGGCGGCATTCGACCAGATCGACCATGCGTTGCTGATGAAAGCGGTGCGACGCCATATCAAGGAGAGCTGGATCCTATTGTATGTCGAGCGGTGGCTGACTGCGCCGTTCGAAACTGCGGATGGGGCGAATTTGCCTCGCACGCGGGGTACACCACAGGGCGGCGTGGTCAGCCCGATCTTGATGAATCTGTTTATGCACTATGCGTTCGATAGCTGGATGCGGCGGACATGGCCGCAATCGCCCTTTGCACGTTACGCCGACGACGCGGTGGTTCATTGCCGCAGTCTGGCGGAGGCGCAATCCGTGATGCAAGCGATTGCAGCACGGCTGGGAGAGTGTGGCCTGACGATGCATCCGGAGAAGTCGAAGATCGTGTATTGCAAGGACAGTAAGCGCACTGGCACTTATCCGAACGTGCAGTTTACGTTCCTCGGTTTTACGTTTAGACCGAGAGCGGCATTGAACAAACACCAGCGGCAGCGATTTACTAGCTTTCTGCCAGCGGTGAGCAATGATGCCTTAAGGCGGATGAGACAGGTCGTGCGTAGTTGGCGCGTGCATCGACGAACACCGGCGACGCTGGATGAACTTGCGCAGCAATGCAACACGACGATACAAGGGTGGTGGAACTACTATGGGGCGTTCTATCGGACGGCAATGCACAGCCTCTTCGGCTACATCGACCTACGGCTTCTGCGGTGGGCTCGACAAAAGTACAAGGGGTTGCGGCAGCACAAGAGACGTAGTGCGGAATGGCTACGTAAGATGAAGCGCGTCCACCCCCGGTTGTTTGTCCACTGGCGTGTCGTCGGGGTATCGGTTGGATAGCGGGAGCCGAATGAGTCGAGAGATTCACGTTCGGTTCTGCGAGAGGCTCGGGGTGCAACTCCCCGGGTCTACTCACCTCTTGACAGCTGCTTTGTACGCCGGTCCTCGTGGAAAACTTGAGCTCAGCTCAGGTGGTTGACTGTTCGCGAACAGACCCAACCCCTGCGCGCGTGACCTTATGCTGATTTCTGGCAGATGACGCCATACCAGCCCAACCCACGATATGTCTCGTAGCCGGGCGTCGCCGCGAATGACACGATCGTACCGTCTGAAGCCCGATAGTAGCCTGCCTGCCTGCCGTCGACCTGCAGGTGCAAGCGTTCGGTCAGGATACCCTTACCGTCTGAGGCGGCTATCACTCGAAAGTTCGAATCGACGATCATGCAGCGCGAGCGGGTCCATTCCTCTTCGCTCAGACGGACGCCTTTTACAACAGCGCCGGCTTGCGGCGCCCAGTCGAAGAAAATCACGATTGCGCCCAGCGCGCGACCGTTCGCCAGGCAACCCTCGCGAACAGCGGTCGAATAGGTTGCCACCTGAGCGTTGTGCATCAAGACGAGGGCCTCGACGTCGCATGCGACGTAGTCCGCACCTGACCGCGTTTTCATCGCGTTCCTGAACCAATCCGCACCTGCCACGTTCTCGCCGCGCGCGGCATACAATGCTGGCCGCCCGTTCGCGACGACGACACCGTGTTCATCGACTATCCATATGTCACGGTAGACCGTATAGCTATCAAGGATTACCGAAAGCCGCTCGCTGGCATGCTTCGCAGAAGACGTATCGTGATTGGCGAGACAATCCACGACGGCCGAATCTGTGGCCCACCAGCGCACATCGCACGAGCGCTCATAGAGGTTGCGGTCGATGACATCAATCATGTTGAGCGCGAGATCGGCACAACGTTGACCGTCGTGGGAACGCAGGCGCTCGATCATGCTATCGCCGAGTTGCGTAAGCGTGGACAGCGAGCCGGCGAGATTCTTGTTCAGATCTGTGGTGATTTCCGAGATGCGCCTGGAAACTTGCTTGACCTGGTTTGCGACAACCGCGAAGCCTTTGCCGGCGTTGCCCGCGCGCGCCGCCTCGATGAGCGCGTTCAGAGCGAGGAATGTGGTCTCGCGGTTGATGTCGTTGATGTCGCTGATCTTGCTCGTGGCGAGGCGTTTGACTTCATGAGTGAGGTCGACGATTGCTTGCGGATTCGACATGTGATGGTTCCAGGGGAGCGTGGTTCTTGCTCCATGTTATGCAAGCTTTGGGCCTGTCGCCTTCAATGGCAGACGTCACGTGGGCAAACGTTGTCTTCGCGGCTACGGGGCGATCACCGACGTCTGGCATTCGTTTGAGTGCATTTACGCACTAGCACGGGGCGCAGGAGCTAGCGACGCAAAGCATTCTCCGGTGCGTCAGCCGAGATACTCGGCGTAACGCGCGCCGTGTACGACACATCCGCCCGAAACCCGATCGCCGGTACCTGAAACACTTGGTGGTTCAGTTTTCTCCCAAAGCAACATGCGCAAATTCTCGGTTGCGGAGAGTCAGCGGGAGATAGCGCTAGACAGGAAGCACATATTGCCCTTCGATATATGTGGAGAACTGGAACCGGTAAGGTCCACATGCATGGTCGCTGGGCAAAACTACTCTGAGGCAAAGTGATCACGGTTGGGTAACGGCGGCGCTTCGATGCCGATTTTCTGGGTACCGGGGAGGTCGACGAATAGGCGTGGCTCCCCGCGTGGCTGCTGGTGGTCAAGCCAGCCCTCGCGGCCCGGCTTCGCGAGGCTCGCGTGTAGCGCGATCAGCCGCCATCGCGTGCGACGGCCCTGCTGGGCGAGATGTTGCGCCAGGAGCACAAAGGTGACCAGCACGAACTGGTCGGGTTGCGCCAGCAACTCAGTCGGCTGCATGCAGGCCGTTCGACGCGTACATGGCCACACGGAAAGTACAACACCGGTGAGGCGGTGACCCGCCGGCGCATCGTGACACTTCCCGCGCCATTGCAGCGGGTGCACTTTGCCCGCGCGAGAACCCAGCCGATTGCCCCGAATGGCAGCGAGGCCTCATAAAGAGCGGGCGAGGCCCACAAGGGCCTCCCCCGAAACACGTCTGCGCAGTTCGCAGCGCGTGGAGAAAATTCCTTCAGCGAGAGCGCAACGCTAGAGCGACGAGGATGATGATTCCCGAACCGGACCTCGCGTGATCGCGCGGCGCACCGCAGGTATGACCTCGGTGGCGAACAGCTCGATCGATAGCCGGACCTTTTCGAATGGCAGGCCGCCGATATCCATCTGGGCCATGTAGCGCTGGTGCCCGAATAGCTCGTGTTCGAAAAGAATCTTGTCGACGATCTCATTGACGCTGCCGACGAACAGCGCACCACGAGGCGAAGCCAGCGATTCGAATTCGCGACGCGGCATTTCAAGGTGGCCGCGCGGCAGGTTGTTCGCGATGTAGCGGCGATAGTGAGGAAAGAAGTCGTCGCGCGCCCGGGCGCCATCGCGCTGCACGTGGAAATGACCGGAAATGGCCACGTGCAGCTGCCCGGCCGGATGCCCCGCGGCGAGGCCAGTCTGGCGATACAGATCGATGAAGGGCACGAACTGCTCTGGCGACCCGCTGATGTTGGCGAGGTTTAGCGGCAGACCGGCGCGGCCGGCGCGAATGGCGCTCGACGGCGTGCCGCCCGCGGCCAGCCAGACTGGAAGACGCCCGCGCACCGGCCTCGGCATGATGGCGGCGTCGGCGATGGCCGCGCGATGACGTCCCGACCACGTGACGCGCGCTTGTTCGTTGATTGCCGTCAGCAAAGCAAGCTTTTCCTCGAACAGCGATTCGTAATCCGCGAGCGCATAGCCGAACAACGGAAACGATTCGACGTACGCGCCTCGCCCGACAAGCAGCTCCGCGCGTCCGCCCGAGATCAGATCGAGCGTCGAGAACTGCTGATAGAGGCGAATGGGATCCTCGGAGCTGAGGATGCTGACCGCGCTCGTCAACCGAATGCGACGCGTCACGGCGGCAATCGCACCCAATACGACGGACGGCGACGAAACGGCAAAGTCCGCGCGGTGGTGCTCACCGACGCCGAACACGTCGATGCCGGCTTCATCGGCGACTCTCGCGGCCGCGATGATGGCCTCGATGCGCCGTTGCGCGCCAGCGGCGCAGGATGTCCCGGTCGCGAGATCGCCGAACGTGTAAATACCGAATTCCATGGCATCAGTCCCGGGCAAGGCGCGTCACGCCTCAGGCGTTGCGCAGCGTCGGCTTGAGCGCGAAGGCGCCGTCGCCGAGCAACGCCAGGACAGCCGCGGCGACCGCGAGGAAAACCGGGTACTCCCAGCCGCCGTTCGCGCTGGTGAACATCCACCCGTTGCCGAAGTGGACCGTCGAGGCCATGAACAGCTCGATTGCGGCAAGCGCGGCAATGGCACGCGCGTACACGCCCGTCAGTAACAGCACACCGCCAACAATTTCGAAGGCGATGATGGGCCAGGCGAACCAGCCGGCAAAGCCCACGGACTCGAAAAATTTCGCGGTGCCGGCCGGCGTGAAGATGAGCAGCTTGGTCAGGCCGTGCGCGACGAACATGAGGCCGAGCGCGAGGCGCAGCAGGAGAGCGGCATACGGGGCGGTGCGGGTATCGGTCATGGTGTGCTCCGGTTGGGTTAGTCGAGATTGATCTGTTGCTTAATCCAGCGCGAGAAGTCGCTTGCGATGTCGGCGCTGAGTGTATGGCCGACCGGGTACAGGCGGGTGTCGTGCACGACGCCGAGGCGGGTGAGCCAGTTATCGGCATGAGAGGCGAAGCTCACGGGCAGTTTGTCGTCGTGCTGGCCGTGCGCGATGAACGCAGAAACCTGCGCGAGCCTGTCCGGGGACGCGAGATGTGGCTCGATCTCGGGCAGAATGCGCCCGCTCAGGATTGCGAAGCGCGACACGTCCTCGGGCGCGGACAACGCGACGCTCGCGCTGAGGATGCCGCCCTGGCTGAAGCCGGCCATCACGGCAGGCAGGGCCATGGGAGCGTCGTCGCACGCCAGCGAGCGCACCAGTTCGCGCAGACGCGTGCGGCTCTCATTCGCCTGCTCGGCGTTGATTACGGGGCCCTGCGCGGTGAAGCGGACATGGAACCAGGCGTGCTGTGCCGGGCCGAGCGCGAGCGGTCCGCGCACGAAGACGAGTTCGAAGCGAGGGTCGAGCGCTTGCCCGAGCGGCATCAGGTTCGTTTCGTTCCCGCCCACGCCGTGAAGCAGGAAGAGGCGGGCCGCCGCCTGGCCCGTCGCAGGCCGCAGACGGAACGAGAGGCCTGAGGGGAGGTCGTTGTGCAGGATGTCCATGAGTAGAAGGGTTCCGATGGCGTGACTTCGCAATCAGGCCGGCGCGATCACAGTGAGCCGCATGACTTGCACCGAGATGAGATGGGCCGATTCTATTGATCGTCGCAATGGAGATAAACTTGGGTTGTGTGGATTTATAATCCCGGCACGCGAGACAATAGGCAGGACCCTGAATGGATCGAAGTCAGGAATTGGCGGTATTCGTCGCAGTCGTCGACGCGGGCAGCTTCATTGGCGCAGTCGATACGTTGCGCATGTCGAAGGCGGCCGTGTCGCGCTATGTCGATGCGCTCGAGCAGCGCATCGGCGTACGGCTCCTGCACCGGACGACGCGCCGTCTATCCTTAACGGAAGAGGGGCGCCTTTTCTACCAGCGGGCGCGCGAAATCCTCGAAGCGATGGACAACGCGGAAGCCGAGGTGAGTTCACGCACGCAGGTACCCAGCGGGCTGGTGCGGGTCAATGTCCCGCTCAGCTTTGGCGTGTCGCATCTTGCCCCGTTGTGGGGCGACTTCATGGCCGCCTGGCCACAGATCGACCTCGACATCACGCTGAACGACCGCGTCGTCGATCTCGTCGACGAAGGCTACGATCTGGCCGTGAGGATCAGTACGCTGCCGGATTCGTCAATGGTGTGCCGCAAGCTGGCTTCGACCGCGATGGTCGTGTGCGCCTCGCCCGGCTACCTCTCGCGCCATGAAGTGCCTCGCCATCCGCGCGACCTGGCCGCGCACCGTGTGCTTGCCTACACGCATCTGTCCGGCCGCGACGAGTGGCACTTTCATGGGCCGGACGGCAAGGTGCTGGTGCACACGGAAGCACGCGTGTATTCGAACAATGGCGACACTTGCCGCGCCATCGCGCTGCGCGATGGCGGCGTCATCCTGCAGCCGGACTTCATGATCGGCGAGGACGTGAAGGCAGGACGTCTGATCCGGTTGATGCCGGAATATCGTTCGATTGAACTCGGAATCTACGCGGTTTATCCAAGCCGGAAGCAGTTGCCGCTAAAAGTGCGTTGCCTCATCGATTTCCTGTTGGACGCGTTTCGCGTACCGCCGTGGGACTTCCGTCCCGAAGCGTGAGATGTATATGACACGACTCAGTGCTGCGTGGCTCACCAAACTGGAGATCGGCAAGCAGGAGGCAGGCTCTTCGACAAGCCTGACTGGGCTGGCGCGCGTCATCCGCTCTCGGGTATTGCCGGCGTCCTGTGCTGCGGAAATGCACCAGGTGCGCGCCCGCAGCAGTGATTTGCATGGAGCGGACGCGACGAGCCGCCTGAGGCGCAGAAGGCCGAAGACAGATCGAATGGCCGATCTAAAAAAGCGTAACTAGCAGCGCCAGATTTTCCAAGCTGATCCTACGCCCCGGCGCCGACCTTCACGGTCTATTGTGGACAGCCACGCGACAATAATCCATACGTGCTGCTCGACCTGTGAGGTGAGCCCGACACGGAACTCCGCTCGGCACTAAAGGCCCGGCGACGTTCACCGACGGTCCAGCAAAACAATATCCATATGTGCACAAGGAAGTGACCTCGCCCGCAGCGCGACTCGATCGGTTCCTCAAACTTTGCATCCCAGGACGGCTCCTGTCTCGCCGCCAGGAAGGCGATGCCCTGTTTCTCACTGGCTTCCCGGGTTTTTTAGTCGCATCCCTCAACAGCAGACCAGCTCGTCCCTACGGCAGCGGCAGCGACTCCGTGCTCGCCGCTCTCAGCGCGGCAAGCACCAACGAAACCGCCGTGCTTTGAGGTTCAGCCGTCAACGCGCCGACGCGCTGCACCGCCGTCGACACCTTCAACGGCAATTGCCGCAGTTCGCCATTCAAATCCGTTTCGCCGCGCCGCAAACGGGTCGATACGAACAGGCATGGCACGCGCCGCGCCACGGCGCAATTGGTCAGGTGTGACGTCGATTCCATCAACACATGCGGCGCGGCAACACCCGCTGTCGCGAACTCGACTTCGAGCGCGGTTCGCATTGGCGAGCCCATCGATGGCATGATCCACGGCCAGGCGGCTGCGTCGCGCCACGTGATGCGACTTCGCCGATGCAAAGGATGACTCCTGGGCGCGACCACCAGTATTTCGTCACTATAAAGCTCGGTGACAGTGAAGCCCGAGGTCAGCGCGGGCGATTCAAGGCGGCACACGATCATGTCGAGTTCGCGACGCTGCATCAGCGGCAGCAGATAGTCGAGGGTGTTCTCTGAGAAGTTGATCTGCTGTGTGGGTGCGTGTCTCGCGAGATGTTCGATCACGCCTGGCAGCAGGCGCATGGAGATGTACGGCAGCATGCCGATCTTCAGGGGCAGGCTCGTGCCGCGCTTCAATGCGTCGAACGCTGGCTGGACGGTGCGCAGATCGGTGAGGATGCGCGCGACGCACTCGAGCATCGCCTCGCCATACGCGGTCGGCGCAACCCGCCGCGACGTGCGCTCGAAGAGCGGCAGGTCCAGCGTGTCCTCCAGTTCACGCAGCCATTTCGATAGCGCTGGCTGCGTGATGGACGCTTCCTCGGCCGTCCGCGCGAAGCTGCGGTAACGCCCGAGCCAGTCGAGCGTCTCCAGATCGCGTATGCGCAGCTTGCGCAACACCTGCGGCAAATGTTCGATGCGGCTGTGGTCCGCGCCCGGCGGCACCACGGCAGGGAGCAATACGGAGGGTCTTTTCGTGGCAGCCATGGGGAGGTTCGATCCATTACCGTGAGGTTATTGATCGGTATCTATCTTTCATCGAATCGTACCGCATATTGCTTCACAATGAATCAGCTATCCGGATGAGCGGCTGCAGATAGCGGACAAAAAATGTGGAGACAATGGTATGAACGATCGAACGAAAGCGGATGGCAAGCACCCAGAGCTGCCCGCGAACGACGGCCGGCGGCACTTCCTCAAAGTGGCGGGCGCGAGCGCCATCGCGGCGACAGGCATCGCGCGGGCCGCGGAGACCGCAACGCAGCAGCCGGAAAGCGCGGGCCGAACCCCGAACGCTCGAGATGCGACGCACGCAGCTCGTGTCGCACCGGAAAGCGCGCCGTCCGGCTACAACATCCTGTTCATCCTGACCGATCAGGAACGCTACTTCGACACATGGCCGTTCCCGGTGCCTGGCCGCGAAGGGCTGCGTCGCGACGGCATTACATTCACGCGACATCAGATCGCGTCCTGCGTGTGTTCGCCGTCGCGCTCGACGATCTATACGGGCCAGCATACCCAGCACACCGGTGTGCTCGATAACGCAGGGGTGCCGTGGCAGACCGACATGTCGACGGACATCCGCACGATTGGCCATATGATGCACGACGCCGGCTACTACGCCGCGTACCTCGGAAAATGGCATCTGAGCGGTAGCCTGCACGAAACGAACAGTCCGTACAGCGCTCCGGTTTCGGAGTATCACCAGAAGATCAAGGAATACGGTTTCGACGACTATTTCGGTGTAGGCGACCTGATCGGGGAAGTGCGCGGTGGGTACAACTACGACGGCATCACGACCGAATCGGCGGTGAGCTGGATGCGCACGCGCGCACCGCAACTCGCGAAGGATGGCAAGCCGTGGTTTCTTGCGGTCAACCTCGTCAATCCTCATGATGTGATGTTCGTCAATACCGATCCCCCTGGGTCGGAATTGCAGCGCGCCAACACGATGATCATCGGCAACGCAGCGCCGCCCGAAGACCATCTGTATCAGCAGGGCTGGAATAACGTGCCCCTGGCCGCTTCGCGCCGTCAGCCCTATGACGAGCCCGGCCGGCCGCCCGCGCATGGCATGTACAACAATGCGCATGTGCATCTGGTCGGGCGCTTTCCGTTTACGGACGAGCGGGTCCGCGTCTATCAAAACAATTATTTCAACTGCATCCGCGATTGCGATACGCACGTTGTGCGGCTCATGCAGACGCTGCAGTCGCTCGGCCTCGACGAAAAGACGATCGTCGTCATGACGGCCGACCACGGCGATCATGCCGGTGCGCACCAGCTTGTCGACAAGGGCGCGACTACCTATGCGCAGCAGAATCACGTACCGCTTGTGATCCGGCATCCCGCCTACCCGGGCGGCAAGCGCTGCAATGCGTTGACTTCGCACGTCGATATGGCGCCGACGCTGCTCGGTCTCACTGGTCTCGATGCAGCACGTCTACAGACGATTGGCGGCAACGCGCTGAAGGGGCACAATCTCACGCAACTGCTCGCCAGGCCTGAGCGAGCGCGAGTCGACACAGTCCGGCCGACGGCGCTTTTCAATTATGCGATGCTGCTCTACTACGACAGCGAGTGGATGATCAAGGAGTTCAAGACGTTGCACGAAAAAGGCGTGCCGGAGGAGGAAATCCGCCGCCGCGCGCTTGCGCAGCAGCCAGACTTCCGCCTGCGCGGCACAATCCGCAGCGTGTTCGATGGCCGTTATCGTTTCAGCCGCTATTTCTCGCCTCTCGAGTTCAATCGACCTACCTCGCTCGAAGCGCTGTTCGCGAAGAACGACGTCGAGGTCTACGACCTTGCTAACGATCCAGGCGAAATGTACAACCTTGCGGTCGATCGCAAGCGAAACGGCGAATTGCTTCTCTCGTTGAATGACAAGCTCAATGAGACGATGGATCGCGAAGTGGGCGAAGACAGTCCTGACGTGATGCCGATTCGCGATGGCAAGGTACAGTTGCAACTGCGGGAGTCGATCTAGGGCGGCCGGGAGATTCGCGGATCTAATCGTGGTGCGCAGAGTCCATGCATCTATCACCGCTTCAACCACGGCGCGGCGAAAGTGGCGTCGCTGTGACCGTATTGCACAGTCCTAGCAGGTTGCTGAAGTACCGCTGAAACACGTCATCGCGCAGAGTCCGCGAAGCGTTGATAGACGAACCACCACTTGCCCACTGGAAATCATGCGCGGCGCCGACACGTTCACCGAGAGTCTGTTTT
>NZ_JAYMRY010000071.1:0-18080 GCF_038900695.1 Paraburkholderia sp. JHI2823 | reverse complement strand
CCTCCGTCTCGGAAATCGCCGGGTGTGGGCCCTGTCCACACCGTGCGGCTCTGGCAGTCATGCTAACCCGCGTTTGACTTCCTACGGCAGGCCAGCCTCCGCCTCACGGAAAATCATTCTGACTTACATTCTGTTGCCACGCTCGGCCCATACCCGCCAGGCGCTCGAAATGACGGTGGGGATCGTCTACCGGATCATCGCCGAACTGCTAGGCTCGGTCTGGAAGCCGGTGCAAGTGTGCTTCACACACAGGCCGCCGATAGACAGCAAGCCCCACCGCAAATTCTTCGGCATCCCCATTACCTTCAACGCGGAATTCGACGGCATGGTATGTCGCGCGGCCGATCTGAACCGGCCCCTGCCGCGTGGCAAGCGTGACGTGACCCGCTTCGCTGTCCGGTACCTCGATCAGGTGCTTGCGCAGCAACGCCCAAGCTCGAGCGCGACGGCGCAGCAGTTCATTGCCGCCATGCTGGCAAGCGGCCGTTGCACGGCACAGCAACTCGCCGATCATCTGGGCGTCGATCGCCGGACAGTCCACCGACATCTGGTGAGCGAAGGTGAATCGTTCCGCGGGCTGCTGCAATCGACACGGATGGAATTGGCCGACCGGCTCGTGGCGGGCAGCGACCTCGCATTATCGGAGGTCGCCACACTGCTGGGGTTTTCGGTGCCCAGCGCTTTTTCCAGCTGGTTTGCGAAGACATTCGATACCAGCCCCTCTCAGTGGCGAAAGCGCCGCGGGAGCACGCCAACGGGCCCCGACGCGTCGCCACGCGCCAGGGAACCCCGCGATGTTGTCAGGCGTGGAGCGTGAAGCCGCGCTGACCAGGCTTGCGATTGGGTGCGAAGCCGACCTTGGCCAGCGTCTCGTCGACGCCGTCGTAGAACTCATCGACCTTATAGATCTTGCGCGCTTCCTTGCCCGTGGCGATCTCGCGTCCGAATTCGCGCGAAATGCGCACCAGCTGCTCGATCTGCGCGACCGTGCTCATCTTGCTCGCGTGGTCCTGCGTCCAGATGTTGTCCTCGATGCCGCAACGCACATGCAGGCCCATCGCAATCGCCATCATGTTGATCGGCAACACATGGCGCATCGACGATTCCAGCGTCAGGATCGCGCCGTCCGGCACATGACGGATGAAGTTCATCAGCGTATAAGGATTGGCGCCATCGAAGCCGCCGCCGATCATCACATAGGTCAGCTTCAGCGGTCCGCGGTAGACGCCACGACGCATCATGCGCTCGACGGTCTCGAGCTGCGCGACGTCGCCAAGCTGAAACTCGGTCTGGATGCGCTTCGCCTGAAGACGCCGCAGATGCTCCTCCATCCATGCAGGCCCGGCGGGAATGGTCATTTCGCGATACGCCTCGTACATCTTCGGCTCGCCCAGCGACGTGCCGGTAACATCAGCGGCCGTCATCTTCTCGCAGACGTTCATCTGGTTGGTATTGATCGCGATGGTCACCTGATCGGGCTTCGGAAGCAGCTCGGCCAGCATGTGACGGGTATCGTCGCTGAGCCACTTCGCCGCATCGCCTTCGTTCTCGGGCGCGAACGAGATCGAGCCGCCGACTTGCAGAATCATGTCGGGTACCGCTTCGCGCAGCCCGGCGAGCAGCTCGTTGAACTTCGACAGGCGCTTGGAGCCCTTCCCGTCCTCTTCGCGAACATGAACGTGCAGCACGGTTGCACCGGCGTTGTAGCAGTCTACGGCCTTCTGCACCTGATCCTTGATGCTCACCGGAATGTCTTCCGGAAAGTCCGAGGGAAGCCACTCCGGCCCATAGGGCGCGGCGCAGATGCACAGCTTTTGTTGATTCTCGGGGAACCACGAATCGTCCATGAAGTTCACGGCTGTCTCCTTGCATGAGCCCGACGATGTGCGGGCCGGTGTTTGACTTGGGGATGATCGGTCAACGCGCGCCACTTACGCCGCGCGCTCTCCGGGACCGAACGGACGGTCACCGACGATGCCTGCGCGTTCCATCTTGCGATGGCATGGCGGATAGTCCATGACCGCGTAATGCTGGGTGGAGCGGTTATCCCAGATCGCCATGCTGTTGGGCTTCCAGCGCCAGCGCACCTGGTACTCCGGAATGAATGCCTGGCTCACCAGATAACGCAGCAGATCGCCCGCACCGGGGTTGGCATCTTGTCCATAGCGCACGTTCGCCGCTGTATGGAAGTTGGTGAAGTGCGTGGTGAACGCATTGACGAACAGGATGTTCTCGGCAGTCTCGGGATGCTCGCGCACCACCGGGTGCTCGGCGTCCGGATACTGCGCCTTGAGCGCGAGACGCTTCTCGATCGGCATCGCCGCACCGAAGCTGGCCTCGATGCTGTGGCGAGCACGCAGCCCGGCGATCTTGCGTTTCACCTCTTCCGGCAGCTTTTCGTAAGCAAGCACCATGTTGGCCCACATCGTGTCGGCGCCCACGTCCGGACCCTCGATACAACGCAGCACACAGCCCATCGGTGGCGCGTCGCGCCACGTCGCGTCGGTGTGCCACGCGTTCTCGTAGCGGTCGTTGGGTTGCTCGGGCGACTTGTAGATCTGCACGAGGCCTGGGGCGTCCGGGTGAAACGGCGCCACCGGATGATCCTCCAGTTCGCCGAACCGGCGTGCGAAGGCGACATGCTCAGCACGACTGATGTTCTGATCGCGCAGAAACAGCACCTTGTGTCGCAGCAAAGCCGCCTTGATCGCGGCGAAGAGGCCGTTGTCGTGAACGGCATCGGCCAGATTGACGCCGATTAGTTCGGCGCCGATGGAACAGGTCAATTGTTCGATTCGCATCGCTTCTCCTTAAATGTTCACCATCAGCTTGCGAATCGTTGGGTACCGCTGCTCAGTGAGGGCCATGCGTGGACTCCTTGTCTCCGTTCGTTCTGGGCGCGTACAGGACTCGCGTGGAGATAAGGTTAGGACTTCCCGATCCGCTTGACTTTCTCGTTTGGGACAGCAACTTTTTAATTTGTGACACCCGAAAGCGGATGCTCCCAATCCATTGATGCAGGTCAAAAAAGGGAGGGGGTTGGGACGAACATCGCTTCCGCCGCTGCGATGAGGTGTGCCGCGGCGCGCGTGGGGAGGCGTCGAAGCAGTGTCGAGGCGGGAAGCCGTTTGCGCGGCAGCTTGCTGCGGTCCGACGCTTGAGGTCAGGACAGGCCGCTGACGCGGCGCGAAGTCACTTCTAGCCGCATCTAGTCGATGCCCGGCACGTCGCCCCCGGCACTGGATGCCGCGACGACCGCGCCGACCAGGAAATCAGGACATGCTGGAAGCAATCTTGAACTCAGACACCACATCGTCGAGCAGCGCGGCCTGCTCCTTGAGCGACTGGGCCGCGGCGGCAGCCTGCTCGACGAGCGCGGCATTTTGCTGAGTCGTTGTATCCATCTGCACGACTGCGCCGCTCACCTGTTCAATGTCGCGGCTCTGCTCCTCGGTCGCCCGGTGCAGTTCGGCCATCAAACCGCTTACCGCCGAGACTGACGACACGACCTCGGTCATGATCGAGCCTGCCCGCTGCGCGAGCAACGAACCTTCGTCGATCTTTCCAACGGTGGCGTCGATCAAATGCTTGATCTCCTTGGCCGCCTGGGCACTTCGTTGTGCCAGGCTCCTGACTTCACTCGCGACGACCGCGAATCCGCGCCCGAGTTCTCCTGCCCGCGCGGCCTCGACGGCGGCGTTCAGCGCCAGGATGTTCGTCTGGAACGCAATGCTTTCGATCAGACCGACGATTTCGGCGACCTTGCTCGAATGCACCGATATTCCCTGCATCGTCCGAACCACCTCGTGAACCACCTCGCCGCCCGCGGAGGCTGTCTGGGACGCGGCCAACGCCTGTCGACTCACGGTATCGGCTGTCTCGGCATTCTTTTTGACGGCCCGCGTCAACTGCCCCATATTCGCGGCCGCAAGCTCCAGCGAAGCCGCCTGCTGCTCGGTTCGCCGGGAGAGATCCGCGCTGCCCGATGCAATCTCCTGCGCACCGACATTGATGGTTTCCGTTCCGCTGCGAACGCTACGGACCGTTCGCACCAACGCCTCCTGCATCGTCCTGACGTCAGCCATGAGCATACCCATTTCGTTCCGGCTTCCGGCCAGCACGTCACCCTGAAGATTGCCTGAAGCAATGCGCGCGAGATGCGCCTTGATTTCAGCCACAGGGTGCACGACGATTCCGACGAGGATCCGCCTCGCGAGTATTCCCACGGCAAGCGCGACGATCGCCGTTCCCGCGAGCATGGCAACCATCAAGTGAAAGCGCGACTGCGCCTCTTCGAAACGCTCCCGTTGCGCATCGACGACCGCGTTCTCCCGCTCCTTCATTGCACGCTGATAAGATGCCACCGCGTCCTGGGTTGCCTTCCCTTGAAGCTCCTTGAAACGGCCGAAATCCATGCTGCCGAGCGCATCAGCGGCCGGCAGGACTGCCGTGTCGAGGACAGCCCGGCGCCGCGCCGCCAGTTGCTTCGCCTTTTCTGAATCGACGCTCTGTTGCAGTGACAGATACTTTGAAAACTCTGCTTCGGAATCCTTCAGATCCTGCCGTGCGCCCGAAAGCAGGTCCGGCTCGGGATCGCCCAGGCCATACAACGAGAGGTAGCTGTTTAGCGAGACGCGGGCACGCTGAAGCAGTGCGTCACTGGTCTTCAGCGCAATCAACGAACGGGTGTCGTCTTCATACATTGCTCGCAGCGCGTCGTTGTTCAGCTTCAGCGCCAGCATTCCCGCGGAACTCGTCACAGCGAGAATGGCGACAAACACCGCAATGACGCAGGTCAGCCCGCTTTTGATGCTGAACCCCTTGAACATATTTCCCCCGATGACAGCCTGATGTCTTTTTTTATTGATATGAAAGAATCGATCTGGAACGCCGCATCATGAGGGCGTCGAGCCGCGCGTGGTTTTCGACAGAGAAGCGAGACGTTCGACCTTGAAGCAGACGCGACGACTGAGCGTTTCTCCCGCGGCGAGAACGGTTAGCCCGGACACTTCGTCATCCCTCACGTAGCGGTGTCCCGATTGATCATTCATCACCTGGAAGGAAAAAGAATCCTCATCCGGAAATGCACGAAGACGATAGCAGTCCGTGTTTCCCAAAATCGCGAGGGAGAATTGCCGCGCAGGCCATTCGACCAGCGCTTTCCCTCCCCAGCCAGTGAATGTGTGGTCAACCGGCTTCGCGGGCAAAGGGTAGGCCACGCCGAATTGCCAAGCGAAGGGCGCCGGAACGAGCGTGGGAGCATTTCCCGAACCTCGGGCAATCCAGATCCCGCCCGCCGGTGCGCTTATGCGTGTATCCGGATCTCGCACGAGGAGCGGCCTGATTTCGATTCCGCACTGTAGCGGCGTGCTCCCGATATTCTCTAAATCGACGGCGATATGCAGTGTCGGCCCGTCGAGTTCGTACGTCTGAATCGCCCGATAATGTTTTGTCGTCTCCGTGATCAAACGGAGGGATCTTTCTGCGCTCGAGTCGATCAGCCAATCGTTCGTCGCGGCAATATCCGTCACCGAAATCGGCATGCGCCTGGCGACGGGCCGTAACGCCGACGGCGCCGCAGAACGCCGGATGCCCTGCGCGGCGTCCGAGAGCCAGATGGACGGCTGACACGAGAGTCGACGGGGAGTCGTGATAGGGCCCGGCCGATCCGCCTGTCGAAGGATGGGCGTCCATATCCCACGGTCATTCCACTCCAGTTGCCCAACCCCGCCGTGTACCCCTGCCTCCACACCGAGTCTCAGGTGCGCGTTTGAAAGCGTCGCTTGCCGAGCCACCCTTTCGGCGGCGTCGCACTCGGGCGCTCCCGCCAGCCCCGCATTGACGAACGCCGGTTTGCGTAAGGCCCGCTCCCGTGAACTGAGCACGTTCTCCTCCTCGATCCAACGGACGATAGCCGTGCCATCGATCGCATACACCCGTCCGGTAGCGCTACGCCAATCAGCGTTCCTGTTCCCAGGGCGCCGCCACCTGCCGGAGTTTTTCTGTGAGACAACCGCGCGAACCGTAGTCGCAGAGAACCCCGTTCGCGCGAGTTGCTCGGCACAGTCTAGGGAGAAGCCCGATAACCTTCTAATGAAATATTGGCTTTGTGCGATATTCCTTTTCGCATTGGTACAAACACCTACTGGCCGTGCGCCCGGCGCGGCCAGCCGCGCCGGGACACGCATTGCCCTTCGTTAGCGGATCCCTCGCTTGATTAACGGAATGAGCGAGTCGATCGTCGCGGGGGTCTGGACACCGGCGCCGGTATTGATCGTCAGTCCTGCGAAGTGATACGCAGCGGAGAGCACACACTGCGTGACCGGCAGAAAGCCCTGCAGATAGAGTTGCTGGTCGAGCGTCGCGGTAAGGTATTTGTTCTGCAAACCGGCAATCGTAGCGGGCGCCAGATCGATGCCACCCACGATGATTTGCCCCGGCTTCTTGCCAGCCTGCTGGAGCGCCTGCGGAACGAACCCGGTCACGCCGCCGTGCTGGGTGCCGATCGCCTTCAGATCAGGGTGCGCCTGAATGAAGGCGACGAGGATCGGCACGGCGAGCGACGAATCGGCATCCACCTGAGGTGAGATATTGAGCCGGGTGACCTTCACGCCGGCCTTCTCCAGCGTCTCGGCAAGGCCACGGTCGGACTGGCTGCGCACGCTCTCGTTGAAGACACCGTATTCGAGCGCCTCGTCGCCTTTCTTGAGTCCGGCGTTCAGCATCGCCTGAGCGGTAATCTGGCCGCCTATGTAGAGTTCGACGCCGGCGTAACCGAAGCCCTTCGCGTCGTAGAGCTTCTGGTTTTCAGGCAGCGGCGTATTGCCAACGGTAACAATGATGCCCTGGTCTACGGCCTGCTTGATCAGCGGCGCGAAAGCGGGATCCCCCGGATGTCCCATGATGCCGATGCAGGTGGGATGCGCCGCCATCGCCTGGCGAAATTGCGCAAGCATCGTCTCCGGGCTCCAGGCCGAGAACTGCTCGATCACCTTGATGCCGAAGGCATGGCCCGCGTCCGCAGCCCCGGTCTGACGTGGGAGCGTCGCGCCGTCGCCGGGGTTTCCGCCCATCTGCATATACATCGTCATACCGTTGCCGAGCTGCCCGGCGGTGGTGGGTTCGGTGGCACCGGCCATCGATGCGAAGCCGAACGCAAGAACGCTCGCACCCAGGAGTAATCCCGTCATGATCTTGTTCATTTCTGCTCCTATTCCTGATTTAACGGCTTTATCTCCCTCCAAAGCTCAGTTTTTCGCGCAACGCGCGCAGCCTGGCGGGATTCTCGACCAACAGATGCAGAATCACGGCGACAATGAACACCACGCCCTCGATCGCCTGGACCCAGAAACCGGCGATCCCGGTGGCTACGATTCCGGCCTCCAGCATGCCGATCACGAATGTGCCGAAGAACGTACCGACGATCGTCGCCGTGCCGCCGAACACCGAGGTCCCGCCGATGAACACGCCGGCCAGCGCCGGCAGCAGGTAGCCCT
The DNA here is from genome assembly GCF_038900695.1 of Paraburkholderia sp. JHI2823. Classification (NCBI taxonomy): domain Bacteria; kingdom Pseudomonadati; phylum Pseudomonadota; class Betaproteobacteria; order Burkholderiales; family Burkholderiaceae; genus Paraburkholderia; species Paraburkholderia sp. JHI2823. The sequence goes on along the minus strand of NZ_JAYMRY010000071.1, from coordinate 10,584 downwards.
GCCCCTGTGTCGAGAAGTAATTCAGATTCTCGAGTGTGAGCAGGACCGTGGCGAAACCCGCCAGCACACCCATCAGCGTGAACAGTTTCACCGTCTCGCGCGGCACATTGATGCCCACCACCTTTGCCACGTTGCGGTTGTCTCCGATGAACAGCACGTGCTCGCCAAAACGGTGACGATTGAGGATGAACCACATGAACACAGCGAGCCCGAGCGCCCAGAGCGACTGCATCGGGACCATATCGAACAACGTGCCCGCAAATACCGCATAGGCCGAGCCGCTGGCGAGCTGCTGCAGCGCATTGGATAGCCCGCCCGAAAGGATCGAAGCAACACCTGCCCAAAGAAACTGCGTGCCGATCGTCACGATGATCGACGGCACACCGACCACCGCGACCAACACCCCGTTCACCACGCCGACCAGCGCGCCGCCGGCCAACGCCGCAATAATGGCTAGCCAGGCCGATCCCGTGGTGTTCACGCACCAGGCGAAGAGAAACCCCGAGAAGGCCATCACCGAGGGGAAGGACAGATCGATCTCCCCTGCCGCGATCACCAGCGTGAGCCCGATCGCCAGCACGGCCAACGGCGGCACGGTCGTGAGAAATGAAAAGTAAATTGGCCAGCCCAGAAAAACCCGTGGCGCGGTTGCCATGAACAGGCCGACGACCAACGCAAATACGACCAGGCTCGGCAATCCTTCCACGCGGGCAACACGCGGCAGGCGGAAGAACACTAACCGCGCCAGCCGTTTTTCCTTTATCGGATCACTCACGGCTTTGCCCCTGCAACCGGCGCCGGCCCGTGTCCGCTCTGCTGCAGCGAAATCAAGAACCGCGTCAGGTCCTCGAGGCTCATCTCACCGGACTTGATATCCGCGACGATCCGGCCACGATCGAGCACGACCAGTCGATCGGCGAGCTCGTGCACGTGGGCAAGGTTATGCTCGATATAGATGCAGGCGCGGCCGGATTCTTTTATCGAGCGCACGAAATCGAGCACCTTTCGCACCTCGCTAATGGCAAGCGCGACGGTCGGTTCGTCGAGAACGATCAGATCGCTTTCGAAATACATCGCCCGTCCAATCGCGACGCCCTGACGCTCGCCACCGGAAAGTTTCGCAATCAACGAATCTGCGTCGATTCCCACGCCGCGGAAACCGAGCTGATGCTTCAGAATATCGTTGGCAATGCGCCGTTCTTCGGCGACATTGATGAAGCCGAATCGGTTGGTGATTTGCCGGCCGACGAAGAAATTGCGCCACAGCGGCTGCTTCTCGCCTAGCGACTTCTCCTGATATACCGTCTCGAAGCGCAATCGGTGCGCCTCACGCACGGAAAAGCGGCTCCAGTCGACTTCTTCGTCCCGGATGAACAGCTTGCCCGTGCTCGGCCGCACGACGCCAGTCAGCACCTTGATGAGCGTCGACTTACCCGCGCCGTTATCGCCGATGAGGCCGACGATTTCGTTCCTGCCAATGGCGAGGTCGATGCCGGAGAGCGCGCGAATCTTGCCGTAGGAAAGACTGATGCCCTGCGCGCGCACGATATGCCGCCAGCCGCCCGCAGCGGGCGCGGCATCGCTCGCCGTCACGCTACGCTCCGGCTCGAAAGGTTCGCGGTGATGTTGTGTACGACGATAGCCATAAATGCCCCTTTGCTTATCGATCGCCGCATCAACTTACATGGAAAGTGTCTCTGAAACTTAGCAAGAGTTAGAGTCTAGTTCAAGAATCGTCTGCCAACATCGCCCATTTCATCGGGAAATCACTAATCGGTAGGGATCCGAATGCAGGTTTGCGAATATCCGGAAAGTAAACACGCCGCCGCCCTCCGGCTCGAGAATCGAAGTTCCGGTGAGCAGGCGCATTCTTGTTGTCTTTCATACAAGCCGCGCCAACGGCCTTTGCGTGACTTCCCGCTGCCTTGAACGACTGCACGCACGTCTCGATGCGTCGCCAATTGAAAAACGACCCGGGCGCGCGAGCGACCGGGTCGTCAAATCATGCTCATGCCGTTACACCGCCGTCACGATAGTGACGCCGTTTCGTTCGTTCAATGTCCGAACGACTGCGCCTTTGTTGCGTTCGGCTCCGTCACATGAGGTCGTGCCATTTGCTTGATGAGCAGCGCGACACACGACAGCAGGCCCGCCACCGCGATCGTCGCGAATATGCCGCCGAACGTGAAGTGGCGGCGTGTCAGTTCGGCCACGAGGAACGACCCCGCGATCCCGCCGAAACGGCCGACACCGAGCATCCACGCGACGCCCGTGCCGCGGCCCTGGGTCGGATAAAACGCGGCGGCGAGCGCGGGCATCGACGATTGCGCGGTATTCATCAGCACGCCCGCGACGAACACGATGAACACGAGCGCACCCACGTTGCCGGCCGCCTGTCCGATGAAGTACACGCTCACCGCGGTCAGCGCATAGCAGGCTGCGATGATCCGGTTTGCGTTGAAGCGGTCCATCAGTACGCCGCACAGCACCGCACCGACGCCGCCGAGCGGGAACAGCGCGGAGATCAGTGTTGCGCGTTGCGGATTGAGGCCGGCATCCTTCAGCAGGATCGGCATCCAGTTGATCGACGCATAAAAGATCACGAGGCCCATGAAATAGGCGACCCACAGCATCACCGAGCCGATGATGTACGAACGCGACAGCACCACGCCCAGGCCCTTGCCGCCGGTTTGCGGCGCGCTTTCCGTCATCGTGAAGGTGGCGGCCTGCACCGCGTCGCCAGAAATGCGCGCGAGCGCCGCGCGAATCCGTTCGACCGGCTTGTTGTTGGCGACCATGTAGCGGACCGACTCCGGCAATTGGGTGACCAGCAAGACGAGCAGCAGCAGTGGCGTGACACCGCCGAGTTGCAGCACGCTACGCCAGCCGAAATGCGGAATCATCCACGCGGCGAGAAAACCGCCGAACGCAGCGCCAAGCGGAAAGCCGCAGAACATCAGATTGATCACGGTTGCGCGACGCCGGTCCGGGCAGTATTCGCCCATCATCGTCACCGCGTTCGGCATCGCCGCGCCAAGGCCGACGCCCGTGATGAAGCGCAGCGCGGTCAGCTCCTCGATGCTGGTCGAGAAAGCCGAAACCAGGCACGCGACACCGAACAGCAGCACGGAGCCGATCAGCATCACGCGTCGTCCGAGGCGGTCGGACAACGGGCCGGAGCCGAGCGCGCCGCACGCGAGACCGAACAGCGCGGCGCTCAGCACCGGAGCGAGCGCCGGTTTGGCGATGCCCCATTCGGCGATCAACGAAGGCGCAATGAAACCGATCGCGGCCGTGTCAAAACCGTCCAGCAAGACGATGATGAAACACATGAAAAAGACCAGCCACTGAAACGGCGAAAAGGGATGCTCGTTGATGAAGGTTTGAACGTTCACAGCGGTGCTGCGGCTCATGAAGGTCTCCTGAGTACGAAGGGGCTCGTGAATACGAGCCCCTTGATTTTTCTATAAGCGTACGGCGTTTAGAACCTGTGGATAATACCCGCGCCTACGGCAACCTGGCTGTGCGACGACGCAGGTGCGCCGTTCTGGCCGTCACCAATGCTTGCCGTTGCGTTGATGACGGTCTTGCCGTCAGCTGCGAGTGTCTGGCCGTTGGCACGCTGATACGCTTCCAGCGCATACAGGCCGGTGCGCTTGGACAGGCTGTAGTACTGCGACAGGACGAACTGGTTGTAGCTGGCCGCGCTCGTGATGCCGTTCGATTCCGTCGCGCGCGTGTAGCTATAGCCAGCGGCCAGGTCGAGCGCCGCGGTCGGCTTGAAGTGCAGCACGGCGCCGCCCGTGTTCCAGATCGCGGTGTTGTGGAAGAACGAGTTCACGCCCGGTGCGTATTGCACGTTCGAGTATGAGAACGAAACGTCCCACTGCGAATTGAACGCGTAGCCGCCCGTCACCGCAATGCGCTGCTGCTTGGCTGCCGTCTGGAAGCCGTTGTTGATAGCGGACACTGCCGGCTGCGCGCCGTTGTTCGACGTCGCGGAGTTCCACGTCGGGCCGCCGTTGTTGGCGTTGTCGATGCGCTGGATGCCTGCAGCGATACCGAACGGGCCGTTCAGGTACTGTGCCGCCACGCTCCATGTTTGCCCGGCGCTGAAGCTGCCCGGGTTGCCGCCCAGCGAATACGAACCACCGATCGTCAGACCGTGCATGCTCGGCGACGTATAGACCAGCGAGTTGTTGGCGCGGTAGAGCGTATCGAGCGAGTCGATATCACCGGGGTGCGCGCCGTATGCACCGGTCAGCCAGGTGGTGGGGCTGTACGGCGACAGCAGCGTGTAATACGAGGTGTACTGGCGGCCGGCCGTCAGCGTGCCGTACGCACCGTTCGTCACCCCCACCCATGCCTGGCGGCTGAATCCCAACCCCGAATACTGCTGTGCGCCGTTCGAAATCGAGAAGCCCTGCTCGAGGGTGAAAATGGCCTTGGTTCCGCCCCCCAGATCTTCCGCGCCTTTCAGGCCGAAACGGTTACCGGCCCAGATGCCATTGAGCATCTTGACCTGCGAACGGCCGCCCGCGAGCGGCTTCGAGGAAGGCGGCGTGGACGTGGCCGAGCCCAACGTCGTCGAGCTGTTTTGCCAGCCGATGCCCGCATCGACGATACCGTACAGCGTGACACTGCTTTGAGCGAAAACCGGCGCGCTTGCCAGGGCTGCGATCGCGCAGGCGATCCGGGTCATTGTGAGGGTGCGATTCATGAGCGCAAAGATCTCCAAATTCAACCGAAGCCAGCGACCCGGTCGTCAATCTGTTCATTGTAAATTTTGTTCGCATACAGAACGTTGATTCTTGATGCGAACGCGCGACTTTAAGCAATGTGACGACAATGGGTCAACAGGGGTTATCCGCAACTGTTGCAAATGAACATCAGCGGCAGCGATGCTGCCGGACAGCATGGGAATCGCCATGTCGCGCGACGAAGCGTGGTCGAGGCGCGCTGCATCTGAGCGCTACCGTGTTCGCGTTGCCTCTGAGAGATGAACGGCGGTCGCGGCTACCGCAGCCTTCATGCGGCTCGATGCGAGTCAAATCAGGTTACGAGGCCGCGGGTTCACCGCGGTCCGACTGCGCCCAGCCAAGCCAGCGCAGCCGGATATCACCCGCCTTCCACATCCAGCCCTTTCTGCAGCAAGCGCTTACCGAGCGGTTTCGTCTGCAGCAGGCGCCGCGCAGACATCGCCGGATCCGCAACGATCTCGCACACGCATATCATTAAGAAATGCCGATACCCAGTAGAAATGCCGATACCCAGTTTTCGCGAGCATGAACAGGCCAGGAACCTCCTTGTCGTTCAGCCTTTCGCAACGGGCGCGGACAAGGCATGGCAATGCTCTGCGATGAAGGAATCGAACATGTCTCCGATGGTCACCTTCACGTTTCTCGAACTACTCGGAAACGAAGCACGAGCGCTCGCGTTGAAGCATTTCCGGACGAAGCTCGACATCGCGGCAAAGGCCGACGACAGCCCCGTCACAGTGGCGGACCGGGAGATTGAGAGACGGCTTCGTGAACTCATTGTGTCCCAGTATCCAACGGCGAATGTTGTCGGAGAAGAGGAAGGCGGGGAGATTGGCGATGGCGTAACCTGGGTGATCGACCCCATCGACGGCACCAAGAGTTTCGTGGCGGGACTGCCGCTCTTCGGAACGCTCGTAGCGGTGCTCGACAAGCGTATTGCCGTCTACGGCATGATCGAAATCCCCGTGCTTCGCGAGCGCTGGTTAGGCTACGGCAATTGCGCCGTTCTCAACGGCGTGCCTTGCAAGGTCAGCTCGTGTGAGCAATTGCGCGACGCGCGACTTTGCGCGACGGACCCGCAGACATTCGTTGGCGATGCGTCAGCGGCTTTTTCGAATCTGTCGCGCGCTGTCTCGATCTCCCGCTTCGGAACCGATTGTTACGGCTATGCGTTGTTAGCCTCGGGGCACGTGGACCTTGTCGTGGAGGCCGGGCTGGAGATCTACGATGTCATGGCGCTAATACCTGTCGTCCTCGGTGCTGGCGGCGTCATTACGACATGGTCGGGTCATGCAATTGACGACCGATTCGACGGCACGGTCATTGCCTCCGCGACCCGAGCGTTACATGCCGAAGCGCTTCGATTCCTCCGACAATAATCGCCCGAAGTGGGCGTGCCGCACCTATTTCGGACTGGCTGCTGTGGATGGTCGTTCGTCGTCGTCCCCCGGTTGCGCGTGATCAGTCTCGTGAACGTGGCGAGATGGCGTTACCGTCATTCGCAAGTACCGTCAGCTTCGGACCCGGGCGAGCGGTTCTGCGCGAATCCGCAGCGTTGCGTGCGGGTTCGCCGCCGGCTTTACCGGAAGATCTGGACGCCGAGATCACCGTCAACACGAAAGCCGTGACGGTCATCTCCAGAGGCGCCCTGCCGAGTGCGATGGCGATCTCTTCCGTGCACACCGGATCAGATTCGATAATGTCGACCGTCATCAGGTCCGTACCATCGTTGCGGTCAGCGCAGACGCTCCACCGGACGACTCTCGCGCCGCTTTTTGCCAGGCATCGCCAAACCGGGATGATCTTGAGCTTGCCCATGGCGGCCCGGATTGTGAGCCTTTGAACGACCATTTTCGTATCCATCATGTCTCCCTTCCCTGGCCGGCAAAAACTCCTATATGGCTTGTATGAGCATATTGCATCGACGGACGGAAAGTGGATCGTGCTGGCTGTTCGTAAATGCATCCTTATGGACAGCTGCTATGGAGAAAGCCGGGAGCGACGGTTTGCACCGATCCCGTTGAAGTCATGGCCCGGCGCTTCTGTTTCAATCAGCAGCTCATTGGCATTCCTGCGATTTCGCCAATTCCAAAGCGATGGCGGCGTGGGGCATCGCGTGCGTGCCCGACGGTTGCCCACATCCGTGGGTGAGGAATTGATTGGTTGCGCGCCGCGAAACCAGCGCGTTCAGTGCTAGGAAATGGATTTCGCGGCGTTTTTTGAGGCGCTCCATGCGCACCAGTAGACTGCTACGGTCTTCATCAATCCACGGATGAACGCGCTCATGAGCTCCATGCGCCACGTCTGCCAAATGGGCCATGCAGTACCTGATCTCCGCATCGAGATTCAGGATCTTCACCAGGATGTCCTCAAGTTGAGCCATAGCGCCTGCTCCGGTCATGGTGCACAGCGATCGCTGCGCCACTGCACCCCGTGTGCGAAACTCCGCTCAAAGGTTCGGTACGAAGACCCGCGCCGGCGACAGCCAGCGCTTGAGCGTGCGCGCCAGCAAATAGCCCGTACCGTGTCGCTCGACGCCAAGCCGCTGCGTGAGCGTCGCGCCGAAGCCGTTGAGAAAGCTGAATGTCGACGGGTTCGAAAAGCCGTCGAAGTCGAACGTGAGCTTGCGCTCCAGTGCACGCCCAACGCCTGTCCACAGCAGCAGGCTGATCGAGCCGCAGTGCGCGTCCTGCGCTCGCGAGGAGAGCAGGTAATACATCGCCTGATGGTCCCACACGAGACCGACCGCCGCAACGAGTTTGCGGCCCTTCCCATACGCGCCAAGCAGCGTGCCAGCCTTGCGCTCGACGAACGCATTGACGAGGTCGCGCATGACCTCGTCCCCGTACGCGTTGGTACGCGAGCGCGCCGCGAGATTCGCGCGATAAAACGCGATGAATTCGTCGGGTGCGAGGTCCGGCACGACGGTTAGCTCCCTCGAGGCGCTGCGGATCACGTTGCGCGTCTTGCTGGCGAGGTGCTCCCACGCTTCGTCAGCCGCGGTCTGGGCACCGATGCGGAACGTGTATCGCGCCGACACGGTGAAGCCATGCAGTGCGAACGCGAGGGCATCGTCGACGCGAGGGTCGAGCACCTGGAAAAAGCTGTCGCAGTCGGGCAACTGCTCGATCAGCCGCCCGGTGACGTCGAGGCGGTGATGCAGCTGGCGCGCCACGCTGCCCGTCACCGGCTTGATGACCGGCCCGAGCGTGCGCGTGAGCGGCGGCAGGCGCGAGATACGCCACAGCCCCGTGCGCTGCGTCGCGTACGGCATCTCGCCGATGATTTCGTCGTTCTGCTTGACCACCGCGAGCTTCCAGTTGCCCTGCGTGGCGATATCGAGCCACCAGCGCTCGTGGAAGATCGAAGGCGCCGCGCGAACGGGCGCTCGCACAACAGTGGCAGCCGGCGCCTCGATAGCGGGCAACCGCAGGCCGTTGATGGTCGTCATAGATAACCGGTTCGTTCCGACTGGCAGCGTCAGGGGACATATGGGTACTCCACTTCCCCCCATCGCCTACGCTCCTCAATGACTTCTGGTCGACATGGCAACTTGTCGACGCGATGTGCTGTTCACATGTTCCCCCTCGCAGAAAATTGCGATCGACGCATCGAATCAAGTCTATAAATAGCACCCCTTCATTTACGCCAAAACCAAGCCACATAGGAACAGGTTATTCCCTGAGCATTTTTGCCCGATCGTGCATGATCATTTTGGCGTGCACGAGGTATGAATTACGTATGGCGACTCGATGCTTATATCTTGTTAGGCAGATTCGCCATACGTCATATTAGTTGATGAGTCTTCTATAGCACTTTAATCCTGAAAACTGACACGACGGAGATCATCTCGCGGCAGATCGTTCGACAACGGGTCAGCCAATATCAAAGATCCGCAAAAATTACATCCATGACCGAGACGTCCAATCGTTCAGAGGTACGCTTTGGTCACTGATTCGAAATCCTGATTGACGATTGCCTTCAATTCCCATTTTTTGATTTCGATTTGTCCCTCGCAGTTGCATGAGAAGGTACAGCGATTGCGCAATCTCGCAGCGCACATCGTGGCGATCGCCGATATCCGGACGGATACGCCGACTCGCGCGCCTACGGCAGTCGCAGGCAACGATGCCAGTCATCTGTATAAGCGGGGGCGCTTCGATGTCCAACCAACATGCGACCTCTCCAGCCGAGACGGGAGAAGTGCTGGTATTGCTGGGTGCCGCCTTCGCTGTGCTTGGCGGATGGCTCGTTGCAATGGGCTCGACACCCTACTTCGTTATCGCCGGCTTCGCGCTCATCGCATCGGGGACGCTCATGGTGCGAAGCTGCTCGGCCGGTCTCTGGAGTATCTTCTGCACCCTCATCGTGGCACTCGTCTGGTCCGTTACCGAAGCCGGACGCGATGAATGCAGGCCGATGCCTCGTCTGCTGCTGCTCGCATTGCTCGGCATCTGGTTCTACCTGAACATCGTCGTCCGCCACCCGGCGGTAGCCCGGCCGGTTCGCATCGTGGCAACCGTCACGGCCATCGTCTATGCGCTCGCAATCATGGGTATGCTCTCGCCCAAAGTTCCCATGTCCGTGGCGAAACATCTTCGTTACTTGCCGGCAGCGCCGGCTCTCAACAGTGCATCATCGGCGAGCCACGGCGACTAGCGCCGCGAGAATGGAGTTCGCGCTACGCGGCGAGCCATTTCTTGCGGATTGCGCGGGTTCTTCCCGCCACCAATCTTGAGCAGGTCGCAGAAGCACCGATTCACCCGCCTTGACGTTCCGGCAAGGCTTTGCCAAGGTTCGGGATGAGCGTGGTCAAGCTGACATCCAGCGTCCGTTGACAAGCACTAGCCAACCGAGAACACTTCGACGGGCAAACAAAGCTTTGAGCATCCGCGTATTGAAACAACTTTTTCCGTGGCGAATAGTCGCGAACCGAAATGTTAAAGATCGAGAAATATATCAACGAGAAGCGCGAACAGAGTCTTCATTTCCCGAACCTCGTTGTGTGGATGGCGAGGCGTTTGCAGCCAAACGCAGCGCAGACTGAACTGGCGGCCAAGGGAATCTCATTACCCGCAATCGACGAAGCCAGAAAGAATGGACAATCGTACCAAACGGAGCTCACGATCCTTGAGCGTGGCATTGAAAAACGAGTCATCGTCACGTTGACCTGACGCCTGCCGAGCCGGGCCATTTCGCTCGAACGTTGCAGCGAGAGCGCTCGGGTAGCTCGCAGCGGCTAGATGCGAACCCTCGACCGCCCGCGCACCGCGTTCACCGTACGTCTCGTACAAAACGGTCGGTTCGGAGACCCCATTGATCTGCTCCATCATCGGCATCTGCGTTGGTCCAGCACCGATCCGATCGCGTGATTTGAGCAAGTATCGCTGGGACACCTGCTACTTTCGCGAGTCCCCCGAAGCGCTTGAATAATCGGCCAGACGCGCGGCTCCCAGGTGACGGCTGCAGGCGCTGTCATGTTCGCGCTCATCCTTGGCGCACTGGCGCAGCGATTCGGCGAATCGCTGTAGCGCCGATACTGAGCCGCACACGCTCTGGTATTGCTCGCGGCCGATTCTGCCGTCGAGGATCACTGTCAATCCCGATGCGCGGGCCATGTCGATGATGTCCATTTCGACCATCCATTCCGAGTACCACACCTGCAATACGGCGCGCCCGTACCCGTTATTCCCCTAACAGGTTGCGGAAATACACCCTCGGCGGAAGCGGCGCTCCTCGATTTACGCGCCCGCCGGTCGCAAACTTTCGCATTGTGCAATCGCAACGCGAATTCAACGTTCTTTCGGCGGCTTGAGGCTATTTT
>NZ_JAYMRY010000070.1:0-18899 GCF_038900695.1 Paraburkholderia sp. JHI2823 | reverse complement strand
CGACGAGAGGTGAATGGTGGCAGGCATTGGCGGTGTGAGCGGCTTTCTTTTGCCTACTTTTCTTTGCCGCGGCAAAGAAAAGTAGGTGCCGCCCCGCACAGGGGCAACGCCTGCATACCGACGCGAAAACAAGGAAAGGCCAAAAGCCAAAGCGGCCCAACAGCACAGAAAACCCCTAACCTTCACCGCCCCACGGCGGGATTAACAAGCGTATGATCCGCGGCGACAGGATCATCCACCCTTACGACCACGGCGGTGATGTTATCGCGCCCGCCGGCCTGCAAGGCCAAATCGACCAACGTTTCAGCCGCGAGCTGGCAGTCGCCGGCCTCCAGCACCCGCGCGATGTCCGGCGCTTGCACTTCATTGCTGAGGCCATCGCTGCATATCAGAAAGCGATCCCCGTCTTGCACGACGATGCGGCCTTCATCGAGTTCAAGCCAGTCCGCCGCACCGACGGCTCGTGTGATCAGATGCTGCGACGGATGGTGCCGCGCGGCCTCCGCACTCAAATGCCCCTGCGCCTGAAGCTCCGCCACGTAGCTGTGGTCGGTCGTGAGCGCCTCGAGGTGCGTGTCACGATAGAGGTAGATGCGGCTGTCGCCCGCCCACAGCCAGGCGCATTCGCGCCCCCTTGCCATGAGCACCGCAACCGTGCTGCCGATCATGCGAACGCCGCGCCGCGCAGCTTCCTCGCGCAACTGGTGATTGACCGTCTGTAGCGTGCCGCGCGTGGCCGCCGAGAACGCGATGAGCGAGTTGGGCGCGGTGAGCGCGCCAAGCGCTCGCACGATCATGCCGCTCGCCAGGTCGCCCGCCGTATGGCCGCCCATTCCGTCAGCCACTGCCCACAGTCCGCGCTGCGGCAGATCGAGACATGCATCCTCGTTGAGCGCCCGGACACGGCCCACGTCAGTGCGCGATGCCGAGCTCCACAATAACGCGCTTGTCACGATCGGGCCTCCATAGGCTACGCGACGAGACCATTGTTCTTGCCGTTCTGCCCCACGCCCACCGTCACATTCGAATTGGCGGCGGAATTCGTCACGTCGAGCGTCTGGTACTGATTGATGACCTGATTCGCGTAGAACGTGTTGTTGGTCTGATAAAGATTGATGATCGGTCCGAGTCCGGAAGGCTGCGCGGGCTGGTAGGGCTGTATCCAGCCGAAAACCCACGGAGCGCCCGCGCCCCGAATGAACGACATCCCTTCGTGGTCGATATCGCGCTGCTCGTGAAGGTCGTTGATGGTGAGCGAGGTCATGACTGGTCTCCGTCAAGATGATGGCCGCGGGGGCGCGGCGTTCCGCCCATACCTTGCAAGCAGCATGCCATTTTTCGGCGAGAAGCGGCGCCTGCGCGACGGTTCGCTGCGGGCCTTGCCGAATAAGCCATCGCGGCACGGCGGCGAGTTACGCGCGCAACAGCGCCCGCTTGCTTCGCCTTGCATTGGTCGTGTGCTTCCCAACAGGCGGGCGGCACGTTGTCGTCAGCATTCCGACACATCGGCATGTTCCCCTCATCGTCCGGATCATGCTCGAAGTGACGGCATGTGGCCGACACAGTCGAGCCGGATTCGTTGGCGCGCCGCCGACACACTTGTGCTGCCGCCGCATCCAATTTCCCGGCAACCCTTATCCCACCGTGATCGCGCCGTCTGGCATGAGTGATGCAGGTTAGTTGGCGACCGCCGAACCTTCTGGGAGAAGCGGCAACCACTCAGACGGAAGCAGTCATGAGCCCCGATCTTCGACCGACGATGAACGCAGCAGAACCGCCACTTGGTGCGCATCTCGTTTCGCGTCGCGCGGGCTATAGCCACCACGGCATTTATGTGGGCAACGGCCGCGTCGTTCACTACGCCGGTCTGTGCACGTCGCTGCACCGCGGCCCGATCGAAGAGGTCACGCTCGAGTGCTTCGCAGCCGGTCACGAAGTCGCCGTCGTCGCGCATCCTTTCGCGGCGTATGCGGGGCGCGAGGCTGTTGCGCGCGCGCGTTCGCGTCTCGGTGAAGACCGTTATCGACTGCTCAGCAACAACTGCGAGCATTTCTGCACGTGGTGCGTGGACGGAAAGGGCCGCAGCGAACAGGTCCGCAGCTGCATGACTCATCCGCTTGCCGGCCTGCGCGTCGTTCGTGCGCTCGTTCACGCTCACCGGGTGCAAGCCCGCCACGCTGCGTTCGCCGTGCAGGCCGCTTGAGCGGCACTTCCATCGAACCACCGCCATCCCCCATGACCCCACGCCTCGGAGACCAACATGAACTCCAACGAATCTTCGCTGCGCACCCTCGTCGACAAGTGGCTCGCCCCCAATGCGCGCGTGCCGGCCCGCGTGGTGCGGTTTAGCCGCACGCAGGATCATCGGCTGCGTTACGTGTGCGTCGAGGCGGCGCACCCCGCACGCACGATTGCAATCTTTTTCTTCCGTCACGACGATGGCTCGTGGTGCGTGTTTCCGCCGGCGCTCACACGTCCAGCCATGACGGCGCGCGCCGCGTGAGTTCAGCGCAATAGCGTGGGCCGGGGCCGCACGGCGTTAGCGCTGGCCGGCCCGCGCTGTGTTGGCGCGCCCTCAATTTCCACCCGGACTCCGATGTATGGCCGCGGCGTGAGTTGCGTCTGGTGCGAGGCGACCCTCGCACCGCCCGTGATCGCGGCCATGGCTTGCCTGTCCAGTTCGACGCTTTCCGGAAGATCCTTGATGACGAGAATGCTCATGCTCTCCTCCATGTGAGGGGGGATGTTTCCTGTATGGCCTGAGTATAGGCGGTGACGCGCGCACGCAAAGAAGCAGGCGGTGCCTCGCGGCACCGTCTGCATTCAGGGGGCGCGGCAGCGGTCAAAGGAACGCGCCGGTGCTCGCATATTGCGAGGGATTGACCTTGAGATTCAGCGGCCCGAAGCCCGCGCCGATGTAACCGATGTTGTTCAGCGCCGCGACGTCGACCACCTGGATCTGCGAGATGTTCTGCACGATGTTCGGCGAAACGGTGATGTTGGCGATCGAGCCGTAGCTGTTGTTGCCGCCGCGTACGGCGGCCATGGCGCGGCGGTCGAGTTCCGTGCCGGGCGCAAGCTCGCGGATAACGAGGGAAGTCATGTTGAGCCTCCAATAAGGATGAGCGGTGTACACGCAAGCGCAAGGCAAGCGAATCGGTGGGGGCGCGACCGATAGGGTCCAGTCGCGCCGCCGCCGGCCATCAGAAGTTGATCGTGTTGCTCGCTTTCTGCACCGGGTTGACCGTGGCGTGGATGTTCGACGCGAATGCCACGTCGTTGCCCACGTTGTTCACGATGTTGTTCGTCTGCCCGATGAGCTGCTGGGCGGTGAAGTTGGTCGAGTCGTACTTGTAGCTCGGACCGAGGTAGACGGGCCACAGGCCCAGGCCGCCGCGCACGGCGCCCATTTCACGACGGTCGAGTTCTTGTGCGACGCTCAGGTCTGCGATCATCAGCTTGCTCATGACAGTTCTCCAGAAGGGCAATACAGGGTAGTTGGCGATTGAGCTGCAGTATGTTGCGGGCTCGCTCCTCTTAATGCACAGGCTGTGCCAGTCATGCGGTGGGCATCGATGAAAGCGCTTCGAGCCTTGCACAGCGGGGCTTTGCGGCGATGTGAGGCGAACGCGTGGGGCACGTGACGGCGTTCGAACGCAGATACACTGATGGCGCGCTCCCAACAGGGGGCGCCGCAGCGGTTGGATTCGCGGCAACACATGCGGGTGCGCGGCCAGGGTAGTTCAGGCACCGATTGCGCTGCGCGTGGCCGCGGACTAATCTTTCTTCAGACCTTGCTGCAAAGTGCATTGCACTCGCCGGCCGAGATCACGGTGGGCGCATATCGAGCGGGGACTCTGTATCCTTGAAGGACGACGAGGCCACGCTGCAGCGGACTCGACGGGGATTGCGCCAGGCGCTCGCACGCGGCGCGATCGTGCGCGGAAAAGCGCGTCGGCCAGCCTGAAGCGGGTTGAAGGCATACGAATGATGAGCCTTTCGCAGCTGATCCAGACGTTCCAGAGCGGGACGCTCTCACGCGAGGCGTTCTTCGCCGAGATCGACCACGTGCTCGCGATCGACGTGGCCAATTGCGCTCGCTTGCGCGAAGCCGTGGACGAGACGCAGACGGTCCATCCATTGCCCGACGCTGTCTATGCCGAAGTTCTGCGCCGTATCGAACACCGCGAGGACAGCGCGGCGGCCACTGACGACTCCACCCGCATTCACGAGACGCTAGCCGCCGCACGCGCCTTTACGGCAGGCGAAGACGCCGAGCACGTGAAGGGAATCGGCGACACGCTCAACGGGCGTTTCGTGCTCGAGGAATGTCTGGGCGTGGGCGGCATGGGCACCGTCTACAAGGCGCTCGATCTGCGCAAGCTCGAAGCTTCCGACCGCAAACCCTACATTGCGATCAAGGTCTTGAACGTGCAGTTCCGCGGCCAGCCCACTTCGCTGATCGCGCTTCAGCGCGAGGCGCGCAAGGCGCAGACGCTCGCGCACCGGAACATCGTCACCGTGTACGACTTCGATCGCGACGGCCCGCTCGTCTACCTCACGATGGAGTATCTGTCTGGCAAGCCGCTCAGCAAGGTGCTGCGTGCGCCCGGTTTCGCGGGCATGCCGTTCGAGAAGGCGCGTCCGATCATCGCCGGCATGGGGCAGGCGCTCGCCTATGCGCACGAACGCGGCTTCGTGCATTGCGATTTCAAACCCGCCAACGTCTTCCTCACCGATGGCGGCGATGTGAAAGTGATCGACTTCGGTATTGCCCGTGTTTTTCAGCGGCCCGAAGAGGATCCCGATGTCACGGTGTTCGATCCCGCCACGCTCGGCGGCATCACGCCCGCCTATGCGAGCCCGGAAATGTTCGAGCACCGCGAGCCGGATCCGCGCGACGATGTCTATGCGCTCGCCTGCGTGACCTACGAACTGCTCACGGGCAAGCATCCGTTCAACCGCAAGTCGGCGACCCAGGCGCGCAGCGACAAGATGCGCGCCGAGCGGCCGCAGGGCCTCGATCGCAGCCAATGGCGCACGCTGAGCGCTGCGCTTTCGTTTGACCGCGCATCGCGTACGCCGAGCGTCAATCAGTTTATGGAGGGTATGGGCGTGCTTTCGCACGCGTCGGCATTCACCGGTGCGCGCGTAGGGGCCGTTGGCGTCGGTGCGATTGTCGTTGCTGCGGGGATGTGGTTCGGATATCGAATCTTTTATGCGAATGAAACGCAGCGCGCGAATCCGCCTGTCACGGCCAGCGCGCCGGCCAGTGCAGTGAAGATGGCCTCGGAAGTCCAGCCCACGCCGGTGCTGGCAGCAGCGCCGGCCGCCGTCGTCGCGAATGTGCCCGCCGCGAGCGCAACGGCGTTGGCGCCGGCGGTCAGCGCCGCGGTGGCCGACGCAGCATCGCTCGCAGCGCTCAATTCGACGCTCGCGCGTGTTCCGTGCTCGGCGCTCTCGGCCTCGCTGCCCGAGCATGTGATCCAGGTTCGCGGCTTTGCACACGCGGGCGAGAACATGGCGCACGTGCGCGATGCGCTCGCAAAAACACCGGGCGGGCAGGGTGCGAAACTCGACGTGGTTGCCGTGGACAATCACAATTGCGAGGTCGTCAGTGCGTTCGCGCCATATTGGCGCGCGAATCACGAGGCGGGCGGCGGCGCGACGATCCGTACGCGGCCACCCGACGCGCAACTGGTGCAAGGCATGCCGCTCATCGTCGACATCACTACGCCGCACTACGAGTCATACGTCAACGTGGACTATTTCGCGCTCGACGGCAGTGTCGTGCATCTCGTGCCGAGCACTCACGAACGCGACAATCAGGCGCCGCCGGGGTTTTCGGCGACGGTGGGCGGAACGGGTGACTGGCTCGTGGACAAGCCGTTCGGCACCGAGATGATCGTCCTGCTGATCACGCCCGCGCCGTTGTTCGATGGGCTGCGTCCGCCAGCCGAGTCTCGCGCGGCTTACCTCGCTGCGGTCGGGCAGCAGTTGAAGCAGATGGAAGCGCATTACGGCGCCGGTCATATCGTCGCCGACTTCGTGCAGATCACGACGCATGCGCGAAGCGAGTGATCGTCAGCAACACTGATCGAAAATAGCAGTGCGCTATTGCGCGATCTGCTGACGCTGATACTCGTGGTGTTTCATTTGCATATAGTCGGAGCGGCTCACTTCGTGCAATTGCCGCGCATAGTGTTCCGTGGCATCGAACCAGTCGGTGAGACGCTTGTCGAGGCGCGCGTTGGGCGGGCTCGAAAGCGCGCCGAGATAGGCATCGATGGCGAGGTAATAGCGCATCGTATTGCGCTCCACCAGACCGCGCACGCCGCCGATGTAATGCGTCTCGCCCGTGGACGGATCTCGCGTGACGGAAAATCCCACCTTGTCGCTTCCGATCGTCGCCAGGTACCCTTTCATCGCAAGCTTTCCTGCCACGCCGTAACCGTATGCGTAAGTCAGATGGATAAACGTGCGGTTATCGCCCACGGGTATCGCCTCCAGCACGATCCGATAGTCTTTGGTACTGAGTGGACCCGTGGCGGCGGAGAGCTCCACGCGAAAATAATCCGGTTCGCTCACTACCGGGTGATAGTTGAACTGCACGCGGTAGGACGAGGAAAGCGATTCCTCGGTTTTCTTGCCGATGTTCACCGCGAGCACGGTACCGTTTTCGTTCGTCGTTGCATGGCAGTACTTGATGTTCAGATGCAGGATCAGCACATCGCACCAGTTGGCGGGGCCTTTAGCCGGGTCGTTGAGCGCGTCGTTGACCGTCGCGAAGGGAAACTCGATCACACCGTAGATATCGCCCTTGAGCGCCGACGGCAACTCCTGCGATTCGAGGTACAGCGGTCGATGAAACGGATTCTGCGCGAGCTGCCCGCTCAGACTCTGATATTTGTCGCGCAGTCCTGCCGCTCTCTCGTCGGTTTGCGCGAAGGCGCTCTGGCACAAGAAGCATAGCGCCGCGGCGAGAACGGTTATCCACCACGATAACGGCCGCCGGTCGCCCGTTGGGGATCTGGCAAGCCTGTTCATGGTTTTCCTCCTCGAACGCCTTTTGGGTGAGACAAGTGCGGCAGCGTCATTCACGAATCGCCTGAATGCGTCCCGCCTTGATTGCTGTTTTCAAAGCCGTCCAGTCCGCCTCATTTTGCTCCGCATAAGCGAGCGCGAATTGCACGATGGCATCGTCGAATGCAGCGGACTTGCCCAGATATCCGCTGAGCAACGCGGGATCTCCGGCTTTCGCCATGGCGTGCGCCAGCGCGTGAGCGCAGGAAACCGCGTATTCGCCGAGGTCTTCGACGTCGAAAGTAGTGAAGTCGAATGCACCTTTCATGTCGCGTAGCTGCCGGACATAAAAGTCGTTGCCCGTGTGGCGCATTTTCGACCAGCCGAGAAAAATATCGCTGGCCGACTGGAGCAGACGCTGGCCCACCACTACGCGCTGTCCATGATTGGGATAGCGGCTCGGCGCGAGATAACCCTCCAGCGCGGAGGCCCGCGCCTCCTTGAGCTGAAGGAATAGCGGGCACTCGCCGTCGGCCATGAAAAGCGCCTCGTAGCATCGCGTTCCCACCGACCCGACACCCACGACGCGAATCGCGACATCCACCAGTTCGTAGCGATCGAAGAGGGCGCGCCTGTCGTCGGGAAGCGTTAGCCGGTAGTCGGCGAAGAAGCGCCGCACCATCGCGTCGTACTGCTTTTGATCGTGCGGACTCGCCAGCGGGACGTGGTACACGAGCGGAGGCGCCTCCTTGATGCGGAGCTTGCCGTTGACGAGCTCGGTCGCATGATTGAGCACGGAACGCGACGACTGTTGCCGCGCCTTGTCGATGACGGCCAGTTCTTTCCTCTTTTCAGCCGTCGAATCCGCGATGGCGAGCATGCTCGCCGCATCGAACTGGTAATACCAGACGTCGAGCGTATCCATACGGCCGAATTCGCTGATTCGCTGCCGGAACGTCTCGCACAGCCGACGCACGACGGCGCGCTGGTCACGCAACGCAAATGCGCGCTCACGCGCGGCGATCACGAACGATGCGGCAAGTCTGCGAATGTCCCAATCGAAGGGGCCAGGCAGCGTCTCGTCGAAGTCGTTGGGGCCGAAGAGAATGCGCCGCTCCGGGCTCGCAAAGAGCCCGAAATTGGCCAGGTGCGCGTCGCCCCCCAGTTGCACGATCATGTTCGAATGCGGCAGCTTCGATAGATCGTGCGCCATCAGCGGTGCGGCACCCCGATAGAACGCGAACGGACTCGCGACCATCCGCCCGTAGCGGATGGGTATCAGTTCAGGCACCCTGCCGACATTGGAGGCATCGAGCAGCGCGATGGGATCGCGATCCGCGATCTTGCACTTGGCCAGTTTCTCGCGCGGGATTTTATTGCGGGCGGCCTTGCCCCGCTCGATACGCGCTGCGACCGACCCACGCCCCCCAAACAGCGTGGAGGGATCTTCCGGCGCCGCGAGAGTCGTGGGATCAGCGCGATCCGTGGCGGATTCGGCACGTTTTGATGCAGCGGTATCAGACACCCATCACTCCCTTTTCGATTCGAGGTCTAAGCGGACCGGTTCAAGTTTGCAATTTTTCAGTCGGCTTTGTCGCCCGTAGAAGCGGCGGGCGTGGTGGGCGACATCTTGCTCAGTGTCTCAATGGCTTGATCAACCGTCGCGAAGATCTCGCGATGCGCGTTGGCAGTACGCAGCGCGTCGTAACGTTCGACTTCATGCCGCACACCGGCGGGAATGGCGATGGCGGCAATACCGACGCCGCGCTTGTCGAGTTCGCTACCCAACTGGATCAGTGTCTTGGCTGCCGTGTAGTCGATATTGTTGATCTCCGAAGCGTCGATCACCACCCAACGCAGCGGCGGACTCGCCTCGTTGACCAGTCTCAGCACCTCTTCCGTGAAGCGGCCGGTGTTCGCATAGAAAAGGTCTGCTTCGAAACGATAGACGACGATGCCGGGCGCCGCGAGCACGTTCGGCTCGACATGACGCGCGACCCAGTTTCCGTCGGGGCCACGCGTCAGCACGCGCGTGCGCAGGCGATAGCTATGCCGCGCATGTGCGATGAGCGAAAGCACGATGGCCGCGAGGATGCCGTGCATCACATCGACGAACACGACCACGCCGGCCGCGAGCAACGCCACGACGAACTCGTCTTTCTGCATGCGGAACAGTTCGACCATGCCTTTCACGTCGATCAGCTTCACGCCGATCATGAAGACGATGGCCGACAATACGGCAGCAGGCAGAAAGCTCAGCGGCTTCGTGAGAAAGAGCAGCACCAGCAGCACGATGACAGCCGTCGTCAAATGCGCGGCCTGGGTACGTCCGCCTGCGTCGTCGACCATTTCGGTCTTGGTGGGACTGCCGTTCACGACGAACGTGCCCGTGAACGCCGCTGCCGCGTTCGCGGCGGCGAGCCCGATAATGTCCGCGTTGTCGTCGCCCTTTTCGTTGTAGCGGTTGGCATACGCGCGGGCCGTCGCCGCACTCTGGGCAAGGATCACGATGAAGCATGAAGCGGCTGTCCCCAGCACCTGGTCGAGCTTGCCTATCGGCAATGGCGGAAGGGACAACGAGGGGAGGCCGCCTGGCACTTCACCCGTTATCGAAATGCCGTGTGCGGCGAAATTGAACACGCCGCTTGCCACGATGGAACCGATCACGGCAATGAGCGCACCTGGCGCGCGCGGCGCGATCCGCTTGCACCCGATGATCACGGCGAGGACGGCGATTGAAAGCAGCGTGGTCGGATAGTTGGCCTGGGCGATGCGCTGGAACACTGAGAGAATCTGCATCAACGGACCATGTCCCTGCTTCGCGAGTCCGATCAGCCCGGCGAGCTCGCCGGCCGCGACCTGGATGCCCACGCCCGTCAGGAATCCGATCAATGCGCTGCGCGAAAGAAAATCGGCCAGAAAACCCAGGCGGAAGACGCGCGCGATCATCAGCATCACGGCAACGGTCAAGGCGACGGTACTCGTCAGGCCCACATATTCCTTGCTGCCCAATGCAGCGACGGTCGTGAGCGTGCCCGCAAGAATAGCGGCCGTGGCGGAATCCGCGGCGACGACGAGTTGACGCGAAGCGCCGAAAATGGCAAATGCGAGGAGCGGCAGCAGGATCGTATAAAGGCCCGTGACGGTGGGCGTGCCGGCGATCTTCGTGTAGCCCATCACCTCCGGAATACCGAGTGCCGCCAGCGTGATTCCCGCGATGATGTCGTGCGGCAATTGCCCGGGATTGACGGGCAAAAGCCCCTGCAAAAATGGCATGCGATGCGGTTGCGCAGGTATCGGTGTCACCGGTTTCATGTCGCTGCCTCCACGGGAGTGATGAGGCTGCTGACCGGCGCGTTGGCGATGAGGTTATCGGCAATCGCCTGTTGGCTTGCGCCGGCGCGCTCGAACGGCCTCTTTCTCAAGGCGTTTTCGATCCACATGGTTACCTCGGATGGTTAGACTGATCGAGACAACAGCGAATCAGAAGCAAGAGGGATACGGTCGCCTTTTTTGCGGCTGTAGTCAATAGTCGAGAACCAGGGAGGATCGGCGCGCGAGCATGCCGTCAGCGACGGGCCGCGCAGTCAAGGCAGTCAAGAAGACGCTAGAAGATTGCAGAGATTCCACGTTGCGTTATCACACATATTCCTTCTCATCCGTTCATTCGGAGCCGTGCCGTGCGGCAGACGACGAGCCAGTCCGGTATATTCGGGTCGTCGCTGTGCCTCATTGATCCTTCCTCGGAGGACTGATTCTGCTGCGTCGCACAACTGTCACGGGTTATCGAACCCAAGCGATGCTTGCAAAGATTCCCCAGGCTGCGTTCGGCTTTCGCTAGAATCTGCTTTCGTCGAGCCAAACATGAAGCCTATTCGCATTGTTGCAGCGGTATCGAATCACCAGTATCGCTAACCGTATTCATCCTCTACCGGAGGCGAGCGTGCCAGGTTTACTTCCCGATGTCGACCCCCAGGGACTCCTCGAATATTCAGTCGTATACACAGATCGGTCCATCAACCATATGTCGCGGCTTTTCCAGGGCGTCATGCGCGATATTTCCGCCGTCCTGAAAAACGTCTACAACGCGAGATCGGTCGTCGTCGTCCCGGGCAGCGGTACATTCGGCATGGAAGCCGTGGCACGGCAGTTCGCGACGAACAAGAAGTGTCTGGTCATCCGCAATGGCTGGTTCAGTTTCCGCTGGTCGCAGATTTTCGACATGGGCAGCATTCCGTCCGAATCGACGGTATTGAAGGCGCGTCCGGTCGAGCAAGGAAGGCAGGCCGCCTATGCACCGCCCGCAATCGAAGACGTGGTCGCCGCGATCAGGCAACACAAGCCGGATCTGGTCTTTGCGCCGCACGTCGAAACGGCATCCGGGATGATGCTGCCCGATGCGTGGTTGCGCGAGGTTTCCGACGCTGTGCATGCTGCCGGCGGGATGTTCGTGCTGGATTGCATCGCCTCCGGCACGGTCTGGGTCGACATGGAGGCCACCGGTGTCGACGTGCTCATCAGTGCGCCGCAAAAGGGGTGGAGTGCCTCGCCGTGCTGCGCGATGGTCATGCTCAGTCCTCTCGCGCGCGAAAGAATCGACGCAACGACCAGCACCAGTTTCGCCTGCGATCTTCGCAAGTGGCTGCAGATCATGGAGACCTACGAGAGCGGCGCATTTGCGTACCACGCCACGATGCCCACGGACAGTCTCGCGACGCTGCGCGACGTGATGAAAGAAACCGAGGCATACGGTTTCGAAAAGGTGCGCTCGGAGCAGCTCGAACTCGGTTCGCGCATTCGCTCGCTTCTGGTCAGCAAGGGCTTCAGAAGCGTGGCGGCCGAAGGTTATCAGGCACCGGGCGTCGTCGTCAGCTACACGGACGACGACGGCATACGGTCCGGCGAGAAATTCGCCGATGCGGGCGTGCAGATCGCGGCCGGCGTGCCCTTGCAATGCGACGAGCCAGCGGATTTCAAGACCTTCCGCATCGGCCTGTTCGGGCTGGACAAGCTGCATGACGTCGAAGGCACGGTTGCCAGGTTCGCCAAAGCATTGGACCGCATTCTCTAGCTTGCTCTTCGGAAGTCAGCGCCCATGGCTCGCTCCTCGATTGCTAGCGCACGTTAGCAATCGAAGGGCAGCTCGCCCTGGATCGGGCCCGTATCAGGGCCATCGGGGTTGTCGGCCGATCGACGTTCAAGCGCACTGACGCGCACGCCAATGAGCCTGATGCGCCGATCCAGTTCGATACGCTTCAGACATGCGCCGACGGCGCGCCGGATATTGGCCGTATCGCGAACACCCACAGGCAGCGATATATCCCGGGTAACGATTTTGAAGTCAGCGAATTTGACTTTGACGCCCACCGTCCGACCGCAATAGCCCTTGCGATCCAGATCGTCCGCGACTCTTTCGCAAAGCTGAGTCAGCGCGGGTGTCAGGACCGCGCGATCGCGTTCGACGTGCATGTCGCGTTCAAAAGTGGTTTCGCGGCTCATTGACTTTGGCTCCGACGACACCACGACCTCACGGTCATCCAAGCCGTGTGCGATTCGCGCGAGCCACGCGGCGTAGGTGCGCCCAAAGCTTTCCTGTAGCAGCCCGAGATCGGCGCGCGCGAGATCACCGACCGTCGAGATACCGAGCTCAGCCAGACGTTCGCTAGCGCGCGGCCCGATGCCATTGACCTTTTTTGCGGCTAGCGGCCAGATGCGCGACTCGAGGTCCGACATCGAGAGAATCGTGAGGCCGTCGGGTTTGTCCAGTTCTGAGCCGATCTTTGCAAGCAGTTTGTTCGGTGCAATCGCAATGGAGCACGTTAGGCCCGTGGCTTCGCGAACCGCATTCTTGATGCGCAGGCCAAGCGAGCGCGATTCGCCCTCCACCAGCGTGAGGTCGACGAATATCTCGTCGATGCCCCGGTCCTCGATTCGGTCCGTGAAGGTTCGAACGGCATCCTTGAAGAGACGCGAGTAGCGTCGATACGAGTCGAAATCGGTTGGCAAAAGAATGGCATCTGGCGCGAGTTGCGCGGCCTTCATCATGCCCATTGCGGAAAACACCCCGAACGCCCGCGCCTCGTAAGTCGACGTTGTCACGACGCCTCGTCCCGCGTAGTCGCGCAGCCGCGCGAAGCGGCGCGTGCCATCGGGGCGCAGTTCCGGCGTGGCATTGCGGCCACCTCCGATGACAACCGGCTTGCCGCGCAGTTCTGGATACCGGAGCAGTTCTACCGAAGCATAGAACGCATCCATATCGACATGCGCAATGCGACGTAACGGCGGTGGATTCACGTTTGCCTTTCTGCCAGGAGGCTCAAACGATTCACCAGGATCGGCAAATAAACTGGCTCATGGTTTCTGGATTTCTCGGTGAGCACACCATGGGTTTGGACTACGTCGCCGCTGAGTCCAATGAACGGTTGAATAATCGAAGCGCGCGGCATCGTCGCTCCTGAATTCGAGCCTATAGAAAGTACTGTATATTTGTACAGTATATCACGATGGTTGCTCGCTTTTGCGTCGTCCGGCTGTTTGCGCGCGACCTGGAGAATCGAATGCCGCTGGCGCGGATGCGGCGAACGCAAAACCCTACTCGCGTCAGGCCGCAAATGCGCGGTCGCAAATCTCGACGCGGTTGCGGCCCAGATGCTTGGCGCGATAAAGCGCATTGTCGGCGTCGCGCGCGAGCTGTTCGATTGTCGCTTCGGCGGCGGCGAGACAAGCAACGCCCGCGCTACAGGTGTAGCTAACGCCTGGTCTGCGCACGGGCTCGGCAATCCGCGCGCAGATGGCCCCTGCCAGCTGGTAAGCGCTTTGCAAGGAGAGGGACGGCAGCAGCACAGCGAACTCTTCTCCACCCCAGCGCGCAAGATAAGCCGATTGCGGCACCACTTCGCTGGCGCGTTGCGCGAAATCGATCAGCACGCGGTCCCCTGCGTCGTGCCCGTGCTCGTCGTTCACGCGCTTGAAGTGGTCGAGGTCGATCAGCAGCATGGAGAGAACGCCACCATTGCGTTTTGCCCGCTCCTGTTCGTCTTCGAACGCGAGCGCCAGCGCGCGGCGGTTCAGCAGACCTGTCAGGGGATCACAGTATGACTGCCGTTCAAGCTCGGTGCGTAGTCGTTCCGTCGCGATCAGCAGAAGACCCACTGTTACGAGCAGCGAGAACGCCGCTCCTGCGGTGAGATAGAACGTCTGTATCGAACCGGGATCGAAAAGATCGGGCAAGCGCTCTGTCGCAAGCGCGGCGGTGATGCAGCGCGCACCTGCCACAAGGGATTCGGCCAGAAGCAGCACGCCAACGGAGAGGGCCGGGCGATTCGGCCGCCCGACGCGCAGCAGGAGGATGCCGTGCATACCGTAGAGCACCGTCAGCACGCCAGTGATCAGGATGGTACGGCCCGCGAGCGATTCATGGACCAGCCACAACCAGGCCGTACCGGCAGCGCCGATCGTGAGCAGCATTGCGACGAAGCGGCCACGCGGTCGTCGCCCGAAGAAAAGCTGCGAGCCGACGAGTGCCAGCCCGGTGCCAAAGAGAATTCCGCAATTCGCCACGAGGATCGACAGCCAGTCCGGCACGCTGCCGCGCAACGCGAGAAGGATGGCCGACACGCTGACCACCAGCGCACCGAAAGCCCAGTGGCGGACTCCGCGTATGTTCTGAGGAAAGCTTCGCGCGAGCGAAAAGAGGGCGATTGCCATGAGTCCCGGCATGACCGAAGACATCAAGATGACGGTGCGCAAATCGAAAAGCGGCATGCGGATCCAACGAGGGGGCGTCGGGTTTATATACCACATCCCGGCGCGTCGCAGCGATGCCCGCAGTAGAAATTACATGAGGATTTTATGGGTGATGATTGGCCTCTTTGGCCGGAGAGAAGCGGGGCGCGAAAAATACAGGCAAATGCCGTCGCGCAAGGGCGCTCAACGGACGCATAAAAGGCGTCCCGGTACTGTACATTTCGACAGCGCGTTGCGAGGCGCATTGATTCTCGACTACGAGGCGCCGAAAAGCCCCGTAGTCGATTTAGTTGCGACATCAATCAGATGACGTCGCCAGGGCGTGTCAATGCGGCACGTTCACGACGCCGTTGCTCGCATGAATCGCATTGCTGCCCGGATTTTCGACAATGGCGGGGAGGTTCGCCACGCCAAGCGGCGGCGTGCCACTCGGCCCGACGCCCCGCGGTATCGTGCGGATCACCTGTGACGGCGGCAGCGGCGTGCCGTTCTTCAGGTGACGCCACATCAGATTGAGCGCCTCGATGTTGTAGTAGTGAACGGGCACGAATCGGCTAGCGAAGCCGGCCACGGGAAGAAACGCGTCGAAGTGTTGCCCGTTCGTCACCTCGTACAGCGACAACTGACTGCGCGAGCCTTCCCTCTCGCTGTTGGCCGCCAGGTAAGCGCGCGAGGCGTGATTGATCGGCACGAGCGCATCGCTGCGGCCCTGCACGATGATCGCGGGCTTGCCGTGCAGGTTCGCGTTCACGCTGATCGCCTGGACGCTCCGGCGCATGCGCGGATCGCCCTTCGTCCACAGATCGCGCAGACATACGGCCCCGGCGAAGCTGGCGTCGGGCGTCGCCAGCCGATGGTCGGCGCCGCCGGGCGGCGTGACGTTATAGACGAGATTGATCCCATTGGTCGGCGGCACACCATTGCCCACACCGAAGACGGTGAGCATGGGCGAGGCCGTGGGCGTGACGCCCGCGGCACCCGTGGAAGCGTTTGTCGTGCCGAAGCTGAATCCACACAGGTTATCGATCACGCTCGAGCGCGTGTACGCGTCGGCGTAGGTCACGGCGACGGCCGGCACGGCTTGGGAGTCCCACATCGGCGCTTGCAGCAGGTCGGAATCCGCCTCGTAGCCGGCTTCGTGCAGACGTGCGAGCGCGTCGTTCGCCTGCGCCTGCGTGTCGGCGCCGTGGATGTAGCCTGCCACCGCGAGCGACGAGCAGCGGGCCTCGCGGATGGCCGTTGTCGTCGCAACGGGCAGCGCCGTGAGATAGGGCGCGCCGGCGGCGGCCTCCGCGAGCGCGGCGCAGGGTTGCAGCAGATTGGCGAGCGTCATGTAGTCGGCGAGCGGTTTGCCCGCCGCCGCGATACGCTGGCCCCCTTCCTTCACCTGCGCGTTGCCGGGCATGCGGACGTTGATTTGCGGCTCGCCCACCACCACGGCTGTGATCCACTTGCCCGGATCCTGCTCGGCCGCCGCAAGCGACGCACCGCCGCCGTTGCTCACGGAAGCCGCGATCGTCATGATGTCGCCAGGCGCATAGCGCACGCCGTGATGCGATGCATTGCCCGATACGCTGACGAGCGGTCCGAACCGCTCGTTCAACACCCAGTATGCGAACTGGACCGCCTCCAGCGTGTCCTTGCCCCAGTCCTCTTCCGGATTCTGCTGGGAATGCGCGTGCTTGAACGCGTAGCGATTCGGAAACTGCTGGTTATACGCGGCCAGTTCGCCAGGCGGGACATTCGCAGTGAAAATGCTCGCATGCCCGGCTGTGGCGGCGTTAGCGAGACGGCCGTCGATCAGCGTGACGAGATCGCTCATGAGCTCGTGCGCGCCGTTGCCCGTGCCTTTGTCGGTATAAGCGACCGCGCAGCCGCGCTTGAGTCCCCACTCTCCGGCCGCCGAAATGGCGCCGTAGACGCCGCGCGAGCCCGACGACGTGGCCGTGACGATGCACGCGTTTGCCGGATCGAAGCTCGCGGGCACCTGCACGAGCAGGCTGACGTTCTGCCGGCCGGTGCCATTGTCCGCAAACGCGAGATATTCGGTGCCGGCGATTTTTCCTTCACCCAGTGTGTCGTTGCCATAAACGTCGACATTGGGCCCCCAGAAGCGGCCATAACCGCCGTTCGCCGTGATGTCGACGAGCGCGCGATAGTTCGCCCAGATCGCGAGCCTGCGCAGCTCCGCCGCAGTTGGCGCCGCGGGGTTCAAGACGGCCGGCTGCGGCCCGACGAGCCCGGTCTTCCCGAGCCCGGCGGTGAGCAGGTCGTCGCTCGTGCCGTCATAGTTTGTCGTCCGCAAACTGCTCGCCACCACAAACGCGGGCAGCCGGTTCCATTCGGGCATGCCGCCGTCGTGTTCGCCAGCGCCTGCGCCGGGCGCAATCGCCATGCCAGCCATGGCTATCGCGGCACAGAGGCGCGCTTTTTTTCCTCGGACTGCGAACGGGGTATCTCTCATCAGTGTCTCCGTGTTTTTTGCTCGGACAAAATTGAAGTACGTGGGAAGACCGTTCAAACATGCCGGAGCGCGGCATCATTGGACATTAGGACATCCGGATTGAGGATGCCAGCAGTGATTGTCCGCAGAGGGGGGCGAAAGGCGATTTGCGCGGTAACAGCGTCGGTCGATGCGCGCACAACTTATGGACACGTGCCTTGGCGCGTGCAGCGCCAGGAACGCTGAACGCTCGCGAACCGCGATGGTCGATGCGATCCGTCACGCGCCGAGGTGACTTTTCCCCGTCGCTTGACGCTCGTCGGCGTCTACGATACGCTGCGCGCGCTGGTCGGAGCGCGCGTCCATATGGGGGTTTTACCGGAGCGCACCGTTGCCGGCCAACTGGAGCGCCCGGCTTGCCATCTGAATCCTTCCCGACCCTGGACCGAAGAATTGAAGCGCATCGCGTTCGTGACTCTCATAGCCGTCGGCGCATCTTCGCTTTTCGTTTCATGCGGCACAAAGGCAGGGGACGAGTTCATCGGATCGTGGAAGGCGGCGGGCGATATCGACACGACCGTAATCAGCCGCCGTGGCGACGAATTCCTGGTCACGAACACGGGCGATCCGTCGACACACATTCCCCTTCAGTACGAACACGGTTTGCTGGTGATGTCGGACGCAAACGGCGAGCTCGAAATTCGCTACGACGGGAAGCGGGACGCCATCACGGCAAGCGTACCCGGTTTTCCAGTCGGGCTCGTATTGCCCCGCGTGAAATGAGAGCTACTCGGCAACTCACTCGAATGCCCTTCGAATTTCGCGATGCGAAGAACATGCGGTTGCCGATGCCATATAGCGTAGTTAGATGTCGATTTCAATTATCGCCGCTTTGATCGTATTTCTTTTCGGATATCGAAAATCAAACGTCAGCTACCTGGCGCTCGTGAAGAATACCGCCCGCATTCCGACGAGCGACGTGCCTCAATATCTCCAGACGCAGCGGCAATGATTCGCTTTCGGCTGCGGCCGGGGCGGTGCGCTACTCTTCACAGGGAAAACGAGGGGTTGCCTTCAGTCTCGCCGCAGACGTGCCGCTTTTGTACGGCGCGGCGCGGGGTTCTACGTGTCGATGGTACCCTTGGAAATCAAGGTCAACATGGCTGGAGTTCTCCATCATGAAGCGCTTGTGCTGTGCAGCGTCCCTCTTC
Organism: Paraburkholderia sp. JHI2823; assembly: GCF_038900695.1. Classification (NCBI taxonomy): domain Bacteria; kingdom Pseudomonadati; phylum Pseudomonadota; class Betaproteobacteria; order Burkholderiales; family Burkholderiaceae; genus Paraburkholderia; species Paraburkholderia sp. JHI2823. Next base: position 476 of record NZ_JAYMRY010000070.1, on the reverse strand, counting down.
GTTGTCGTCGCCGGATGTGCATCGACGCCACCTGCTGCCGAGACCGACACCTACATGCTGCATAGCCCCGCGCCAGCCGGTTCGCACTCGTCAAAACCCCCGAGACTCACGGTCGGCGTAAGCGATCCCGATACACAACTGATCCTGCCGTGGTTTCTCAATGACATTATTAATTTCGTGAACTATCGCTAGCCTCATTCCAAAACACGTCGTGTTGCTCGGTCGTCGGGCGTCGGTCGGCCATAATCGGCCGTTCGACATCGCTGGCTGGATCGCGGACAATCGAGATCACGCACATTTTCGAGGAGGTCCGATCAATGAGTTCGGCTTGCCAGGTCCGGGCCATCAGAGACCGGTCATCGTTGGAAGGTACTGCCTATGTCGAAGTCATGGCAGGCGCCTACGCGAATCGATGCTGGAACGATGGCTCGCTGTTCTTCGAGGAAGAGGTATTTGGGTATATTGAACCGACGATC
>NZ_JAYMRY010000069.1:0-19398 GCF_038900695.1 Paraburkholderia sp. JHI2823 | reverse complement strand
GAGCCATTCACCAACTACGACGAGAGGTGAATGGTGGCAGGCATTGGCGGTGTGAGCGGCTTTCTTTGCCTACTTTCTTTGCCGCGGCAAAGAAAGTAGGTGCCGCCCCGCACAGGGGCAACGCTAACAGACCGACGCGAAAACAAGTTTCAAGCGCATGCACCGCGATCTTTGCCGCTGTGCAAAGCAAAGCAGCCGCCGCCCCGCACAGGGGCAACGTTAACAGACCGACGCGAAAACAAGTTTCAAGCGCATGCACCGCGATCTTTGCCGCTGTGCAAAGCAAAGCAGCTGCAGCCCCGCCCAGGGGCAACGCTAGCAAACCGCCGCGATCACAAGAAAAGCCCAAAGTGGCAAAGAACCGCGACCTCCCAAACCTCACCCCTTCACAAACTCACCGTCCCTGCGCCGCCACAGCCCGAGCGGATTGCCGTCCGCGAGCGCCTGAGGCAGCAGTTCGGCAGGAAAATCCTGATAACAAACGGGCCGCAAGAACCGCTCCATCGCACTCGTGCCCACCGAAGTCGCGCGGCTATCGGACGTAGCCGGGAACGGGCCACCATGCACCATGGCGTGCGTGACTTCCACGCCGGTCGGGAACCCGTTCACGAGCAGGCGGCCGGCCTTGCGCTCGAGAATCGGCACGAGGCGCATGGCAGTGGGCACGTCGTCGCGGTCCATCTGAATCGTCGCGGTGAGCTGGCCCGCGAAATGCTCCGCCACCGCGAGCAGCTCGGCTTCGTCCTTGCAGCGCACGAGCATCGAAGCCGGCCCGAACACTTCATCTTCCAGGGTCGGCTGCGCGAGGAACGTTTTCGCGTCCGTCACGAAGAGGGCGGCAAACGCCTGGTTCGGTCCGCTCGCTGGCTGGCCTTGTGCGAGCGCGCTCACGCCCACGGTATCGCCAAGGCGGCGCGCGCCTTCCTCATACGCCCCGGATTCGTGCAGAACTGCCCCGCGCCCAGCACCAGCGAATCGACGAAGCCCTGCGCGATGGCCGCGCTCCGTGAACCGAGCGCCCCCGGCAGCAGGAAGACGGGATTGATGCTGCTCATCTCCGCGTACACGGGGATCGGCTCGGGACGGTTCGCGGCGATGCGCATGAGCGCCGTGCCGCCCGCGCGCGAGCCGGTGAAGCCCACGGCCTTGATGGCAGGATGCGCAACCAGCGCCTCGCCCACGCTGCGCCCCGCGCCGACGATCAGCGAGAACACGCCCTCGGGCAGCCCCATGTCCTTGACGGCTTGCTGGATCACGCGGCCCACCATCTCCGAAGTGCCGAGGTGCGCTCCATGCGCCTTCACGACGACCGGGCAGCCCGCCGCCAGCGCCGCGGCCGTGTCGCCGCCCGCCACCGAAAACGCGAGCGGGAAGTTGCTTGCGCCGAATACGGCAACCGGGCCGAGCGCCACCTTCTGCAGACGCAGGTCGGCTCGCGGCAGCGGCTTGCGATCGGGCAGGGCGGAGTCGAGCGTGGGCGTGAGCCACAGGCCCTGGCGCACTTCCTGCGCGAACAGCTTGAGCTGGCCCACGGTGCGGCCGCGCTCGCCTTCCAGGCGTGCCTTGGGCAAGCCAGTTTCGGCGTGGGCGCGCTCGGTGAGCGCGTCCCCGAGCGCCGCAATGCCATCGGCGATGCGCTCAAGGAACTCGGCGCGCTCGTCGAGGGGCAGCGTGCGGTAGGCATCGAATGCCGCCGCGGCCAGCTTGCAGGCCGCGTCGACGTCGGCGGCCGTGCCGCTGCCGAAGGCCGGTGCGGGAATCGCTTCGCCGGTGGCTGGGTTGAAAGCCGTGAGGGGCTTTTCCGTGCCGCGCACCGCGCGGCCTCCAATGAGCATGTCGCCAGTGATTTGCATGTCGTCTCCGAACTTTCGTGCGGTTGAGTTAAGTCATCGTACAACCATCGTACTTCAGATCATCCCCGGCGAAAACCCCGTCGCTCCTTTTTTCGCACCGGGAAGGGCGCCGAGTGCGCCGTAGCGAGGACATCGGGTATGATTCACGTTCCGGAACAGGGTAAACGCGACGTTGGCTGTGGCGACGGACCTGTCTAGAATGTCATCAGACAACGTACCACAATCGATCCAAACCGCGCGCTACCGGAGCGCCCACAGGAGACAACCGCGATGTCCGCCCCCGCCAACCGTTATGAAGACCTGCTGGAGTCGGCCAGCGCCAAGGTTTTGCGGCACGTGCTGCCGCTCTTCCTCATCATGTTCATCGCGAACTATATCGACCGTGTGAACGTAGGCTTTGCCGGTGCGCACATGAAGGCCGATATCGGCCTTTCGGCGGCCGCCTACGGGTTGGGCGCGGGTCTTTTCTTCGTCGGCTATGCACTCTTCGAAGTGCCTTCCAACATCCTCATGCAAAGGTACGGCGCGCGCGCCTGGCTCACGCGCATCATGGGCACCTGGGGCCTCGTGGCGGCCGCCATGGCGTTCGTGCACAACGATACGTCGTTCTACGTGCTGCGCTTTCTGCTCGGCATCGCCGAAGCGGGCTTCTTTCCCGGCGTAATCTACTACTTCGCGCAATGGCTGCCGCAAAAGGAACGCGGCAAGGCGGCGGCGGTGTTCCTCGCGGGCTCGGCGTTCGCCTCGGTGCTCTCCGGCCCCGTCACGGGCGCCCTGCTTTCCGTGCGCGGCCTCGGTCTTGCCGGCTGGCAGTGGATGTTCCTCATCGAAGGCGGCTTCTCCATCGTGCTGTGCGGCGTGAGCTGGGTCTTCCTGAAGTCGCGCATTCGCGACGCGCACTGGCTCACGAGCGACGAGCAGGGTGCGCTCGAAACGTATCTCGCGCGCGAGCAGGCCGAGCGCGAAGCCGCGACGGGCGCCCACGTGCCGGTGCTGCGTCTCCTCAAAGACCCGCAGATCGTGCTGTTCTGCTTCCTCTATTTCGCGATCCAGCTCACGATCTACGCGGCCACGTTCTGGCTGCCCACCATCATCCGCAAGATGGGCGACCTCACCGACTTCCAGGTGGGTCTCTACAACGCGATTCCCTGGATGATCGCCATCGTCGCGATGTACTGCTTCGCATTGCTTTCGGCAAAGTACCGCTTCCAGCAGGCGTGGCTCGCTCTCGCGCTCGTGATTGCCGCATGCGGTCTGTTCGCTTCGACCTCCGCGAACCCGGTGTTCTCGTTCGTGGCGATCTGCTTCTCGGCCATCGGCTTCAAGGCGGCTTCCTCGCTGTTCTGGCCGATGCCACAAGGCTATCTCGACGCCCGCGTGGCCGCCGCCGTGATCGCGCTCATCAATTCGCTCGGCAACCTGGGCGGTTTCTTCGCGCCGGCCACGTTCGGCTATCTCCAGCAGCATACGGGCTCGATTGCGGGCGGGCTCTACGGCCTCGGCGTGACCTCGCTGATCGCCGCCGCCGCCGCGTTCCTTGCCCGCAACAAGCCGTCGCGCCGCGCCTTCACCGAAGAATCGGTCCAGAGCGGCGCGCTCTGAGTCCGCGTTGAGCGCCACCGTCAATCGAGAAGGAATCGCCCACCATGAACCAGCCGAACCCCGCGCGCTTCTTCGTCTACGTCGCGAACTCGAAAGACGGCGATATCAGCGTGTTCCATCTGGATGCCCGGACCGGCGCGCTTACGGCGCACGCCCGTGTGGCCGCGCAGGACAACGTCATGCCGATGGCGCTTTCGCCCGATCGCCCCCTGATCTATGCGGCCACGCGCGGTGCGGACAAGCGAGTGAACGAGTATGCGATCGATGCGCAGACCGGTGCCCTCTCGCCCCGCGCGAACGCGCCGATCGCATCGAGCCTTGCGTATCTGTGCGCGGAACCGCGTGGACGCTTCCTTTTGGGCGCTTCGTACGGCGAGCATCGCGTGAGCCTGTATCGCCTTGCGGACGTTGAGAGCGGCAAGGGCGAGCCGCTGCAGGTGATCGGCGATATCGGGCACGCGCACGCGGTGATCGTTTCCGCCGATGGGCGTTTCGCGTATGCGTCGTCTCTTGGCAGCGACCGCGTGTTCTGTTTCGCGCTGGAAGACGAGGGGCGCCTCACCGAAATCGGCACGGTAGATCTTGGCGCGGGCTTCGGTCCGCGGCATCTGCGCTTTTCGCCCAACGGCGACGTGCTCTACGTGCTGAGCGAATTCCGCGCGACGGTGGCGTCTTTCTCGCGCGACGCTGCTTCGGGCCAACTCGCGGCGCTGCACGTCGCGCCGCGCGCCGCCGATTTCGCGCATCTGAACGACGGTTTTGCGCGCCCGAGCCCCACGGACCCCGTGCAGCCCGATCCTGCGGTGCTCGCGAAGCTCGTCTGGGCGGCCGATATTCACGTCTCGCCCGACGGCCGTTTCGTCTACGTGTCCGAGCGCACGACGAGCCGCCTGCTCACGCTGCGCGTCGTGCAAAACGGAGCGCAGGTCGGCGCACTCGAATGCGTGGCGACGACGCCGACCGAAACGCAGCCGCGCGGCTTTCGCATCGACCCGACCGGCCGCTTTCTCGTGGCGTGCGGAGAAAAGTCGCAGCACGTCTCGGTCTACGCGATCGATGCCGCCAGCGGCGCGCTCACGCCCGTCTCGCGCGCCGAGGGCGGCCATGGCGCGAACTGGGTGGAGATCGTCGCCGCCGATGCCGCACAGTTCTGATCGACCGTTTGAATCCAGAGGGCGCAGCGCGCGCCGCACTTTTACAGGTAATACGTTCATGTCTACACAAACCGATCTACCGAACGCGACGCCCGTCGTGACCGAACTGCGCGTCGTGCCCGTGGCGGGCCGCGACAGCATGCTGCTGAACCTCTCCGGCGCGCACGGCCCGCTCTTCACGCGCAACGTCGTGCTGCTGCGCGACAGCGCGGGCAACACCGGTATCGGCGAAGTGCCGGGCGGCGAGGCGATCCGCAAGACACTCGAAGACGCGCGTGCGTTCGTGTTGGGCCAGTCCATCGGCAATCTGCAGGCGGTGCTCAACACCGTGCGCAAACAGTTCGCCGATCGCGACTCGGGCGGTCGCGGCCTGCAGACGTTCGACCTGCGCACCACGATTCACGCGGTCACGGCGCTCGAAGCCGCGCTTCTCGATCTGCTTGGCCAGCATCTGAACGTGCCCGTTGCCGCATTGCTCGGCGAAGGCCAGCAGCGCAGCGAAGTGGAAATGCTCGGTTACCTGTTCTTCATCGGCGACCGCAACAAGACCAACTTGCCGTACGCGAGCGGCGCCGACGGCCGCGACGACTGGGAGCGCCTGCGCACCGAAGAAGCGATGACGCCCGAAGCCGTCGTGCGTCTCGCAGAAGCCGCGCACGCGCGCTACGGGTTCAACGACTTCAAGCTCAAGGGCGGCGTGCTGGCGGGCGATGCGGAAATGGAGGCAGTCACGGCGCTGGCCGAGCGCTTCCCGCAGGCGCGCGTGACGCTCGATCCGAACGGCGCGTGGTCGCTCGCCGAGGCGGTACGCCTGTGCCGCGACAAGCACAATGTGCTCGCCTACGCGGAAGACCCGTGTGGCGCGGAAAACGGTTACTCGGGCCGCGAGGTGATGGCCGAATTCCGCCGCGCCACGGGCCTGCCCACGGCCACCAACATGATCGCGACCGACTGGCGGCAGATGGGTCACGCCATTCAACTGCAAAGCGTGGATATTCCGCTCGCCGACCCGCACTTCTGGACCATGCAAGGGTCGGTGCGTGTGGCGCAGATGTGCAACGACTGGGGCCTCACCTGGGGCTCGCATTCGAACAATCACTTCGACATTTCGCTCGCCATGTTCACGCATGTGGCCGCCGCGGCGCCCGGCAAGATCACGGCGATCGACACGCACTGGATCTGGCAGGACGGCCAGCGGCTCACGCGCGAGCCGCTGCAGATCGTGGGCGGCAAGGTGCAGGTACCGCAAAAGCCCGGTCTCGGCATCGACATCGACATGGACGCGCTGGAGAAGGCGCACGCGCTCTACAAGGAGCACGGCCTCGGCGCGCGCGACGACGCGATCGCCATGCAGTACCTCGTTCCCAACTGGACATTCGACAACAAGCGTCCGTGCCTCGTGCGCTGAACGCCATCTTCAACTCAACGTCTTTATTGACCTGACAACAGGATTCAAGACCATGACCACGCCGCAAGAACTCAAGCAAATCGTTTCCGAAGGACTGCTTTCGTTTCCCGTGACCGACTTCGACGCGCAAGGCAACTTCCGCGCGAATACCTACGCCGAGCGCCTGGAATGGCTGGCGCCTTATGGCGCGAGCGCGCTGTTCGCGGCGGGCGGCACCGGTGAATTCTTCTCGCTCACGAAGAGCGAATACTCGCAGGTCATCAAGACGGCCACCGAAACCTGCAAGGGCAAGGTGCCGATTCTCGCGGGCGCGGGCGGCGCCACGCGCGTGGCCATCGAGTACGCACAGGAAGCGGAACGCAACGGTGCGCAGGGCATCCTGCTGCTGCCGCACTACCTCACGGAAGCCTCGCAGGAAGGGATTGCCGCGCACGTCGAGCAGTTCTGCAAAGCCGTGCCGAAGATGGGCGTGATCGTCTACAACCGCGCGAACTCGAAGCTCAACGCCGACATGCTCGAACAGCTCGCGGACCGCTGCGAAAACCTGATCGGTTTCAAGGACGGCGTGGGCGAGATCGAGGCGATGGTGACGATCCGCCGCCGCCTCGGCGACCGCTTCTCCTACCTGGGCGGCCTGCCCACGGCCGAAGTCTACGCCGCCGCGTACAAGGCGCTGGGCGTGCCCGTGTATTCGTCGGCTGTATTCAACTTCATTCCGAAGACGGCCATGGACTTCTACCGCGCGATTGCCGCCGACGACCACGCGACGGTGGGCAAGCTCATCGACGAATTCTTCCTGCCGTATCTCGCCATTCGCAATCGCCGCGCGGGCTACGCCGTGAGCATCGTGAAGGCTGGCGCGAAGCTCGTGGGCCACGACGCAGGCCCGGTGCGCGCGCCGCTCACGGACCTCACCGAAGAAGAAATGGCGCAGCTCGACGTGCTGATCAAGAAGCTCGGCGCGCAGTAACGCGCCATGTATGTGCGCGGGGCAGCCCGCGCATCGCATCGCTTCGAAGAGGGCCCGCCAGGGCCCTCTTCGTTCGTGCGTTCAGTGTGCGCTCAGGTCTGGTCGGCTGCGTCGGCGAACAGATCGAGATTGGCGCGCTCGGACTTGCGCGGACGGCGCGCGCCCCGCGCGGTCTTTTCGCGGCGCGGCTTGCCGAACACCTGTTCGGGCGTGAAGCCGAATTCGGCGATCGCTGCGCGCACGCTGGCCAGCGCTTCGTGCGCCGCCTCGGCGCGCGCCGCTTCGATGCGCTCGTCGAGTTCGCGCTTCTGGGCGAGCAATTCGCGGTAGGTTGCCATCGGGAAATCTTGTCGAGTGAAAACGAGCCGCTGATTTTACGCGCTGCGCGGGTTTCGCGTGGGGTTTCGGGCGTCCGTTTGGCGCCAGCAGGGCCGCGAGCCACGTGACCCGCGCGCGGCGCACGCACCGAAGCGAACCAACGCTTGCGGCCGCACGCCATGCAGCGCAGTGGAACTTCGGACATACTTCCCGTTTGCCTTACCTCCCTCGCAAGCCGATCCCGCAGATGGAAAAGAACCGACTCGAAGCGTTCAGCGATGGCGTGCTCGCCATCATCATCACCATCATGGTGCTGGAACTCAAGGTGCCGCACGGCGAAGACCTCGCCGCGCTCGCGCCGCTCTGGCCGGTCTACCTGAGCTACGTGCTGAGCTTCATCTACGTGGGGATCTACTGGAACAACCATCATCACATGATGCACGCCGCGCGCCGCGTGAACGGCTCGGTGCTCTGGGCGAACCTGCATCTGCTGTTCTGGCTTTCACTGCTGCCGTTCACCACGGGCTGGATGGGCGAAAACCACTTCGGGCGCTGGCCCACTGCGCTCTACGGCATCAACCTGCTGCTCTGCGCGGTTGCTTATGCCCTGCTGCAATTCGTGCTCGTGCGCTATCACGGCACGCAAAGCCCGCTTGCGATTGCGCTGGGCAACGACATCAAGGGCAAGATATCGCCGGTGCTCTATCTTGCGGGCTCTGCGCTCGCGGCGCTCGGCTATCCGCTGATGGGCGCGATTTTCTACTTCGTCGTCGCGCTGCTCTGGTTCGTGCCCGACAAACGCATGGAGCGGCTAGCCATGGCCTCGGGCGAACACAAGGAAGAGTAGGGAACATCGAGGGCCGGCGCTCGCGCAACCGGCCCATCAATCTACCTCGCAATCACGTCGTCGTCAGCCTGCCATATGCTTGCGCTGGGCCAGTTCCTTCGCCCTGGCGATGTCGGCCTGGATCACGGGCAGACCTTCCGTGGCGGCCTTCTTCAGACCCGCGTCACGGCCCGAGGCGATCTCCGCCTGGAACGCCGAGAGTGTTTTCTGCTGACCGGCGAGCGCGACCTGCTCGATATACGTCTTGTCGAATTCCGCGCCACGCAAGTTGTTGATGCTGGCCAGCACTGCGGCATCGGGATCGTTGCGCGGCACATCCACGCCGCGCGGGCTCGCGGCGCGCATCGAGTCCGAGAGCTTCGTATAGTCGGCGACCAGTTTCTCCGCGAAGGCCTTCACTTCGCGGTCGGTCGAGCGCGAGTTGGCAATGCGCGCTGCATCGCGCTGCGTGGCCACGGTCTGCGTGCCGTCGGCGATGAACGCCTTGTCGGCGGCATGCAGCTTGACCGTTTCGGCCGGGGCAGCGGCGGATGCCGTTGCCAACGGCGCGGGAGTCTGCGCATGGGCGTTCAGCGCAACGGCGCAAAGGCTGGCGGCCGAAGCCGTGATGAGCGAGGCAAGCGAGAGGCGAGTCATGTGAACTCCTTTCTGCGTAGTTGGTATCAGTTGGTATCGATTGCACGCGCCGCGTCGCACGTCGTGCAGCTCTCGGTGCGGACTTGCGCGGGACCGTCGTGGCGTGGCGCCTTGCTGCTCAACGGTCTGAGGAATTCTAGGAACTCGCCCGCGCTTCAGGTGAAACCATTGCCGCGCTTGTGTAACGGTTGGTAAGTACGCGACCGGCAAGACAAGCAATGCCCGCATTGACGACGACGACGTTCCACCGATCAAATTTTCAGAATGAAAGGTAGACGCCGAACGTCCGTATATTGATCGTTCAATTAACTTAAAGCCCTGTCGGGACTTGCCTGCTGGAATCGCTTGTCGCTTCTGCGCAATTGCTCGTCGCAATTGCTACGTTAGTCCGCTTTTTGCCGGACAACTATTCCTCATGAGACTTCATGGCGTTTTTGATGCGCCTGACCTTGCGACGCAGTTCGATTCCTGAGGAGATGACGATGTGCCGATTCCCCCTGCAGCAGACAGGCGCGCTCGCGTGCGCCGCATTCCTTTGCGCCAGCGCGTACGCAGCCGATCCTGCCGCGTGCAAGGACGTGCGGTTCGCGGACGTGGGCTGGACCGATATCGCGGCGACGACGGGCGTGGCATCGACCATTCTCGGCGCGCTCGGCTATACGCCGACGAAGACGATCGCCTCGGTGCCGATCACGTTCGCGGGGCTCAAGAGCAAGCAGATCGACGTGTTTCTCGGCTACTGGTCGCCGACCATGGACCCGATGATCGAGCCGTTCACGAAATCGGGCTCCATCAAGGTGCTCTCGACGCCGAATCTCACGGGCGCCAAATACACGCTCGCGGTTCCCGACTACGTCTACCAGGGCGGCCTGAAATCGTTTCAGGACATCGCGAAGTTCGCGGACAAGCTGCAAGGCCGCATCTACGGCATCGAGCCCGGCAATGACGGCAACGCGCTCATTCAGAAGATGATCGGCGCGAACCAGTACGGCCTCGGCAAGTTCAAGCTCGTCGAATCGAGCGAGGCGGGGATGCTCGTGCAGGTCAACCGCGCCGTTCGCGAGAAGCAATGGATCGTGTTCCTCGGCTGGGAGCCGCATCCGATGAACGTGCAGATGAAGATCGACTATCTCTCGGGCGGCGACGACGTGTTCGGCCCCAACTACGGCGAGGCGCGCGTCCTGACCGCGGAACCGCCCGATTATGCCGCGCGCTGCCCGAACGTCGCGAAGTTCGTCTCGAACCTGCAGTTCACGACGGCCATCGAGAACCATCTGATGGTGCCGATCGCCAACAAGGTGGATCCCAACAAGGCCGCCGCCGACTGGCTGCGCAGCAACCCGCAGGTGCTCGACAACTGGCTGGCCGGCGTCACCACGCTGGACGGCAAGCCGGGCTTGCCTGCTGTGCGCGCCTCGCTGGGCGTGAACTGAAACGCCTCGTTCCGCGGTTTGCACCCGCGGAACACCCTATTTGCGCGGCAATTTTGGTTGATTAGCGTTCAGGAGAGGAGGAGGCAGATGGAGCAAGCGGGAATCGGTACGCGCGGCGCACAGGAGAGCGACGCACGCAGTGGTCACGGCCACGCGCTACAGCGCGGCCTCACGTGGAAAGACGCATTCTGGGTGACGAGCGGCGTGCCCGCGGGCGTGCTGTTCACGATCGGCGGCGTTTGTGCAACGATCGGCCAGCCCGCATGGGCGATCTGGATCGCATCGATCACGATGGGCCTCGTGCAAAGCGCGACTTACGCCGAGATTTCAGGGCTCTTTCCGCACAAGTCGGGCGGTGCTTCGGTATACGGCGCAATCGGCTGGGTCCGCTACAGCAAGATGATCGCGCCGGTTTCCGTGTGGTGTAACTGGCTCGCGTGGTCGCCCATGCTCGCGCTCGGTTGCGGGCTCGCCGCGAACTACGCGCTCGCCACGCTGTTCCCGCCCGAGGCGGCCATCATGCAGTGGCACTGGACGCTCGCAAATCTGGACTTCATCAAGCCGGGCCTCACCCTTCGCATCAACGCGACGTTCCTGATCGCCGCGGCCTTCCTGCTGATTACGTTCAGGCTTCAGCACAGCGGGGCTTCGAAGGCGGCGAAAACGCAGAAGATTCTCGGCATCGCATCGCTCACGCCGTTGTTGATCGTCGGCCTCGTGCCCTTCATCACCGGCGATGTGCCTGCCAAACATCTTTTTCCGCTGCTGCCGCTCGGGCACGACGCGCAAGGCAATCTCACCGCTTCGGTATTCGGCGCGTGGAATGGCCAGGGCGTCGTCATGGCGCTGGGCGCGATGTTCATGGCCGGCTGGGCGTCATACGGATTCGAAACGGCGGTGTGCTATACGCGTGAGTTCCGCGACCCGCGGCGCGATACGGCAAGGGCGATCTTCTGGTCCGGCGCACTTTGCCTCGTCGTCATGACGCTCGTGCCGCTCGCGTTCCAAGGGGCGCTCGGCACGCCGATGATGCTCGATCCGCGCATCGGCGACGGCACCGGCGTGGGCACCGCCATGGCGGCGATGGTGGGCGGCGGCGCGTGGGTGGGCAATGCCGTGGTGGTGATGCTGATGCTCTCCATTCTCCTGATCGTGATGACGTCGATGATGGGTTCGTCGCGCACGCTCTATCAGGCTTCGGTGGACGGCTGGCTGCCGCGCTACCTCTCGCGCGTGAACGAGCACGGGGCGCCGACGGCGGCGATGTGGACCGATCTCGGATTCAATCTCGTTCTGCTCGGCATGTCGGATTACATGACGGTGCTGTCGATCTCGAACGTCTGCTACATGTTGTTCGTTTTCCTGAATTTGCAGTCGGGGTGGATTCATCGCATGGACCGTGGCACATGGGCGCGCCCGTTCCGCTGTCCGACATGGCTGCTCGCGCTGGGTGCGCTCTTCGGTTATGCGAACCTGGTATTCGTCGGCGCTGGCGCGAATCTGCAAGGCGAGGGGACGTTGCGCGATGGCCTCATCGCCATGCTGCTGATCGTGCCAGTCTTCGCTTTCCGGCACTACTGGCAGGATCGCGGACGGTTTCCGGCGGGCAGTGCGCTCGATATGGAAGTGAGCGTGCCGCAGCGCAGCCGGTGGCTGAATCTTGCGCCCTACGGCGCCCTGGTCGCGGCGGGGATCACGATCGCGGTTTCGCACTGGCTGGCTGCATCGGTCTGAGTTTGCTTCAGTGTTGGCGGCATCATGTGGGCAGCAATGCTTGCATGGTGCCGTTTTTTTATTTGCAGCTTCGGCAACGTTGGCATGAAAAAAAGCCAGCTCGTCGCGCGAATCATCGCGCTCCGATGCTGGCTAACACAGATGAACTTTTGAACCGCCGCTTAGACCGCCTTTTAGACCGTCACACTACGCGAGCGCTGCTTGACCGCACCTGAGCCCACCTCGCCGCCTCCCGACAAACCCGTCTCCCGGGCCGCCGCCCCGTTCGCCACATAGTAATCGGCTGTCGAACGCGCCAGCGCCTCGCGCCCGCGAATGCGGTCCGCGATCTTCTCCGCGATCATGATCGTCGGCGCATTGAGGTTGCCGGTGATGATGCGCGGCATGATCGACGCATCCACCACGCGCAGGCCATCGACGCCGTGCACGCGGCCTTCGCCGTCCACCACGGCCATGTCGTCGTAGCCCATCGCGCACGAACAGGACGGGTGATAAGCGGTTTCCGCGCGGTTGCGCACGAAGGCATCGATCTCCGCATCGGTCTTGAGCGCCGCACCGGGGTTCAGCTCGCGCCCGCGAAAGCGATCGAGCGCGGGCTGCGCAATGATCTCGCGCGTGATGCGGATCGCGTCGCGGAACTCGCGCCAGTCGAGCGCCTCGGCCATATAGTTGAAGAGGATCGACGGATGCTGGCGCGGGTCGCGCGAGCGCAGCTTCACGCGCCCACGGCTCGGCGAGCGCATGGACCCCACGTGCGCCTGGAAGCCGTGCATCTTGATCGCGTTGCTGCCGTTGTAATTGATCGCGACAGGCAGGAAGTGATACTGGAGGTTCGGCCACGGATCGTCGTCGCGCGTGCGGATAAAGCCGCCCGCCTCGAAATGATTGCTGGCGCCGATGCCAGTGCCGCGCAACATCCATTCGATGCCGATGGCCGGCTGATTGCGCATGAGAAGCGCAGGGTAGAGCGAGACCGGCTCCTTGCACTCGTACTGCATGTACATTTCCAGGTGATCCTGAAGATTCTGCCCAACGCCGGGCAGATCTATCACGACGGGAATGTCGAGTTCGCGCAGCCACGCGCCCGGCCCAACGCCTGAGCGCTGCAGGATCTGCGGCGAGGCGATCGCGCCCGCGCACAGCAGCACTTCGCGGCGCGCATAGCGCGTCACGCGTGCGGGGCCGTCGAGAAAGACCACGCCGTGCGCACGCTTGCCGCTGAACAGAATGCGGTCGGTCACGGCGTGCGTGACGATGTCGATGTTCGGCCGATGCTTTGCCTGATCCAGATAGCCGCGCGCGGTGCTGGCGCGCCGGCCTTTCGCGGTGACGGTGCGATCCATCGGCCCAAAGCCTTCCTGGCGGTAGCCGTTGAGATCATCGGTGCGTGCGTAGCCCGCCTGCACGCCTGCCTCGATCATCGCCTCGAACAGCGGGTTCACGCCGGGCTTGCTCGTCGTCACGTGTACGGGACCCTCGCCGCCGTGATAGTCGTTCGCGCCGATGTCGCGCGTTTCGGCCTTGCGGAAATAGGGCAGGCAGTCCAGATAGCTCCAGTTCTCGAGCCCTTTGCGTTCTGCCCAGCCGTCGTAATCGAGCGCGTTGCCGCGGATGTAGCACATGCCGTTGATGAGCGACGAGCCGCCGAGCCCCTTGCCGCGCCCGCACTCCATGCGCCGGTTGTTCATGTGCGGCTCGGGCTCGGTCTCGTAGGCCCAGTTGTAGCGGCGTCCCTGCAACGGGAACGCGAGCGCCGCGGGCATTTGCGTGCGGAAATCGAAGCGGTAGTCGGGGCCGCCCGCTTCGAGCAGCAGCACCGTCGTGTCGCGATCTTCGGTGAGGCGCGCGGCAAGCACATTGCCCGCCGATCCCGCGCCGATGATGATGTAGTCGTACTCTTGCGCTGCCATGCAGGACTCCCTCAGAAAACGGGCTGATACGGTCCCAGTTCCACCTGGACGGATTTGATGCGCGTGTAGTGCTCGAGCGTCGTGATGCCGTTCTCGCGCCCCACGCCGGACTGCTTGTAGCCGCCCACGGGCATTTCGGCGGGCGACTCGCCCCACGTGTTGATCCAGCAGATGCCGGCTTCGAGCCGGTGAATCACGCGATGCGCGCGCGAGAGATTTTCGGTCACGACACCGGCGGCGAGCCCGTAAAGCGTTTCGTTGGCGCGCGCGATCACTTCGGTTTCGTTGGCGAAAGCGAGGATGCTCATCACGGGACCAAAGATTTCCTCGCGCACGATCCGCATGTCGTCCCGGCAGCCGGAAAACACCGTGGGCTGCACGTATTGGCCGCGCGCGAAATCGCCTTGCGTGAGGCGCGCGCCGCCTGCGATCAGCCGCGCGCCTTCACGTTTGCCGCTCTCGATGTAGCCGAGCACCTTGTCGAGTTGAGCGGCACTCGCGAGGGGCCCGAAGTTGGTCTCGGGATCGGCCGGGTTGCCCACGCGAATGCGCTTCACGCGTTCGAGCACGCGCGCCTCGAACGCCGCGATCACCGATTGATGAACGAACACCCGCGTGCCGTTGGTGCACACCTGGCCCGCGCTGAAGAAGTTGGCGGTCACGGCGATATCGGCGGCGCGGTCGAGGTCGGCGTCTTCGAAGACGATGAGCGGCGACTTGCCGCCCAGTTCCATCGTGACTTCCTTGAGCGTGGAGCCGCCCGCCGCCGCCATGACCTTCTTGCCCGTTTCGACGCCGCCCGTGAACGAAATCTTCTCGATGCCGGGATGCATGCTCAGCATCGCGCCGACGCGGCCGTCGCCGTGGACCACGTTGAACACGCCTGGCGGCACGCCTGCCTCGACGTAAATCTCCGCGAGCTTCGAAGCCGAGAGCGGCGTGATTTCGCTGGGCTTGAAGATCATCGCGTTGCCGGCGGCGAGCGCCGGCGCCGATTTCCAGCAGGCGATCTGGATCGGGTAGTTCCATGCGCCGATGCCGGCCGTCACGCCCAGCGGCTCGCGCCGTGTGTAGACGAAAGACGTCTCGCGCAGCGGGATCTGCTGGCCCTCGAGCGCGGGCGCGAGGCCCGCGTAGTACTCGATCACGTCGGCGCCCGTGACGATGTCGACGGCACGCGTTTCGGCGATCGGTTTGCCGGTGTCGCTGGTTTCGAGGGCTGCGAGTTCGTCGTTGCGCGCGCGCAGCAGGTCGACCGCGCGCCTCAACACGCGCGAGCGCTGCATGGCCGTCATGGCGGCCCAGGCGCGCTGGCCGGTTCGGGCCGATTCCACGGCGCGGTCGATATCGGCGGCGCTCGCGTGCTGCACGGTGGCGAGCTTCGCGCAGGTGGCGGGATCGTAGGTGTTGAAGGTTTCGCCGCTGGTGGCGTCGGTGTAGCCGCCGTCGATGAAAAGGCGTTGCACGGGAAAGAGGGACATCGAAGTGACTCCGGGCCGGATTATCAGGACGACTTGCCCGAGCGCGCTTTGGTGCGCGCTTCGAGAAGCAGGTCGATGTAGTCGTTGGCCACGCGCAGCGCGGCCTTCGTGTCGAACGGTTCGCCCGTGAGCGCGCCGCGCAGCCAGAGGCCGTCGATCAGCGCGGCGAGGCCGCTCGCGGCGCGCCGGGCGGCCGCGGCGGGCAGCACCTTCTCGAACTCCGCGCACAGGTTCGAATGAAGCCGCCGCGTGTTGACGCGCTGCAGGCGGCGCAGCGCGGGCTGATGCATGCTCTCGGCCCAGAACGCGAGCCACGTCTTCATGACGGGCGCGTTCACCTGCGAGACGTCGAAATTGGCCGCGACGATGGCGCGCAAGCGCGCGCGCGGCTCGTCCTTCGCGGCGAGGCGCCGGCGCACGGTGGCCTCCCAGAGGTCGTGCAGCACGTGGCGCATGGTGGCCTCGAGCAGGCCGTCCTTGCCGCCGAAATAGTGGCTCACGATGCCGGTGGAGATTTTCGCGTGCTGCGCGACGGTTGCCAGCGTCGTGCCGGAGAGACCCGACTGGTCGATTGACTGCAGGGTGGCGTCGATGAGTTGCGCGCGACGCACATCGCGCATTCCGATCTTGGGCATGGTGGTTCAAGGTGCTTCCAGGAAGGGTTTCACTCTAGGCATTTTTTATTGAATGTTCAATCAATAAAAGCGGCCACGCGGCGGGGCTGACGCTTTTTGGACATTCCGCGTCGGATTCCCGATGATCGCGCGGCCGGAACGCCTCCCGAAGCCCGCCCCATAACGGATTGCGCCTTTTTTTCAGGGGTTTTCTTGCCGGGTGCGTGTCGCGTTAGCGCCAGCGCGTGTCGTGTCTGCGCAAGTCCATGGAGATTTGGACTTGTACGTTTTGATCCACCGCGCAGTGCGCCACGCGTATGCGGCGCGGCCCGACAACCTGAATCGCGAGAAAAGTGAGACCCGACACCATGAAGAAACCGAATGCGATGGCACTGAGCGGTATGACGCTGGCATTGGCTGCTGTCTCGAACGTGAGCCATGCACAAAGCAGCGTGACGTTGTACGGGATCATCGACGCAGGCGTGACCTACGTGAGCAACGCAGGCGGCTCGCACCAGGTGAAGTTCGACGACGGCATCGCGCAGGCGAACCGCTGGGGCCTCAAGGGCACCGAGGACCTGGGCGGCGGGTTGAAGGCCGTGTTCCAGCTGGAAAGCGGTTTTCATCTCGGCAACGGACAAATTGCCAACGGCGGCTCGCTGTTCGGTCGCATCGCTTATGTCGGACTCCAGAACGATTGGGGTGCAGTCACGTTGGGCAATCAGGCCGACATGACGCAGGAGTTCGTCTACCTCTACAACGTCACGGCCTGGGCGAGCGGCTATGCGATCAACCAGGGCGACTTCGACCGCATGAACGGCGACCACTTGCCGAACGCCGTGAAGTTCATGTCGAACACCTTCGGTGGATTCCAGTTCGGCGGCATGTATTCGTTCAGCAACACGCCCGGCGAGTTTCATACCGGCAGTGCGTGGAGCGTGGGCGCGCAGTACCAGAACGGTCCGTTCGCGATGGGCACCGCGTACACGCAGTTGAACAACCCGTCGGGCATCTACGCGTTCGACCCGTACAACATGATCGGCGTGCGCACGTTCTTCGGGCGGCCCACCGTGAGCGTCGATCCGGCAACGGGCGCCGTCACTTCGCTCTATTCGGAAACGCCGTTCCCCGTGGACAAGCAGGCCACCTTCGGCGTGGGCGCGAGCTATGCGATCGGCGACGTCACGCTGATGGGCGCCTTCACCTACACGCAGATCAAGGCGTTCGGCACGAGCGAGCACATGCAGGTCGGCGAAGGCGGCGCCAACTGGCAGGTCACGCCGGCGTTGAGCGTGGCGGGCGGCTACCAGTACACGCATTTCGACGGCCACCACTGGAACCAGCTTTCGGCGGGCATGCATTACCTGCTTTCGAAGCGCACGGACGTCTACATCTCGGGCGACTGGCTCAGGGCCTCGCAGGGTGTGGATGCCGTGATCGGCTACAGCTTCACGCCCTCTTCGACCACGACCCAGGCCGACGTGCGCGTCGGCCTGCGGCATTCGTTCTGAACGCGCGGGCGGTTTGCACCGCATAACTTAGGGAAAACACGGGTAAAGCTCCGGCACAGCGCGCGCCGGAGGCGCCCGGCGCCCCCGGCTGGCGGGGCCGTCCAACGGCGATGGCGTTTTTGTTCTATCGGCGCACACGGCCTCTTTGGTCTACTGGCACTCAACCTCACCAATGCGCAGAGCGCCAAGGGAAGTCAGATGAACGTCAGCGTTTTCGACCTGTTCAAGATCGGAATCGGTCCGTCCAGCTCGCATACGGTCGGCCCGATGGTCGCCGCGTGCCGTTTCGTGTCCCATGTCGAGGACGCCAATCTGCTCGCCTTCGTGCGCCGCGTGAAAGTGGAGCTGTACGGCTCGCTCGGCGCCACGGGCAAGGGCCACGGCACCGACAAGGCCGTGCTGCTCGGCCTGGAGGGCAATCTGCCCGACGCGATCGATCCCGACCAGATCGAGCCGCGGCTCGCCGCCATCCGCAGCGAAAAGTCGCTCGTCCTGCTCGGCAAGCAGGCGATCCGCTTCGACGAGAAGGAGTGCATCGGCTTCTATCGCAAGACGATGAGCGGCGCGCACACGCTGCATCCCAACGGCATGCGCTTTCAGGCCTTCGACGAGAACGGCCAGCTGCTCGTCGAAAAGGAGTACTACTCGGTGGGCGGCGGCTTCGTCGTGAACCGCGACGGCGATCGCGTGAACGGCGTGCGTAGCGGGCACGACATGCCTTATCCGTTCCGCACCGGCGACGACTTGCTGCGCGTATGCAGCGAAAGCGGTCTCTCCATCGCGCAGGTGACGCTCGCGAACGAATGCGTGGCGCGCACGCCGGAGGCGGTGCGCGAGGGGCTGCTCGCGATCTGGCGCGCCATGGCGGCGTGCGTCGAGCGCGGCTGCAAGATGCACGGCGAACTGCCGGGCCCGATGCACGTGAAGCGCCGCGCGGCCGACCTCTCGGTGCATCTGCGTTCGCGCTCCGAAGAGTCGCTGCGCGATCCGCTTTCGATGCTCGACTGGGTCAACCTCTACGCCATGGCCGTGAACGAGGAGAACGCAGCAGGCGGCCGTGTCGTGACGGCGCCCACGAATGGCGCGGCGGGCGTGATTCCCGCGGTCCTGCACTACTACGTGAAGTTCGTCGCGGGCGCGAACGACGAAGGCATCGCCAATTTCCTGCTCACGGCCGCCGCCATCGGCATCATCTACAAGGAAACGGCGTCGATCTCGGGCGCGGAAGTGGGCTGCCAGGGCGAGGTGGGCGTGGCGTGCTCGATGGCCGCCGCGGCGCTCGCAGCCGTGATGGGCGGCACGCCTGAGCAGGTCGAGAACGCCGCCGAGATCGGCATGGAGCACAACCTCGGCATGACCTGCGATCCGGTCGGCGGCCTCGTGCAGATTCCGTGCATCGAGCGCAACGCCATGGGCGCGATCAAGGCGATCAACGCGGCGCGCATGGCGCTCAAGGGCAACGGCCAGCACTACGTCACGCTCGACAACGTCATCAAGACGATGCGCGAAACGGGCGCCGACATGAAGACGAAATACAAGGAGACGTCGCGCGGCGGACTGGCCGTGAACGTCATCGAATGCTAATGCAACGCTAATGGTAACGCGCAACAAGGGGTCTGCGAGATGAGCCGCTATTCGATATTCAGTCTGTTCCGCAACGGGTTGTCGTATCACGAGAACTGGGAGCGGCAGTGGAGAAGCCCGGAGCCGAAGAAGGAGTACGACGTGGTGATCGTCGGCGGCGGCGGCCATGGTCTCGCGACAGCCTATTACCTCGCGAAGGAGCACGGCGTGAAGAATGTCGCGATCCTGGAGAAGGGCTGGATCGGCGGCGGCAATACGGCGCGCAATACGACCATCGTGCGTTCCAATTACCTGTGGGATGAATCCGCGGCGCTCTACGAAAAGGCGATGAAGCTCTGGGAAG
>NZ_JAYMRY010000068.1:0-19757 GCF_038900695.1 Paraburkholderia sp. JHI2823 | reverse complement strand
CGTGGGTCTCGCTGCACCATGGCGGCGGCGTGGGCATGGGCTTCTCGCAGCACTCGGGCGTGGTGATCGTGGCGGACGGCACGCAGGCGGCGCACGAGCGTCTTGGCCGCGTGCTGCTCAACGACCCGGCCACGGGCGTGATGCGCCATGCGGACGCCGGTTATGAACTCGCGCAGCAAACCGCGCGCGAGGCGGGTCTCAAGCTGCCGATGCTCGGCCGATGAGCCCGGTGACGCCGCCGCGACTGCGCGGCGGCGTCACGCTCATTGCGTTCCTTCAGAGGGTTTCGGGCAGCCGGCGTAAGTCGTTGTCTGCGCGACAGACCGCCACCTCGGTGTCGTCAGCCCCCTCGCTGATGCACGGTTACCCCGCGGCGCTGACGAACTAGAGCCCCTCGCCCGGCGACAGCCCGAAGACCGTACCGTTTTCAAAATGCAAATCCCGCCTCCCTTACAGTGGGAAGAGAAAGTCCTCGCCGCCCTGGCGCAGGTAATCGGGAAAAGCGTCCGACGCGCGGGCATGAATGACGCCCGCGCGTCGGCTTCTTGCGCTTGCCCGTGAGGTCGCTGGCGCTCGCTCGCCGCCGCGCAGGCGCCGGAAGCGGCGTTTTCGGCTATCCTGAAACTGTGTCGCGTGTCTGGGCATCCCACTCCGGCGCTGACTTCCATCCATGGTCCCTCTCATCAACAACCCAGCCAGCAGCGATGCTGCGGGTCTTTCGGCGGCATGAACATGAGCAACGACATCCAGCGACTGCAGACCAGCGCGCGCATGAGCCAGGTGGTGATCGCCAATGGCGCGGTGTGCCGCGCGGCGATCGAAGTGCAGGCCACCGCGCTTGCCTGAGCGCGGTTGAAACGAGGACATCAGACGATGAATTTCGATTCGGTCGTGCTTGGCGGGGGTATCGTCGGCGTATCGGTGGCATTGCAGTTGCAGCGGCGCGGGCTTGCGGTCGCGCTCGTCGACCGCAAGGCGCCCGGCAATGAAACATCGCACGGCAACGCTGGACTGATTCAGCGCGAGGGGGTCTACCCCTACGCTTTTCCGCGCGATCTTGCCACGCTCTTGCGCTACGCGCTCAATCGCTCGACCGACGTGCGCTATCACCCGGCGGCGATGCCGGGCATGCTGCCTTTTCTGTACCGCTACTGGCACCATTCGCGCGCCGACCGGCACGCCGCGATTGCGCGCGCCTATGCCACGCTGATCGAGCATTGCGTCACGGAGCATCGCGCGCTGATCGAGGCAGCGGGCGCCCAGGCGCTGTTGCGCACCAACGGATGGATGAAGGTGTTTCGCAGCGCGGCCGCCATGGATGCCACGCTTGCCGATGCCCAGCGCTGGCAGCGCGAGTACGGCGTTCACCATGAGGCGCTGGACGCCGCCGCGCTGCGCGCTGCCGAGCCCGCATTGAGCCACACGCTGGTGGGCGGCGTGCGCTACACCGATTCCGATTCGGTTAGCGATCCGAACGGTCTCGTGACGGCCTATGTGCGGCTCTTCGAGCAGCTTGGCGGGCGCGTGCTGATTGGCGACGCTTCGACGCTCGAACCCTCGTGGCGAGTCATGACCCAGGATGGTCCCGTGCTGGCGAAGTCGGCGGTGATCGCCATGGGGCCGTGGTCGGGCGATCTCACGGCGCGGCTCGGCTACGACTTGCCGCTCGCGGTGAAGCGCGGCTATCACATGCACTACGCCGCAACGAATGGCGCGAAGCTGAACCAGCCGGTTCTCGACGCGGAAGCGGGCTTCCTGATTACGCCGATGGTGCGCGGCATTCGCCTGACGACGGGCGTCGAACTCGGCTTTCGTGATTCGCCCAAAACGCCGGTCCAGCTCGAAGCGGTCGAGCCGCTCGCGCGCGGCATTTTCCCGCTCGGTGAGCGGCTCGATGCCGAGCCCTGGCTGGGCCGCCGTCCCTGCACGCCCGACATGATGCCGGTCATCGGGCCCGCGCCCAGGCACGACGGCCTCTGGTTCGCGTTCGGCCATGCGCACCATGGGCTCACGCTCGGACCCATCACGGGCCGTCTGATCGCGGAGATGATGACGGGCGCCCCTACGGTGGTGGACCCCCGGCCATTCCGGGCCGGGCGGTTCTGACGCGGCGCGCCTCGGCGCGTCCGCTCAGAACCGGTAGTAGAGGCCCGCGAAAGCGGTAAGTTCGCGGCGGGATTCGGTGATCGGGCTGCCGGCCGCGTAGTGCTGAAGACGTCCGAGTGTGGTGTTCACCGAGCCGACCCAGTGCTTCGAAAAGTCGTGCGTCACGTAGAAGGTCATGTGCACGTCGCGTATGCCCGCGCCGGTCGAGTAGGCCGGCAAGCCGGATGCGGCGCTCTGCTCGGGCGTCACGCCGAAGAGCGTGTGCGTGTAGACGGCGTTGGCCCACGTGAGGCCGGGCCCCACCGAGAACAGCCACCCCGTCAGCGGCAGCGAGGCATAGAGATCCGCGCTGGCCGTCGTCCCCTGGCCATGGCCGCTGATGTCCTGATAGACGGCCACGGCGCCCGTGAACGCCCACAGCGTGTAGTCGGCGAAGAGGCGCAGCTTCGGGCCGTCGTCGACGTTGCTCAGGCCGTGCAGATGCGGGTCGTCCGAGACGGTGCGAGACTGGAAGTCGAAGCTCAGCGACGCGCCCACGTGGTAGTTCTCCGCGGCGATCACGTTCACACCCAGCACGTCCGGCCCCTGCGAGAAGATGCGGTCGCGGTACGAAATGTCGAGCGCCGGAAACGGATAGACCTTCATGTGGCGCGCGCCCGGATACTCCGGCGCGAAATAAGCGCCGGGGCCGATGGAGACTTTCCACGGCGAGTCGGTCCCGCCGGTATCCGCCCACGCGTGCGGGGCAACGGCCAGAGCGGCGAGGCAAGCCAGGCCTTTCATTGCTTCTGACAACTTCACGTATTTTTTCTTCCCACTGCCGCCAGTTGACGCAAGCGCCGGGCGAGGGCCTTCGAGACGACCGGCTGGCCCGCCGTGTCGTGCGCCCCCCGCGCGGCTTCGCTCTCGCGCAGGAACAGTACCGTTTCGCGCGCAACGATTTCGCGCTCGTTGTCCGAGGTGATCATGTGATAAGAATCGTCTAGCCACAGCGTGCGCAGGAAGTTCGAGCCGATGCGGTCGATCACGTGGCGCGGATTGCGCGGGCTCGATGTCTCGTCGTCGATGGCGTGAATGATGAGCGTATCGTTCTCGATCGCGGCGACATCCTTGCGCGCCGCGCGCGACAGTCGCAGCGCCTGATGCAGCGCCGGCAGGGCAATTGTCGAAGGGCCGACCTCGCTGAAGTCGCTGCGCTGCATCGCTCGGGCGATCTTCTTGCGCAGCGCTTCGTTTCGCACACCGAATGGTTCGGCTTCGCGGTAACGATAGCGGTGCCGCAGCGGCGTGAAGTACGCCCAGTCGAGGAGAAAGCGATACCACGGGATCGCCCAGCCGTCGTAGGCGAGCGTGAGCGAGAGCAGGACGAGCGACTGCGCGGCGGGCCGCTCGCGGATCAGACGCAGCGCGAGCGCGCCGCCGATCGACAGACCGCAGATCGAGACGCGCTCGTAGCGAGCCGCCAGGGCATCGAATTCGCGCACGGCGTTCTCGACCCATTGTTCCATGGGCAGTACGCCCGAGCCCGCGCTATAGCCTTCGATGATGGGGGCGCAAACGGTGAACCCTTCGCCTTGCAGGTAGCGCGCGAGATATCGCAGCTCGAGCGGCGAACTGGAGAGGCCGTGAAGCATCAGGACGGCGTGGCCGTCGCCTTCGCAGAAAAAGCGCGTGGACTGTACGGCCAGCGGTTCCACGGCAGGGCGTTCCATGTCGACGGTCGCCATGTCAGTCCTCGGTGCGCAGCACGAGAAAATCGCCCGCGTGCGTGGTGAAGCGCTCGCAGTTGCAGTTCGCATGCCGGTATTCGCGTTTGTGCTGCTCGCTGCGCAGGCGCACGCGGTGATGGCCCGGCGACAACGCGTGGGTCAGGCGCTGAACGTCTTCGGGATGGAGCGCGTCGAAGAGCGGGCCAGGCGCGACTTGAGCGGCGGCCGGCAGCCCATGCGCGGTGCTTTGTCCCGCGCTTGCGCGCTGCGCGGCGTTGCGCTCCAGCCCCTTGATGAGGATGAAGCCGTCATGATGCTGCGCGAGATGACGCAACAGGCGATGCGTTTCGTCGAAGGCGCGGCGCGCGAGCGCGCGCTCGTTGTCGTGCCGGAGCAGCATTTCGTAGCGCGACTGCGCAACGGAGGCGATTAGCTGCGCGCGAAACTGTTCGCGGCGCAGGCGCTCGATCAGCAGGATCACGATAACCGTGACGAGCGGGTAGGAGACGAGCAGTATCACGTCGCGGGCGTCGACGTACGTGATGAGATCGTAAGGGGGCACGAACATAAAGTCGGCAATGCCGAGACCCAGCACCATGACGGTCATGGCCGGCCCGAGGCCGAGGAAGTATTCGACCAGCGAAGCGGCGATACAGAATGTCGTGGCCGGCATCATCGGGCCAAGCAGGGGGTGCAGTGCAAGGCGGACGACGCTCGCGAGCGCGAGCGCGCCGGCAGCGAGACACCACCGGCGTGGGCCTCTCGGCGCCCAGTGGCGGGCGTTACGGACTTTCATGGTCTCCCGGGCTGCCCGCGTGATGGCGGGCCATAGCGTGTCGCTCGCATCGGCGAGGACGGATCGCTTGATTGTGTGTAGTAAGGTATTCGACAGGAACGATGGGCGCAGTCGTGGACCTCGCAACTCATCGTATTCGGGCACTACTTTCTACGTCGTACGCCCGTGCGGATATTACCACTGTTTACAGGCCGTGACTGAGCGACGCAAAGCCGGGAAATGCGTTGCCGGATTCACTCTACATCGGCTCGGCATTGGCCAGTAACCTGGCAGAACTTAGGAATTGCGGGAATCGAGCTGTTGCCCGGGATGGTCGCCGAAAGCGCGGTAAGTCAACCGAAATGCCAGGCAGAACAGAATTGAAAGAAACGGCGGCACTTGAGGCTGTTGCTGACTGGCCTCGCGTTTATGCTTTTTTACTTGCGTGGCCGTGTCCACGCCCAATACAATCCGCCCCGTTATAGCAAAGGGGTTCCAGTAGTGGAAGTCCGATGCCGGCCGTCGCCGGCAGCCCATTCGCGAGATAGCCACCGCTGGTTCGCTCCTACGCCGCTAACTCGCTTACGCCGGGTTAGCGCGCTTCTTTACCGACTGGTCGCCGCCGTTCTTGTGACCCGTCTCTCGGCAGCACGCGTCCTCTATTCGCTTGCCATTTCATTTGCAGTTCGCAGGCCTGCCTGCTGGAATGGCTGCGTTTTCGCATACGGTCCGCTCAAAGCGGCCAACGCGCAGGGATCATCCGCCTTGCCTTGATCTGCGCGCCGGACATAGTTTCATCAAGCTTCGCAGGCATGCTGTGCGTTCAAAGGCGGACCTGTCCGCAACTTCTTACAGCCCGACAAATACGATGAAGAAGATCCTCAGGAGCAGGCTGCCCGGCGCGGGCTGGCCGATCGCGCTGAGCGCGGTTCTCTCCCTGGGCCTTGTGCCCGCCGCTTTCGCACAGACCAGCGGAGAAAGCGCATCCGCTGAACCGGCTCCGCAATCCGGCGCAGGCGAGCCGCAAGCGGCGGCCGCCGACCAAAGCGCAGCGGCACCCACGGGCCTCTGGGAACGCTCGAACCTCCTGGGCGACATGGGCGGCCTGCGGCCCTGGCTTGGCCAGTACGGCGTGACCTTCGGCTTGCAGGAAACCAGCGACTACATGGGCAACGTCTCGGGCGGCACCGCACGCGGCGGCGCCTGGCAAGGGGTGACGGAGTTCAGTCTCGGCATGGATACGCAGAAGGCGTTCGGGCTGCCGGGCGGCATCTTCAACGTCTCCGGTTTCCAGATCCACGGCACGAGCCTGACTTCCCGGAATCTGCAGACCTTGCAGGCCGCCAGCGGTATCGAAGCCGAAGCCTCGACCCGCTTGTGGGAACTGTGGTACCAGCAGACGCTGCCCGGCGGCAAGGTCGACGTCAAGGTCGGTCAGCAGAGCCTCGACCAGGAATTCATGGGCAGCCAGTACGCGGGCGCATTCATGAACGCGACGTTCGGCTGGCCGGTCCTGCCGTCCACCGATATGCCTGCGGGCGGCCCCGCTTACCCGCTGTCCTCGCTCGGCGTGCGCGTGCGCGCCACGCCCACGGACGCGATCACCGTGCTCGGCGGCGTATTCGACGGCAACCCGGCGCCGGGCCAGGGTGACCCGCAAAAGCTCAACGCCAGCGGCACGAATTTCAACCTGGGCAACGGCGCGCTGGTCATCGGCGAAATTCAGTACGCCATCAATCAACCGCCGGCCAATGGTTCGGATGCCAAACCAGGGGGATTGCCGGGCACCTACAAGCTGGGCTTCTGGTACAACAGCAACCGGTTCATCGATCCCGCAACGGGCAACACGGGCGTGGGCGGCGGCCCGGATAGTCATCACGGCAACTACAGCATCTATGCCGTGGCGGACCAGATGGTGTGGCGGCCGAGCGCCGACAGCCCGCAGTCCGTGGGGGTGTTCGCGCGCATCATGGGTGCGCCGGGCGACCGCAACCTGGTGGACCTCGGCGTGAATGCAGGCGTGACGCTCAAGGCGCCGTTCAAGGGCCGCGACAACGATGTGGCGGGTCTCGCAGTGGGCTATGCGCACATCGGGTCGCATGCACAGGATTTCGCGAGCGCCCAGGGCGCCACGACACCGGAGTATCCGTCGCGCAGCGCGGAGACGGTTCTCGAAGCGACGTATCAGTATCAGGTCGCACCGTGGTGGCAATTGCAGGCGGACTTCCAGTACTTCTTCCGGCCTGCTGGCGGCATTCCGGACCCGCAAAATCCGTCGCGGCGCATCGGCGATGAAGCGGTGCTCGGCTTGCGCACGACGATCGTCTTCTGAGGGGCACGTGTGCCGCCTGCCGCCGGTCCGGCGGCGGCGGGATGACGCGGGGCTGCGTTATCTGCCTGATATTGCGGGCGAAAGACGAGGGAAGACCCCGATTGGTCGTACTCGTGGTTGATCTAGACTCCAGGTGCGCGTGCCGCACCGCAATGGGATGCGGCCCCGTTCCCAAACGCAGATTTCGTTCCATGAAGCATCCGATCGAGAGGTGGCTTCTGGGTGTCTTGCTGGTGGCGCTCGCCGGCGCCTCGGCGGCCGAACCCGTCAAGCCAGGACACGTCCAGCAGCACCCTCAGCAACACATCCCGAAACACGCCAGGGGCCACGCCCCCAGTCACCCCGTCGCGGCCGCACCGACGCCGACGGCGCCCTCACTCGCTTTGCCGGCGCTCTCCAAGCGCTACGAATACCAGTCGCCGTTCGAGAAGGAGTACGCCGCCCACCTGGCGAAAACCACAGGCGCGACGCCCGCCGCTCCGGACGGCACCGATGGCGTTCCGGATGCCGCGCCCAACGGCCCACGCGCGCCGGGCGGACAGGTCGACAGCAACGGCATCCCGAACCAGGCGCTCCACCCGCAAACGCCGCCGCTCGTCACCCTCGGCGAATGGGATCTTTCGGCCGACGCCCATCTGCCGTTGACGCGCTCGCATGACACGGGCGCCGCCATCAGCGCGAGACACGGGTTCTGAGCGCCGAGGCTTCCGACGCATCGACCGCGCGTTCGGCGCTTCGGCATCGATGGTGATGCTGAGCGGCCGGGCTTGATCGTTCGACTGCCCGCGCAACGACTTATCGGTGCGCTGGCGACGCTATCGACATGCAGCGCTTCTTCCGGCAGGCGGCAAGCGATTCGCCGAAAAACGGCCCAAAACGGTAATTCGACCTCCCCATCGATCCGGCTTGCATCGAACCGTGAACCGGGGAGGGCCGCCGCGTGCAGTCCGGGCGCAAGCCGGGCGCAGCGTCGCGCCTTACCGTTTCACAGCAATCGGTAAGGCGTTGCGTTTGTCGCGCGCTGCTCGCGGGAATGCGCAGCGTTCGCGCCGGTATGCTGGGACGCTCACATACCGGTAAAGAATCCTCCCTGGGCCACGCACCATGTCACAACGACGTTCTTCCTGTTCGCGCACTGGGTCGGCTCGTGCTCACCGTGCTGCTGGCTTGCGCATCGCTGATGCAGGGTTGCGCAACCACCGCGGAAAATATCGCCCTCGGTTTCGGGCTCGGCTCCGTTGGCACCGTGTCGGCGCTGGGCTGCCTGCTCGCATGCCAGATGAACGACGCGCGGTGGTGACCGGCGCCCGGTCGTCTCGCCGTCTCAGTAGTAGATCCACCGCCCATACTGCGGCGACCAGTACACCCAGCGTGCCGGCGGCTGCTGATACTGCGCGCCCCACGGTGCGGGCTGCGCGTAGTAGGCGGGCCGGGGCGGCGCGTAGGCGGGCTGCTGCTGGGGATACGGCTGCTGGGCGTATTGTTGCGCGGACTGCTGGCCGTACGCCGGCTGCTGCTGGGCGTAGGCGGGCTGCTGCTGCTGCGGATACGCAGGCGGCTGCTGTTGCGCATATCCATAAGGCGGCGGTGGCGGACGCGAGGCGACGGGCGGCGGCGCATATTGTTGCTGGCTCCGCGGCTGAGCGGGTTGGGAGTAGGGATGTGCGTAACCGGTGCCCTGCGTCGAATAGATCTGCGCCGAGCGCGGCGGCTCCGCTTCGTCCACGGCTTCGTCGCCGGCTAGCGACTCTGGCGGCGCCACGTCGTCGGGCGACGTCGCCGCGACGGGTTGGTGGTTGGCCTGCGCGTACGCATGGGGCTGCGGTTGCCGGGGGGCTTGCGCGGGTGCTGCGTTGGCATGGGTGCCGGCCGCGGCGGCAACCTTCGCGTGCGCGCCTGGCTGTTGGGGAGCAGGCGCGGCCGGCTCCGCTTGAGCCGCGACGGTGGAGTCCTGCACGTCTTGCGCCTCTTGTGCGTCCTGGGCTTTTTCTCCGCTTTGCCCGCTTTGTCCGTCGCCCAGCGGCTTGACCACGACGGGCACCGTCATGACCGTCGAGACCTCGCCCGCGTCGCTGTATGTATGCTTGATGTCGAGGATCGGTTTTTGCGCCGTCGTCTTCTTCACCGGCGCCGCCTCGGGAGCCGCAGCAGCGGCCGTCGTGTGCGCCATCTCCTCCCTTGCGGCCTTGTAACCCCGGTCGTAGGCCGCCTGGACTTCGCGGTCCTGCGCCGTGGCGTCTTCTTCCTTGCTATAGGCGTGGGACGCTGCGGAGAATCCGCAGCCCACAGCCAGCAAAGCGATGGCCGTTGCGTGCCTTGCGTTCGTGTCCATGAGGGCACCTGTATTTTGTTTCTCGATGATGTCATCGTACACCGCGCTTGTTGACATTCAAGCAGCGGGAAAACGCCTGGGTATGCCGCCGAACGCAAGCGCTCAAAAAGGTCGACGCTTGCGTCGTCAACCACTGCCGGAACGTCTCCTGGGGGCGCTGGGTGTCGCCGCAGAGGCACGCGTACGGTGGGTCCAAAACCCATGGCGAACCGATTTGTGCAAGCGCAGCAGAGCGTGCAACCGACGACCATAACTGGGACGGCAAGGCCTGCCTGACACCCGCGCAGATCGCAACCGGAGCGGGCACGATGAACCGCGGGTTGCTGAGGGCGCGCACGACGCAGCCCCAAACGCCGACCGATCCCTGCACGGCCGCGCCAGGCGCCGGGTGCCGCGGCGTCGAGAACCAGTTGTATCGCGTGGAGATCAACACGGGCAGCAACGATCCGGCCGGCAACGCGCCGAGCTTCAAGTGGTCGCGTGACAACGGAGCGGTCGTCTTTCCGGTGCTCGGGGTGAGCGTGTCCGGCACGACCACGACGGTGAGGCTCGCGAACCTCGGTCGCGACGAGCACTTCGGGCTTGCAGAAGGCGACTATGTCGAGATTCAGGACGATGCGACCGTCCTTAATCAGTTGCCGGGCCAGATGCTGCAGGTCCAGTCGATCGACACCGGCTCGCTGTCGGTCGTGCTGGCCGGCGCGCCGGCGTCGAGCGCGGGCAGCCAGCCCCAACTGCATCCGCTGATGCGCCGCTGGGACTACCAGGCCGGCGACCCGGCGCAAGGCGGCCTAACGCTCGGGAAGGACGGCGCCGCAGAGCTGAGCACCGGCACGCTTGCGCAAGGCGCCAGCGCGTGGCTGACGCTGGAGGACGGCATCCAGATCCTGTTCGAAGGCGACAGCCACGTGACCTGGCGATGCGGAGACTACTGGCTGATTCCGGCGCGCGTCGCGACCGGCGACGTCATCTGGCCGCAGGAAACGGTGATCGATGCGCAGGGCAACAGCGTGACGAACGCGGCCGCGTTGCCGCCCGATGGCGTGACCCATCACTATGCGCCGCTCGCGATCCAGACCGGCAATGCGCAGACCCCGTTCACCTTCTGCATGACGGTGAAGACGCTTTAGCGTTCCCATGGCTTCGTGCAAAGGCCGATGCCGGGCCGCGTGATGGCTAATGGAGATTCGCCTGGAAAAACGCGAGGATGCTCGCGTCGAACTGCTTGTGGAAGGCCGCTCGATCGAAGCCGTTCGGGTCGACGCAGATTGCCGGCACATCCTTTTTCATGCGCGCGGAGCATGGCGCAAGAAAGGCGAAATGCGCCGCGTTGCGAACGAGGTGATAGTCGGGCATGCGGGGCAGCGCCTTGGCGAGCGCGGGCGAAGTATGAGGCAGTACGCCCTCGCCGCCGAACTCCGAGGCCCAAAGCTGAATGGGCGCGTTCACGTTCTCGAGGTCGGCGGCGGACGGGAATACATCGAACGGATCGGCGATGACAAAGGCCTTGATCCGCGCGTCGTGAGTCAGCGGCGTGGTGGGAAACTCGCCGCGCTCGATCTGATCGCAGACCGGTGGTCTCGGGGTGGGGCAGGGCGCGTCGGCATGCACGAAATCCGGATTGCCACCGGCTAGAACGAGGCCCGTGTAGCCGCCGCGCGAGAAGCCGAAAAAGCCGATGCGTTGCGGATCGATTCTGGCGGCGTCGGGTGCCGTGCCAAGCATGTAATCGATCAAGCGTTTGATATCGTTCGGCCGCTCGACGAATACGGACATGTCGCCCTCGCGGCTCGAATCGGAAAACGAGTCGCCCGGGTGGTTGATTGCGGCCACAACGAACCCTGCGTTGGCCAGCACCTCGGCAAGATCATGATGGCCGATGTACGAACCGGTGTGGCCGTGAGAAATGACGACGAGAGGAAGCTTGTCGCCCACGGTCGGACAGTCGCGCCGGCCTTGCAGCGTAAATGGCCCGAACGGTATCGCTTCGGCGGGCTCGGCGCATGGCGTCCACACCATGCCCTTGATGGCGGGGCCGCTGGCGTCGGCCGGAATTTGCACGAGCTTGATGCCCGCGGCGTGCCCGATCGTCGTGAACAGGCAGAAGAGCATGCCCAATATCCCCGCAGCCGCACGGGTAAGTTTCTTGCAGATCCGCATGTCGAAATCCGTAGTCGCAATTCATGCACTCGCGATGCTAGACCAAAGGCGCGTAACGAGTCTCGACTGTGCGCCGATCAATACCAACGGCAATTTCTGCCGCGACGTCACCGCGAATTTCGCTGTGCATCGGTAACACTGACTACGCGTCGGATCGCGCACCAGGCCAAGGTCGACAAAGTGCGCTCATTTGTTGCCATGCCATTGATTCGGTGTGCGAAGTCATGCGATGCTCTCGTTGCCCGGGATCCGGCGATGCGATGAAGCATCCTGCCGGACCCGCGCACTGAAAACCAACGGCGTAAACGAAGATGGTGCGAAGAGACCAGCGAAGTGCCCCAACACCAAGGAGGCAACATGAGCATGCAGCTGCAGTCTCGCACCCACGCCGCATCGTCAAAAGATGCGCATCGCATTCAAACTTGCTTTCAGTCACTCCCGCTCCGTAAGTCGTTGCCACGATCGCGCAACGCCCTGGGCGCGGCAAGTGTCGCCACGCTCTTCCTCGTCTGCGCGAACTGTCTCGCCGACACGCAGGTGGGCGCACCGCTGCCGCCCGCGCCCGACATTCTGTACGGCGATCTGTTCGTGGCGGTGCAGACCGCGCAGATCTTCCCGGATCAAAAGACCTTCGTCGATTCGACGCCCACCGAAAACCCCGCGACCATCGTGCAGCTTTACGAAGCGCAAAAGGGCCAGGCGGGCTTCTCGCTTTTGAACTTCGTGAATCAGTACTTCACGCCTCCGCCGGACCAGAGCCTCACGCCGCCGCCAGGGCAGACGCTGCGCCAGCATATCGACTGGCTATGGAGCGGCCTCACGCGCACCACCACCTCAGCGCCCGACTACAGCTCGCTCGTGCCCATGCCCAAGCCTTATGTCGTGCCAGGCGGGCGCTTCAGAGAGGGCTATTACTGGGACACCTACTTCACGATGCTCGGCTTGCAGGAGTCGGGCCATGAGGATCTCGTCGACGACATGCTCGACAACTTCGCGTACATGATCAACACCTTCGGCCATATTCCCAATGGCAATCGCACGTACTATCTGAGCCGCTCGCAACCGCCGTTCTACTCGTACATGGTGGAACTCGCGGCGCAAAAGGAAGGCAACAGCGTTTATCAGAAGTACTTACCGGCGTTGCGCAAGGAGTACGCCTGGTGGATGCAGGGCGCGAGCAGCACCGCGCGCGGGCAGGCCACGCGCAACGTGGTCGTGCTGCGTGACGGCACCGTGCTGAACCGCTACTGGGACGAACTCGACACGCCGCGCGACGAGTCGTACATCGAAGACGTCAAGACCGCGCAAATGGCCACCGGCCGCCCGGCGAACCAGGTCTACCGCGACTTGCGCGCGACGGCCGAGAGCGGCTGGGACTTCAGTTCGCGCTGGTTTGGCGACAACTCGAATCTCTGGACCGTGCGCACGACGTCGATCATTCCCGTCGATCTGAACAGTCTCCTGTTCCATCTCGAGACGACGATCGTACGGGCCTGCACGGTCGCGCGCGATTTTGGCTGCGTGGGTCAGTTCGCCAGTTACGCGGCGCGGCGCGCCGTCGCCATCAACCGGTATCTCTGGAACAGCAAGGGCTACTACGGCGACTACGACTGGCAGCTCGGCAAGGCGCGCGACAACCAGACGCCCGCGATGATGTATCCGCTCATGGCGGGCGTGGCGTGGCCCGACCGCGCACAGAAGACCGCCTTGACCATGCAGAACGTGCTGCTCCAGCAGGGCGGCCTCGCTACATCGGTCTACAACACCGGCCAGCAATGGGACGCCCCGAATGGCTGGGCGCCGCTGCACTGGATCGCCATACAAGGCCTCAAGCGCTATGGACGCGCCGACCTCGCGCAGCCGGTCGGCACGCGCTTTCTCGCGGATGTCGAAAACGTCTGCAACACGCAGCAGAAGCTCGTCGAGAAGTATGTCGTCGAGGGCGCGGGCGAAGGCGGCGGCGGGGGCGGCGAATACCCGTTGCAGGACGGCTTCGGCTGGACCAATGGCGTGACGCTGATGCTGCTCGACCTGTATGGCGGCGGGCAATAGTCGATCGGGCGCCGGCGTGACTTCGTGATCGCGCCGGCGTACGCGCCGTATGCCGCGGCAGTCGCCGTGCAGATCACGCGAACACTTCCGCTGTGACTCAAGCGGGCAGCTTTTCCGCGAGCCAGTCGATGAGCGCGCGCACCTTGGGCGCCAAAAAGCGATTGGGCGGATAGAGCATCCACACCGGGCCGCTATAGGCGCGCGGCTCGAGCGACCACTCGGGCAGCACGCGCACGAGCAAGCCGTCGCGCAGTGCCTGGGCCGCCGCGAACTCGGGCAGGCTCGCAATGCCCCAGTCCGAGAGCGCCGCATCGCGCCGCGCGCCCACGTCGTTGGCGATATAGCGCCCCTTCACCTCGACGGTTTGCGTCTGCGCGCCGCGCCGGAAGGCCCAGCGGTTGTCGTCGGGCGTTTCGCCCAGATAGAGGCATTCGTGCCGGGCGAGATCCTTCGGGTGCTTCGGCGTGCCGCGCGCGCGCAAATAGGCCGGCGAGGCGCACGGCATCCACTGCAGCGTGCCGAGCGGCCGCGCCGCGAGTCCCGGCGGCGGCGCGGGCGTGGGGCGAATCACGATATCGACGTTGTCGCGCACCGGATCGACATCGCGGTCGGTGAAAAGCAGTTGCACCGCGACTTCCTCATAGGCGCGCAGGAAGCCGGGAATCAGCGGATGAATCACGCTCTGCGCGAACGAAATGGGCGCGCTGATGCTGACCCGGCCATGCGGACGGCTGGTGAGGCGGCTCGCCGCTTCCGCCGCGCTCGCAGCGGCCTCGACCATGTCGGCGCAGTGGCGATAGACTTCCGCGCCCGCTTCCGTGAGCCGCAGGCTGCGCGTGGAGCGTTCGAGCAAGCGCGCGCCGAGCGCGCGTTCGAGGCGCTGCATCTGGCGGCTCACGGTGGAAGGCGTGCTCCCGAGCTGGCGTGCCGCCACCGAGAAATTGCCCGCGTCGACCACGCGGGCGAAGGTGGCGAGGTCGGGCAGCAGAGGCTGGAGGTCGGTGGGGTTCATGGCGGGGCCGGGAAATGATCTGTGCACTGCAAGCATAGATGATGTTCCGGCG
Organism: Paraburkholderia sp. JHI2823; assembly: GCF_038900695.1. NCBI lineage: Bacteria > Pseudomonadati > Pseudomonadota > Betaproteobacteria > Burkholderiales > Burkholderiaceae > Paraburkholderia > Paraburkholderia sp. JHI2823. The sequence goes on along the minus strand of NZ_JAYMRY010000068.1, from coordinate 5,227 downwards.
CGGTGGATTATCGCGATGGAATCATTATTGGACAATGTTTCCGTCCCGACCCGCCGAGCGTTTTCGCCATGAATGCCCTGATCCGTTCTCCCCGTACCGTCGATTTCCTGCTCATTGTCGTCGCACTCATCTGGGGCACGAGCTACGGCGTGGTCAAGGGCGCGCTGCTCGTCTACCCCGTACTGGGCCTGCTCGCGCTGCGCTTTGGCATCACGTTCGTACTGCTTGCGCCCGCGCTGCGCGGGCTCGGTCACGTGACATGGCGTGACCGGCTCGGCGTTGTCGGCGCGGGCCTGCTGCTGCTCGGCATCTTTCTGGCCGAGACGTTTGGGGTGTCGCTCACGAGCGCCTCGAACGCCGCGTTTCTCATCAGCCTGTGCGTGGTGCTCACGCCGCTCGTGGAATGGGCCTGGCTCAAGCGAGCGCCGCGGCAGGTGGAGTGGATGGCCGCCGGGCTGTCCCTGCTCGGCGCGTTCCTCCTCACCGGCGGCCACTTCGCCGCGAGCCCCGGCGATCTGCTCGTCATACTGGCCGCACTCCTGCGCGCTGTCGCGACCTGCGCAGTCAAGCGCGTGACGAAGGTGCCGCCGCTCACGATCACCGCCGTGCAGTCCGCCGTGGTGTCGATCGGCTGTGCCGCGCTCGCGCTGACCTTCGCGCGCGACCCGTTGCTGCCGCTGCCGCACTGGCATGGGCACGGCGTGTTCTGGGGCAGCATGATCTACCTCGTCGCGGGCTGCACGCTATTCGCCTTCTTCGTGCAGAACTACGCCGTGAGCCGCAGCAGCCCCACGCGCGTGGCGCTGCTCATGGGCAGCGAGCCCTTGTTCGGCGCGCTCTTCGCGTGCGTGTGGCTTGGAGAGCGGCTTTCCTTGCCCGCGTGGCTGGGCGGTATGCTGATCGTTGCCGCATCGCTTTTCGAGCTCAAGCGGGAACCGCGGGTTGCATTGGAGGAGGCCGTGAAAGCGGCGGCGAAGGCCTGACGCGGCCACATCCGCAAAGCTGATATGCAATTGCGAATTAACTAGTAGGGGATCGCGATCCGGGCTGTTCCAATGGACGACTGGACCCGTTCGACGCCACAGCGACGGCCGCCGCGCCGAAGCGGCGCCCCGGCGAGCGGACGGGGGACGCAACTGGCCTGTCCCTGGAACGCCATGTCGATACCCGAATCTCCTCAAGCTGCATCCGCCCGGAACGCGCCGTTGCCGCGCCTTCCCGACCCCGAGCGCGTCAAACGAATTGCCGACGACGCGCAAGCGCTGGCCGCTGCACGCACGCTCGCCGCCCGAATCGCGCCGGGTGCTTCGCGACGCGACCGCGAGCGCGAGCTGCCTTGGGACGAACTGGATCTGTGGTCCGAGAGCGGACTCGGCGCGATCACCGTGCCGCGCGAATATGGCGGCGCGGACGTCTCCTTTGCGACGCTCGCCGAAGTGTTCACGATCCTGTGTGCCGCCGATCCCGCCTTTGGGCAGATTCCGCAAAATCATTTCGGCGTGCTGGGTGTGCTGCGCGAAACGGGCAGCACGCAGCAAAAGACGCGCTTCTACGGCGAAGTGCTGGCAGGCCGCCGGCTCGGCAACGCCGGGCCGGAGCGCCGCTCGGCTGCTGCGGCCACGATTCTGCACGGCTCGACGCGCCTCGCATCGACGCCGCATGGACTGCGCCTCACGGGTCAGCGCTTCTACTCGACCGGTGCGCTCTTCGCCCACCGCGTGCCGGCCCGCGCCACCGACGACACGGGGCGCGCGGTCCAGGTGTGGGTGCCGCGCGACGCGCCGGGCCTCACGGTCATCGACAACTGGAGTTCGTTCGGACAACGAACGACGGCGAGCGGCACGGTGATATTCGACAACGTGCCGGTCGATCCCGGCGACGTGCTGCCGATCTGGCAACTCGCGGATCGCCCCGGTCTCACGGGACCGGTTTCGCAATTGATCCAGGCGGCCATCGATGTCGGCATTGGCGAGGCCGCGGTGGCCGATGCCATCGCCTTCGTGCGCGGGCACGCGCGGCCATGGATCGACTCGGGCGTGGCGCGCGCGGCCGATGACCCGTACGTCATTGCCGACATCGGCCGATTGCAGATCGACCTGCATGCCGCACAGGAAGTGCTGCGCGACGCAGGCCATACGCTCGATGCCATCGCGGCGCATACCGTCGACGCGCAAGCGAGCGCGCGTGCGTCGGTCGCGGTGGCTGGAGCGAAGGTGCTGAGCACGCGCCTCGCGCTCGAAGCGAGCGAAAAGCTCTTCGAACTGGCCGGCTCCGCCGCCACGCGCGCCGCCCACAATCTCGACCGCCACTGGCGCAACGCGCGCGCGCACACGCTGCACGATCCGCTGCGCTGGAAGCTGCATTTGCTTGGCAACTATCACCTGAATCACGTGCTGCCCGCGCGCCACGCCTGGAACTGAGCACCATGAGCACTGAACTTTCTTTTGCTGCATCGGAAGCGGCTATTGCACAACGGCGCGCCGCGCCGCCGGCCGCGCCTGTCCGACTCGCCGATGACGAAGCCGCGCTCGCCGCCGCGCACCGGCTCGCCGCCCAGTTCGCGCCCGAGGCGGCGCTGCGCGACCGCGAGCGCCGCCTGCCCTGGGACGAGCTCGACGCGTTCGTCGCGAGCGGCCTGTGGGCCATTACCGTGCCGCGCGAATTTGGCGGCCCGGCGGTACGCAACGGCACACTCGCCGAAGTCACGGCGACGATTGCCGCCGCGGACGGCTCGCTCGGCCAGATTCCGCAGAATCACTTCTATGCGCTCGAAGTGCTGCGCGTGGGCGGGAGCGCCGAACAGCAGCGCTTTTTCTACGACCGCGTGCTGGCGGGCGAACGCTTTGGCAACGCGCTGGCCGAGATCGGGCAGAAGGACTTCAAGCGCCGCACGCGCCTCGCGCGCGACGCGGGCGGCTGGCGCATAGACGGCCGCAAGTTCTATTGCACGGGCGCGCTCTACGCGCACTGGATCCCCACGCTCGTGGTGGCCGAAGAAGCGGGCCAGGACGTGACGTACCTCGCCTTCGTGCCGCGCGACACACCCGGCGTCGCGATAACCGACGACTGGGACGGCTTCGGCCAGCGCGTAACGGGCAGCGGCTCCGTGCAGTTCGACGGTGTGCGCGTGGAGCCCGAATGGATCGTGCCGTTCCAGCGCTCGTTCGAGCGGCCCACGACCATTGGCCCGCTAGCGCAGATCATTCACGCGGCGATCGATCTCGGCCAGGCGCGCGGCGCATTCGAAGCCGCGCTCCAGTTCGTGCGCGACCACTCGCGGCCGTGGATCGACGCGAAGGTCGAGCGCGCGGCGGACGATCCGCTCGCCATCTTCCACTTCGGCGATCTGGCGGCGCGCCTTGCCGCCGCCGAAGCGCTCGTGCGCCGCGCGGGCCGCTTCGTGGATGCCGCGCAGGCCGCGCCCGACCAACGAACGGTAGCCGAGGCCTCGATTGCCGTGGCCGAGGCGCGCGCGCTGACGACGACGATCTCGCTCGACGCCGGAACGCGGCTGTTCGAACTGGCGGGCACGGCGGCGACGCTGGACGGCCTGGGCCTCGACCGCTTCTGGCGCAACGCGCGCACTCACACGCTGCACGACCCCGTGCGCTGGAAATACCACGCAGTGGGCAACTATTACCTCAACGACACGCTGCCGCCGCGGCACGGAGCATTGTGATGGCCGAATCGAACAACGCGAAAAAACCCATACTGCTCAACGCGTTCAACATGAACTGCGTGGGGCACATCAATCACGGGCTATGGACCCATCCGCGCGACCGCTCGACCGACTACCGCACGCTCGCGTACTGGACGAATCTCGCGCGCACGCTGGAGCGCGGGCTCTTCGACGGTCTCTTTCTCGCCGATATCGTGGGCGTATACGACGTTTATCAGCGCAACGTGGATGTGACGCTGCGCGAGTCGATCCAGTTGCCGGTGAACGACCCCACGCTCCTGGTGCCGGCCATGGCCGCCGTGACCGAACATCTCGGCTTTGGCGTGACCGTGAATCTCACCTACGAGCAGCCCTATCTGTTGGCGCGACGTTTTTCCACCCTCGATCACCTCACGCAGGGGCGCATCGGCTGGAACATCGTCACCGGGTATCTGGACAGCGCGGCGCGCGCCATGGGGCTCGAGCAGCAACTGCCGCACGACGAACGCTATGATCGCGCGGACGAATACCTGGAAGTCCTCTACAAGCTTTGGGAGGGCAGCTGGGAAGAGGATGCCGTGAAGCGCGACAAGACCGCTCGCGTGTTCGCTGACCCGGCAAAAGTGCATCGCGTGGCGCATGCGGGACGCTATTACCGCGTGGACGGTTATCACCTCGCGGAGCCTTCGCCGCAGCGCACGCCGGTGCTGTTTCAGGCGGGCAGTTCGGGGCGCGGCCAGCGCTTCGCCGCGCGCCACGCCGAATGCGTGTTCATTTCGCCGCCCAATCGCGCTGCGGCGCGCGAGACGGTGCGCGCGCTGCGCGAACAGCTGGTGCAGGCGGGGCGCCGACCCGACGACGTCAAGGTGTTCGTTGGCGCGGCAGTGGTGCCGGGCGCGACCGAGCGCGAGGCGCGCGAGAAGTACGCGGATTATCGCCAGTATGCGAGCCGCGAGGCGGGGCTTGCGCATTTCGCGTCGAGCACCGGCATCGACTATGCGCAGTACGATCTCGATGCCCCCGTTGACTACACGCCCGGCAACGCGATCGAATCCGCGACGCGGACCGCGAAGCAGCATGGCTGGACGCGCCGCAAGCTGCTCGAAATGTTCGAACTGGGCGGCCGCTATCCGGCGATCGTCGGCAGCGCGTCGCAGGTCGCCGACGAATTGCAGGCGTGGATCGACGAGGCTGACGTGGATGGCTTCAATCTGAGCCGCACCGTGGTGCCCGAGAGCTACGAGGACTTCGTGGATCTCGTGGTGCCGGAGTTGCAGGCGAGGGGGCGTTACAAGACCGCGTATGCGGCGGGGACGCTGCGGGAAAAGCTCTTTGGCGATGGGGCTGTGCTGCCTGAGCGGCATGCGGGGGCCGGGTTCCGGCGGGTGGGTGAAGTGGTGTGAATTGATCCTTTCGCTTTGGCTTTGTTGCTTTGGCCTTTGCTTGTGTTCGCGTCGGTATGCAAGCGTTGCCCCTGTGCGGGGCGGCACCTACTTTTCTTTGCCGCGGCAAAGAAAAGTAGGCAAAAGAAAGCCGCTCAAACCGCCAGCGCCAGCCACCATTCACCTC
>NZ_JAYMRY010000067.1:0-19812 GCF_038900695.1 Paraburkholderia sp. JHI2823 | reverse complement strand
ATGATCCTCAGAAAGCTGCGGCTTTTTTACGCCCTCATTCTGATCGCTTTGCGCAACCGCTCGCCCACTGTCGTCTTCACGGCGTGATGGCCGCGCCGCGCGAAACGAATTGTTCAGGGCCGACTACTGAGCCCAACGTAAACGATTGAATGTGACTATACAAAAATCCTACGAACTCAATGTTACGGCGATCAGTATAAAGGGTCATCAACTCGACGGAAAATGCGTCGATGTGGCATTCCAATTAGGCGGATCTTGCCCGAGAATATTGCGAACGAAGAAATCCATGAGCTTGCGCTCGGTGAAGATACCGGGGGCTCCATGATCAGCACCAGGCACATAGACCATTTCGAATTCCTTTCCCGCCTTAATGAGACTGTCGGCGAGCGCAAAGGTGGAGGCCGGATCGACATTGTGGTCCATTTCGCCCACAACAAGCATAAGTTTGCCGCGCAGTTTGTCGGCATTGTCGATGGCGGAGGACTGTGAGTATTCAATGCCGACGGGCCAGCCCATCCACTGTTCGTTCCACCATATCTTGTCCATACGGTTGTCATAGCAACCACTGTTGGCTACCGCAACCTTATAGAAGTCCGAATGGAATAGCAGTGCATCAATGGCGTTCTGGCCGCCAGCTGATGTACCGAAGATTCCCAAATTCGAGATGTCGTACCAGGAATATAGAGAGGCAGCCGCCTTATGCCACAGAATGCGATCGGGAAGGCCTGCATCTTTCAGATTCTTCCACGCGACGTCATGGAAAAGGCGTGAACGGTTGTTAGTGCCCATTCCGTCGATTTGCACAACGATAAAACCCAACTTGGTAAGTGGCTCTGTTTCGATTGTGAATGACTTTGGAACGTGAGAGCCTTGCGGACCGGCATATATATTCTCCACCACAGGATACTTCAGATGTGGATCGAATCTATCTGGTAGATGAATGATTCCCCAAATATCGGTCTTACCATCGCGTCCTTTGGCAACAAAATTGATTGGCGCTCTCCATCCATTAGATTCGAGTTGGGAGATGTCGGTGCTCTCGATCTGCATCAGATTAGCGTTGTCTCTAGACCGGAAAAGCGCCATGCGTGGGGGAAGGTCGATACGCGACCAGAGGTCGACGTAGAATCTACCGTCAGGAGAAAACTCGATATGATGATTGGCCGGTTCTGGCGTAAGTGATGTCAGCCCCTTTCCGTCGAAGCCAATTCGGTAGGCATGAACGAAGTAAGGGTCCTCGCCGACATTCATTCCGCTTGCTTCAAACCAAATTTCCCTTCTGACTGGATCGATGTGGTCCACCGCGCGGACAACCCAGTCACCTTTGGTGATTTGGTTTTCTAAAACACCGGTACGGCCATTAAAGAGGTACAGATGTTCAAATCCATCGCGCTCAGATGCCCAGATAATTTCCTCTCCATCATTAACATTGTAACGAAAGTGTTTTCCGGCATATCTTTGGTCATTTCTTAAATCTGTATAATCGACGAACGTGGAGCTGACCTCATCGATCAACGAGCGCGTACGGGCGGTGGCTGCCTCCACTTCGATTACTCGGTAGAGCTGATGGCCGCGTTGGTTGTACTCGAATGTAAAGCCTCTCCCATCCTTCCACCAATCAATTTCTGAAAGGTCAAAAGGATTCGGGAACAAAGCATTGTCGATATTGACCATGCGCTTGTTGACTATGTCGAATAGTACCGGTTGCGGTCGCGGAAGAATATCTCCCGCTTTGGGATACGCTATTTGCTCATACCTGGCTTGATGATTTGTTGCGGAGGAATTGGTAAGCATGATTTGACGCGGTTGGCCGAGGGCGACACGGTAACCTGCGAGGTGATTGGAGTCAGGGGACCACTTTAGGGATGAGAAGACGTAATTGTTCGCTTCTGTCCCGTCCCGACTTAACGGTACATTTACTGACCCGTCCTTACTCATTAGAAAGACGTTGTAGTTTTTGATATATGCTTTCCACTTGCCGTCCGGTGAATCGCTTGTGATTCGACTATCGATTTCAGCCGTTGGCGTGAAGTCGTTATGAAATGACAAGATTTCGCCCTGAGAGATCCTAGTGCAGATGTAGCGTGAAAGATCACAACTCCACCGAACGGAATCAATGTAGAACAGCAACTGGTTGCCGTCTTGTCCGATTTCGAAGCGGTCAAAGGGCAGCGAATTGCCTCGGAAATTCGAGGAGGCCGCCTTATTTAATGCTTCGGCAAGGCGGCTATGATCGAAAGCCGGTTGCTCCTTCCCAGTTTTGATATTGAATTTAATGAACTGGCGCTCACCATGTGTCGTCCGTCGGTAGGCAAGGGTCTCGGGCGAAAGCCAGAAAGGGGGGGTATCGACGAAATTGACAATTTTATCCCAGTATTGATTACGAGCCGTGAGAGCCCGCTGAAAGTCTGAGGCGGTAAGAGCAAAGGGGGGGCATGGTTCCGTTCCTCTGGTTGTCAGCAGCCGATAGCAACGTGCAGTAGAAAATTAGAAGCAAAAAGATGGTGAGGTTTTTTTGGATGGATGCTTGGCATTGACTATGTTTAGGTTACGTCGTCGGCTCCTTGCAGCAATTTTTATGCCATCAGTGAATGCGAGTGGGTATGATCAGTGTCCGCTGAGCGCTAGCGAGGCGACCGGTGAGGTTCTGTCGCGATAACGGGAAGTAGAATGGCCGGTTTTGGAAACTGCAAGTCAGCAGATGAATGGCAAACTGGCGGCACGGTGGAACGGTGTCGCCTTTGTTCGAAACGACACTTCAGCGGAGGGCTCTGTCAGGTTGACGCAGTAGCGGGGGTAGAATGAAGCGATGAAGAAAAGAAAGTCGCTTTATCACGGTCACCGCTTCCCTGCCATCGTCATCAGCTGCGCGGTTCGCTGGTATTTCCGGTTCAGCCTGAGCCTGCGCGATATCGAGGAGTTGTTGCTTGAGCGGGGTGTCGTCGTCACGTACGAAACAATCCGTTGCTGGTGCGACAAGGGTTCTGTCGCAGTAGGAGCGAGAGGTCGGCCAAATCCGATATGGTATGGATTCCTTATCCAGCCAGCGAATAGAATTGCTGTGCGGGAGTTTGATCAACGCCGCCATCGTTCAATTGTCCCTTGACGATCATGTGCATAACTTCGATGCCGCCCAACAGGATGCGGGCACAACGAAAGCTTTTGAACCCAAGCATCGGTCGAGTTCGGCGCTTGATCGCCCGATGATCCTGTTCGATGATGTTATTCAGATACTTTTTCTGGCGGACCTTGATCGGCACCTCCCGTGGGGCGTTGATCGCCCGCAAGGCAGCCAGATTCGATCCGCTCTTGTCGATCGTCACGGTCTCGGGTTCGCCATTCTGGTCGATTGCCTTTTCGAAATAGGCCCGGGCCGCAGCCTTGTCCCGTCGGGCTCGCAGCAGAAAATCAACGGTGTTGCCTGCCTTGTCGACAGCCGATAGAGATCCCGCCACTCACCCCTGATGCGAATGTAGGTCTCGTCCATCCTCCAGCTCTTGCCGACCGTCCGTTTGCGTCGTCGAAACACCTTCTCCAGGACCGGCAGCAGTTTGAGTGCCCAACGATGAACGGTCGAATGATCGACCGCAATCCCGCGCTCGGCCATCATCTGTTCAAGATGGCGCAGGCTCAGCGGATAAGCCACGTACCACCGAACGCACAGCAACATCACGTCCAGCGGGTAATGCAAGCGTTTGAGTACTTTTCCCACACCCGGACTCAGCTTCTCGGTCATCGATCACGTCACGCATTAAAGCCCGTCAGCATAGCAGACCGCCTTATTGCGACAGATCCTCGGCGCTCGCACCGATGCCGAACACCGTCGAGCTGCCAGCAAGCAGGCGGCCCGAGTGCATGCCCGCGCGATCAGAAACCGAATAGCGGATGCCGCCGCGATCAGAGTAACGAAATCCGCTACAGTCCGTATTGACCACTGTGGAACGGTAATTGGCCGGATGGAAGTACATCATGTACGGCAGCCACCGTACCTCGCCCGCGTCGGTGAATTTCCTCTCGCAATTCGCCATTTGCGGCGTCAGCTCCAATCTTGCACTCATTGACGCTCTCTCAGGTTCATGCACAGGCCGGCGATCGATAGACTATCAATCAAACCACAAGTTGCACAGAAAATAATATGGATAACGCAATTTCACCGACGTCAAATACCGTCAAGTCAGTCTTAATCTTCAAACACTTGAGGGCAGCGTGGAGAGCGAGGGCAGCGTGGAGAGCACGCGTACGCTTAGCTCCGTTTGTCTAAATTTGGAGGACATCGATCAACTTGTCCAATTAATTATTTCGTGGTGTTCTATCAAAAAAATTGGCATCTCCCTAACAGGTTGCGGAATTACGCCCCCGGCGGGAGGCTGCCTTCCTCGCTTAAGTTAGCTTTAAGTCCTCGGTCGTATCTTGAATGCAAGCGCGGTGGGACGGACAGCCAGCGAGGCGCCAACTGAACCGTGTGGAGAAAACGACAACCCACGCGGAGAACGCAAAATGCTCGCACTGAAAAAAACTGGCTATTTCTGCCCATCCCCCGAAATTTGAAAATCCCTCTCAAACCCGTTCCAGACAAGGCTTCGAGGGACTGCGGGATGGCGGCCTGGGCATCCTGAAGGCGGGGTATCAGCCTTGTGCGTCGTCCTCTTCGGCTGCCGCCTGCAGCATGCGGGCCCAGTACTCGGGATCGGCGTAACGGGAGGCGAGCGCATCGATATCGACGGGTGTGGTCGCGGCACCGAAGTCCATGGCGCCGAAGAGGTTGACGTGCCGCCAGGCGACCGGCGACATGCTGGCGATGAACGCCATCGCGGCCTCGTCACCCATGGCACGCTTGTGCTCGTGAACCCGCGAGAGCAGCGCGGTGTTGTAATGGATGATGGCGTTGGCGATGAGACGCGCGCACTCGTTCCACAATTGCTGCTCGGCCTCGGTGTGCACGCGAAGCTTGCCGCCATTGACGAAGGCGACGGCGCGGCGCAGCCGGTGGTACGCTTCGCCCCGGTTGAGTGCCTTCTGTATCGACTGGCGCAGGCCGACATCGTTGATGAACTGCAGGATGTGGCGTGTACGGCAGAGGTTGTCGAGCTCCCAGAGCGCCTTTTTCGTCTGGTTCTGGCGCTTGTAGCTCGCGAGCTTGCGCACGATGGTGGCCTGCGAAACCTGCTTCTGCCCGAGCGAGGCCATGATCCGCTGGACGGCGGACCATTCACGGATGATCAGTTCGTCATTGGATTTGCGCGAGGGTTTGACGAGCCACTTGCCGTAGTGACCCGGTGCATGACGGCCAACGAGGCCGGCAAGTTTCTTGTGGAAGTCGCGATAGCGCGGCGCGAACTGATAGCCGAATGCATACAGGGTTCAGTAGTTCACCTGATTGGTGCCGTGCGTGTCGGTGGAATGCAGCTGCGGGCGGATGTCGGAGGTGTTGTTGTAGAGCAGGTCGAACACGTAATGGCTCTCGTGTTCGTGAGCGCCGAAGACGGTCAGATTGAACGGCACGTGGTTGGCGACGGCGGTGTTGGCGCTGATACCCTTGTCGAGGCCGAAGTATTTGGGCGAATGGCGAGCCTGGAAGGTATCGAACTGGGTCTCGAAGCGCTGGCCATCACTGCTTGAATGAATCTGGTCGCCGATGTTGAAGAGGTGAAAGGCAGGCAGCCCCGCAGTCGCATTGCTGATCGCGTCATTGGCCGAGTGCACCGTTTCAACGCGAAGATAGTTGCGTGAGCAACTCACAAGCGAAGCGTAGCCCAGCCCCGAGATTTCGGCCATCTTGCGCAGACCCATGTTGGTGCCCATCGCGATGATGCAGGCGAGGAGCTCGCGTGGATCGGCCTCATGCCTGACATACCGGTCAAGCACATGCGTGAATGCCTTGAGAAAGCCGGTGCGACTGGCGACAAACCAGAGCAGCCGCGCAATGTCGATGCTGGGAATCTGGCCGTAGAAGGCGTGATTGATGTTTTCGTCGGGTTCCGGATAGACCAGGTTCAGGCGTGGCTTGCCGCCCCGGTGCCGCACCTTGATGCAGGGATCGTCGCCTTCGTCGATGTGGTGGTTCACGCGCTCGAGGAGGCATTCGATTTCATCGTGCAGCCCGGCAAGCGTCTGCTCGACGGGCGCGAACAGGACCGGCAGGTTGAGCTCTCCGAGAATGGCGTCCTTGTGCTGCCAGCGCGCATCGCTTATCAGGTCGTCTTCGAGGCGACGAAACTCGTTACTGTCGTGGCAGAAGACGTCGCCTGCTTCAAGGGCGTTGCGTACCAGCCGGTAGACGAGAAATTCGTAGCGGTCGATGTCGAGTTGCCTGGCCTTGCCGGGTCCGGGGCGGTAGAGATGAGACTTGAGCGCTTTCGGTATGAACGCTGTCGGAAAGGACGACGGGTCGCGCTGCCGAAGCGGCGTACCGCTTCGCAGACACGCCTGCAGGAAGGCGACCGCGTCGAGCAGTGGTGTGTCTTCGACGCGGCCGGCTACGGTCAGCCCGGCAAACAGATGCCGCAGATTGCGTTTGATCGCATGTGAGAGCGCCGTATAGTGCGACCACTCGAAGCCTGCCCTGTCGAAGGTGATGTTGCGCATGTATTGCGAGACGGTCTCGATGAGTTCGGGAGCGAGCATAGCGAAAGCGCTCGTGCGCACACTGGCGAAGGGCGTGTAGTACGGGATCGACTCGTCGACAAACAGATGGAGGACTTCGCCTGCGGCTTTCAGGTGGGTGCCTGCTTCGGTGAGCGCGTTTTGCGCTGCCTCGCTGGCCGCCTGCCTGGCAGTCTGCTCGTAGTCGTTGACGAGACGGATGAAGGCCTCGATCAGGCGGTCGTTGACCTGACGGAAACGGTGGAAAGCGAAGCACAGCAGGTACAGACGCGCGACGCCGGAATTCATGCGGCGCAGCTTGTAGACCGTGTAGAACGTGACGAGCGAAGCGCAGTAGCGGATGCTGTCTGCAGAGATCCCGGCAGTGTCGAGAAATCGACTCGCGAAGACGTAGAGCGGTGCGAAGAAGGTTCGACGTCCGGATTCCTGTTTCAGTTCCCGGTAGCTGAAGTCCTTCGGTTCATGCTTCAGAAGCGTGACCTGATACATCGAGTCGTCGGCCTCAAGCATCGCGTCGAGCTGCTGCGCGATGGATTTTGTGAGGGCGTGCTCGAGCAGCGCCGAGACGCGCTGGCGCTCCGCGGCGACCACCCGGCCGGTCATGTCCTGCAGATACGAGTAGGCCGGTGCGACGAGGCGTTCGTGCTTCAGATACTGCAGGCATTCGCGCAGGATGAAACCGGGCTGCGTCGAAAGCCTCGCGAGGCGCCGCGCCCGCTTTTCAAGATCGGCCTTCGCGGTGCCCTCGCACATCCTGAAGCCGAACAGATCGAGGATGCCTTGCTGTAACGCGCGGCGCGTCGGCGCCGATGGTATTGCCACAGTGATCCGGTCCGCGTCAGGGAAATGCTGCGCGAGGATGTAGCGCATATCCTCTGCGACGTCCGGCACGTCGTAGTTGAAGAACTGGAATCTGGCCTTGAAGTACCCGAGCTGCAGGACGAGATGGAGCGCGACCGGGAGCGTGCGCGCGCGCACGAGCTGCTGCTCGGCGTTGCCGAGTTCGAAGTAGGTATGCCGGTCTTCGTCGGTAAAGCGCGGCAACGCATACAGTTCATCGATTTCGGCGCGGGTAAGGATCGAGAGGCGGTGCGAGGCGGTCATGAGTTTTTTTGTTCCTGAACGCGCGCCGGGAGGATCAGGGTCTCGCCTTGCCTTGCCGTGCGCCCGCCGGCTGGGGGCGGGCCTTGAGCTGCCCTTGCAGCGAAGCGACCTGCTGGGCGAGCGTGTCGCGATCGCGCCGTAACTCGCGTGCCTCATCGATGACGCTCGCGAGCTGCTTTTCGTGGCGATCGGCCAGGCGCCGCTGCTCGGCCGCTTCGGCCGCAAGCCGCTGGACGTCGCCGACGAGCTGCTCGTTACGCTGTTGCACCCTGTCGAGCGCGGTCTCCGCGCGCCGCTGTGCGCCGCGTGCCTCTTCGGCTTGCAGCAGGACGTGCTTCTGCACGCTTTCGAGCCGCGAGGCCGCCTGATCGATCTGTGCCCGCAAGGCGGCCTCACGCCCGGCGTGCTCCGCGCGCTGGGCCTCGAGCTCGCGCGCGTGCGTGTCCTGCGCCGTGCGCAGCGCCTCGCCGGACTGCACGCGCTCGGCGTCGCGCTCGACTGCGACAGCCTGCGCTGTCTGGAGTGCTGCCTCGCGTTCGGCCTGGGACCGGGCAAGCCCGGCGGCCGCCGCCGCGAGCCGCGTCTCGCGCTCCTCGAGTTGCGTACGCAGCGTTTGTACCTGTGCTTCGAGCGCCGCCAGGGTCGTGCCCAGCGATTCGGCGCGGGCGGTGGACTCCACGGCTTCACGCTCGAGTTCCTCGCCGCGCGCGGCGAACACCTGCTCGCCATGTTCGACAGCGAGCGCCCAGAGCGAGCGCATCGCGTCGGCCACGGACGCGGGCAACGCTGCGGCCAACGCGTCATTGCGGGCCTGCTCGTCCTTCCAGAGTTTCAGCTCGTCGTTGATCGTGGTGCGGCTGCCCTGACGGATCTCGGCATAGATGAGGTCGACGGTGAGCTCATGCGGGCGCCGGCCGGCGGCGACGAGGCGTGCAGCCGCTTCGCGGGTGCGAAGGCGGGTATCGCTGATACGGCTCATAGGCGGGTATTGGCGTGAAAGTGGTCGGGGGAGTCGGGTTTCGTGGCCGAGTATAGCTGTATATCCGTGTATTTCGTTATATATATAACGATTAGCGCTTGAAATTTATGATAAGGCCGATAATCGAAAGTATTTCCGGTGTACGCTCCCGCATCGCCTTTTCAAAACGCGTCAGCCATGAACCTGCCCGCCACAGCCCCCGAGGCGATCCTGCCGCTCGCCCTGCCTGCCGTCCTCGACGGCCGTGACGGCACCAACCGGGCACACGGGACCCGCCGGCAGATCGCCGCCGACACGGATGTTGAGGCCGTGCGCCTGTGGCTCGCGGAATACGCGGGCTCGCCGCACACGCTGCGCAGCTATCGCAAGGAAGCCGTGCGCCTGCTCGTGTGGGCCACCCGGACCCTTGGCAAGCCGCTCTCGAGCCTCACGCGTGAGGATTTCCTGGTCTATGAACGGTTTCTGGCCGATCCCGCCGCAGACTGGGCCGATCCGACGCTGCCACGCCGCGGGGGCACCCGGCGCCTGTTTGACGGACCGCTCTCGGAGCGCAGCCAGCGGCAGGCCCTCGGCATCCTCTGCGGCCTGCTCAATTACCTGGTCGCCGCCGGCTATCTCGCCGGCAACCCGCTGGCGCTGCGCCGCTCGCGCCCAACGTCCGTTGCACGCACGCGCCGCATCGAGCGCTACCTCGATCACGCGCTCTGGCAGAGCGTGCTCGACTCGATGGAGCGCTGGCCCCGCGACACGCCGCGCGAATGCCAGCACTACGAGCGCAGCCGCTGGCTGGTGCGGCTGCTGTATCACACGGCCCTGCGCGCGAGCGAGGCCGCTCACGCGAAGGCAGCCGACTTCTTCCAGCGGCGCGGGCGCTGGTGGTTGCATGTGGTCGGCAAGGGCGGCACCGAGGGAGAGGTGCCCGTGAGCGACGCGTTGATGACCGAGTTCGCCCGCTACCGCACCTTCTGCGGCCTGTCGCCGGCGCCCGCGCCCGATGAGATCTCCCCGGCGGTGATGAGCATCGCCGGTGACCCCGGGCGGCATCTGACGCCGACCGCAATCTACCTGATCGCGAAGGAAGTATTCCTGCGCGCGGCCGACGCGCTCGCTGCGACCGACCCGGTCGGCGCGGCAACCTTGCGACGCGCCTCCACGCACTGGCTGCGTCACTCGGCAGCCTCGCACCAGGCTGACGCCGGCACCGACATCCGCTTTATCCAGAGAAACCTGCGGCACGCCTCGATCGAGACAACGGGGCTTTACCTGCACGCGGAAGACGACCGCCGGCACGCGCAGACCACGGATGCGCACATCCCAACAAATTCCGCCGCCCAACCGGATGACGTGCCCGCGTAAAATACGCAGCGCTTCAGCCTGCACCCAGGCGGGCCTGCAAGCGCCTCGAAGTACGACTGATCAGGATCTCCCGCCGATGGCCATCCAGTACGACCGGAAACAGATCGCCGCATGGCTGGACGCCTACACGGTCGCGAAGTCGCGCGACTATGGGCAGGCTGTCTCGGATTTACAGTGGCAGGGTGACGATATCCTTGTCGGCAAGGTACAGGGCACCCGCTCGCGGCCCTACAACGTGCGGGTCTGGTTCAACGACCCCGACGACGACCTGTGGATCGAGAGCGAATGCTCCTGCCCGGTCGGCGGCCACTGCAAGCACGTCGCCGCGCTCCTGTTCGCGGGCCTCACCCATGTTCCCCGGCAGGCCATCACGGGAGTGCGCCCCGAACTGGTGAGCTGGCTCGAAGGTTTCCGGACCCGGAATCTGGACACATCGGCCGCTGGCAAGCGGGCGAGCCCCCGTGCCTCGCATGCGCTTGCCTACGTGATCACCGGCGCGTACGAGGGCTATCCGCAGATCGTGATCTACAAGTCACGCGTGAGCACCGACGGCACGATCCGCTCGCTCGATGACACGTGGTACAACATTGAGAAAGCGCTCGTCAAGCCACCGAAATTCGTGAGTGAAGACGATCTGCCGATCCTGCGCGGCCTGTGGCTTGGGCGCTCGCGTGACTCCTTTGGCGGCCAGTTCTCCCTGCAGGGCACCACGGGCGCAGCCCTGCTCGAAAAACTCGTTGCCACCGGCCGCGTCTTTGCTTTCCCCGCGGCCGGCAGCACGGATTACGCAGAACCCTGCCCGCTGCAGGGCGGTCCGGCCCGCCCGGGGCACCTTGCCTGGCAGAAGCTGCCCGACATGCGGGTGCGTCCCGTGCTGCAAACCGAGCCAGCCGCCCCCGCGCTCATCACGACCACGCAGCCCTGCTGGTATCTGGATGCCGAGGCGGGCGTTGCCGGGCCCGTCGAGCTGGCCGGGCCCGCCCGGAATATCGCTGACGTGCTCTCGATGCCCGCCATCACCCTCGACGAGGCGCCGCTTGTGGGTAACGTGCTGCGCGAAGTGGCCCCCGGCCTGCCGCTGCCGCCCGCGCATGACCAGTCGCGCGTGCGCATGATCGGCTGCGCGCCGGTCCCGGTGCTCGTGCTCGATACGTTGCCAACCTGGAACATGAGCTGGTCGTCGACAAAGGCACAGGATGCGCTCGATTTCGCGACCGTGAGCTTTGACTACGACGGCGAACGCATTCCAGCCAGGGGCGAGACGGCGCTCATCCGTCTCGGTGCGAACGGTGAGGTCATGCAGATCCAGCGCGATGCCGTCGGTGAGAAGCGCCGGCTGACAGAGTTGCAGCGCGTCGGCCTGCGTGCCATTCCACCCAGCCAGGCCCATGGCCCGAGACCGTTTCCGCAGGGCATGCTCGAACCCGCCCAGGAGACCGGCTGGTCCGGCTTCATGACGTATGCACTACCCGCGCTTCGCGAGAAGGGCTGGCAGATCGAGATGACGCCGGAATTCCGCCACAACGTAATCGAGATCGACGCGATCGAAGGCAGCCTGCGGCAGACCGACGAAGGCTGGTTCGACGTCGAGATGGGCATTACGGTCAACGGCGAGATGGTCCGCCTCGAGCCTCTGCTGGCCAGCCTTTTTGCGCGGGACGGGCGCTGGCTCTCGGGGCAGCTTGAGAGCATTGCCGACGATGAAGCGGTGGAGCTGAGAACGGAGCGCAACGAGCGGCTGCGTCTGCCGGCCGGACGCCTGAAACCGGTCGTACGGGTCCTGGTCGATCTGCTCGAGCACGTCGGCAGCGGCATGCAGATTCCCGGGTGGGATGCCGCACGCCTGGCGGCGCTCGACGATACCGGCCGCTGGCAGTTTCATGGCAACGAGTCGGTCCGTCAGCTCGCGCAGAGCCTGGTGGCCGGACCCGGCGTCACCGAGGTGTCCGTGCCGCAGGGACTGCAGGTCGAGCTGCGAGGCTATCAGCGCCAGGGGCTCGCCTGGATGCAGTTCCTGCGCGAACACAACCTCTCCGGCGTGCTGGCCGACGACATGGGCCTGGGCAAGACGGTGCAGACGCTCGCGCACATTCTCGCCGAAAAGGAGGCCGGCCGGCTCGGACACCCCGCGCTGATTGTCGTGCCCACCACGCTCGTACACAACTGGTGTGACGAGGCGCAACGCTTCGCGCCCGCGCTGCGCGTGCTGAACCTGCATGGCGCGCAACGCCACGCGCGTTTCGAGGAGATCGCGGAGCATGATCTCGTGCTCACGACCTATGCACTCGCCTGGCGTGACGAGGACGTACTTGTGCAGCACGAATACCACCTGCTGATTCTGGACGAGGCCCAGTACGTCAAGAACGCGGCGACCAGGGCGGCCGCCACCATCCGCGCCCTGCGGGCAAGACACCGCCTGTGCCTGAGCGGCACGCCGCTTGAGAATCATCTGGGCGAACTGTGGGCACAGTTCGATTTCCTGCTCCCCGGGTTTCTGGGCTCACGTGACGATTTCACGCGGCGCTGGCGCACCCCGATCGAAAAAGGCGGCGATACGGTGCGACGTGAACTGCTCGCGCGCCGCCTGCGCCCCTTCATGCTGCGTCGGCGCAAGGACGAAGTGGCCACTGAACTGCCGCCGAAAACCACCATCGTGCGCACGGTCGAGCTTGAGGGTGCACAGCGCGACCTGTACGAGACCGTGCGGGCCACAATGCAGAAGAAGGTGCGCGATGCGATCGCCGTCAATGGTCTGGCGCGCAGCCATCTGATCGTGCTCGACGCGCTGCTCAAGCTGCGTCAGGTCTGCTGCGATCCGAGACTGCTCAAGACCACGCAGGCCGGTCGTGTGAAAGAATCGGCCAAACTTGCGCTGCTACTCGAGATGGTGCCCGAACTCATCGAGGAAGGTCGCCGCATCCTGCTCTTCTCGCAATTCACCAGCATGCTCGATCTCATCGCTTCCGCGCTCGACAAAGCTAGGATTCCATACGTCGTCCTGACCGGCGAAACGGTCGATCGTGCGGCCCCGGTCCGCCGCTTCCAGCAGGGTAAGGTGCCGCTTTTCCTCATCAGCCTGAAGGCAGGGGGCGTGGGCCTGAACCTGACTGCGGCCGACACCGTCATTCACTACGACCCGTGGTGGAATCCGGCCGTGGAAAACCAGGCCACTGATCGCGCGCACCGGCTTGGGCAGGACAAGCCGGTGTTTGTCTACAAGCTGATCACTGCCGGGAGCGTGGAGGAAAAAATCGTCGCCCTCCAGGAAAAGAAGGCTGCACTGGCCAATGCGATCCTCTCCGACGATGCTGCCAGTGCCGTCAAGTTCTCAGCCGATGATCTCGAGGCGCTGTTCGAACCCATTCCAGGCGTGCCTGCACGATCGTCGGCCCCCAGGTCTGGCTCGCGCATAAGGACTGGCACTGAAACGTAGCGCAAGCGGGATCTGTTCACCGTTTCCCCCCTACCTGTTGCCTCAGCAGCATTCATTGGAGGAGCAATGTCGAAAGAAGAAAATCCGATCGAGGCCAAAGCCCTGGCGGCCGTCGGGGCGGAACGCCTGGCGACGCTGCTTGCAGAGGTGGCCATGACGAATCCGGGCGTACGGCGTCGGTTGCAATTCGAACTGTCAGCACAACGAGGCGAGGACGTTGCAGCCTCCGTGGGCCAATGGATCAGCGAATTCGGCGAACAGACGTCGTTTCTCGATGCGGAGGAGGTCGACGAAACGGCCGAAGAACTCGACGCGATGCGCGTTGCCATTGCCTCGAATATTTCCCGGGCGGCGCCGAAACTTGCACCGGAACTGATGTGGCAGTTGTTCACGCTGGCCGGAACCATATTCGAACGTACCACCGAAGAAGGATGGGAAGTCAGCTGCATTTTCGATCAGGCGTGCTCCGATCTGGTCGATCTGAGCGTCAACGCAGATGTGCAGCCAGCAATATTCGCCGAGAAAGTTGTTGCGGCGATTGTCACCAACAACTACGGAGAGTACCGCGCCCTGATTCGGGCTATCGCGTCAGCACAGCCCCGGGCACCTGCCTACGGCTCCGAGCTGAAGAACTCGCTCCAGCGATTGCTGGACAAACCGCCCGGATCGAAAAATAGCCTGAACAGCGAGCGCCGCGATTTGCATCGCGCCTTGCTGGAGCTCGACTCCCTCTGCGCAACGTAGACCGGGTTTGCGACAAAGAGCCCCCGGAAAGCCTTGCTGCGAGGCGTTGTCGATGTCTAACCCATTATCGCTGCCCCATCATGGCCAGATCCAAAGTCGACGCCAGACGCGAACATCGGATCACGATGGAAATCGTGGTCGACACCTACACCGAAGAAGAATGCGCGATGGGCTGGTTTTGCTACCTTGAAGATCAGCTCACGTTTCCATTCAAGGCGCGGGTGCGCAAGACGATGGATGCCTCACCGCTAAAGAGCGGCGAGAACGTCACCGTCATCGCCCTCGCTCACGACCAACTTTGCCGCGTCGCGATATTTGTCGTGGCACGGCACGGTGAACGCGAAATTGTCGTACCTCTGGCCCAGCTTGTTCCCGTTGGAGCCGACCGGAACACACGGGAGGCAGTGGCCGACTGGCATTACTGGCACGATCAGGGCTATTCGTTCTGATTCCCGTGCCGCCCACCCGGATAAGGCCACGCAAAGCCTTGTCAAGCGAGGGGTTGCGGCGGATTTTCATATTTCGGGGGATGGGCAGAAATAGCCAAGGTTGTGTTCGCGCCAGCGGCATGGTTGAGCTCGACGTTCGGACACCTGCATCTGTCGACGCTTACATGGATGCAGCGCTTCGCCATCGCAGGATGGTGGTGCGCCGTACTGGGTGCCATGACGCTGCTACGGGGCGTGCATGTGGCGGCACTTTTCTTCGGCATCTGGCTGCTGGCAAGAGCCACCGCCTTCCACGTGATCACCACGTTCCGGGAGCTCTGCGACCACTTCGGCCGGCAGCCCGGCGGTATCTTCAGATACACACGCGACGTGTCTTCCCGGAGCCTGTGGCGCTGCGTCATCCATCCGCATAACAACGGCTACCATCTGACGCATCACCTGATGCCCGCGATTCCCTACCACCGACTTTCTTCCGTACATCAGCACCTGCTGGAACTGCCTGCCTTCGCCCGAACAGCGCGGGTGTGTCGTGCATACTTTCGCGGACCCGACGCGGTTGTGCGTGAATGGGACGTCCAGGGAGGAGCCGAAAATGTTGCAGCGTAACCTTGGCGCGGTGCGCGTTGCCGCCCTGCTCGTCTCGGCAAGCTATGGCGTCGCGTTCCTGCTCGGTTCCGGTGAGATGGCGATCCATTCCGGAATGGCGGGCAGCCTGTATGCAATCATCACCGCACTGGGCATGCTCGCGCTTGCGGTTGTGGCGCCGACGCTCTGGCGGGGACGCGAACTCATCTGGGATGTGCTGGGCGAGCGCCATGGCCAGACAGTACGCAAGCTCGTGGCGCTGCTCTCACTCGTCTGGATGGCAGGCGTGCTGGCCGCGCAGATCCATGGCGGTATCGCAGTGCTGGTCGCCGTCGGACTGCCAGCAACGCATGCACTGGCGGTGATTGCGGCGGCAGTGCTCGTGATGTCTTCCATTGAGCTCGGTATGGCCGCCATGCTCTTCGCGTGCTCGAACCTCGCGCTCGCACATGCGCTGGCGGCTTCGCAAGGACTGACCGTGTACCTCCATGTGTGGCCGTCCTTCCTCCAGGAAACATACGCCGCGCCACGCGCCGAGACGCTGGTAACCATCGCTGCAGTCGGGTTTCTGGTGATCACAGGATCGGACTATCAGCAGTTCGTCATCGCTGCGCGCCGACCTCGCGATGCATGGCTCGGCTGCGCGCTCGCGAGCCTGTTCCTCATGGTGACCGGGTTTCTCCCGGCCGCAACGGTCGTCGCAGCGCTTCATGCCGGCAGGCTGTCCGGCCTGACGGACACCGCGGGCGCGATCCCGTGGATCATGCTGCAAACCGGTCGGTCAGTTGCGCCCGTTTGCATCGGCGTCATCCTGCTTGCTGCGCTTGGCTCAGGGACAGCGATCGCGCGCGCAATGTCATCGGCACTTGAGGGCCTGCATGCCAGAGATGGTCGCTACGGCTACGCGTCGCGCCTGCTGATCATCGTTATTGGTTGCGCAATCGCCACTGATGGCCAGGCGATTGTGTCGACCATCGTTTCGCTGAACGTCGTCTATGTTGCCGCCGTCGGTCTGCTGTTCCTCTTCCACGAGAGCGGTCGACAGGTCGCACCGCGCTGCGCGTCAGCGATGCTGCTGTCCGGGACGACCGTTTCCCTTCTCGTGTCGGCAATGCACTGGACCGGTATCGGCCATCTGCCCGCCTGGTTCCCGCTTCCGGCGGGGCTGTTCGCTTCCGCCTGCGTGCCGGTCGCATTGCAGTTCGCCCCGCGCCTCGACCGTGGCCGGTCATAAAAATCGCCCCGCCCCCCGAACGCGCCCGGCTCGGGCGCCTGCGTGTTGCCCGTCCAGGATCGCATTGAGCAACGCCACCGGCGAAGGAAATAGTGTCGCGGGGACCGGCCGACCGTCACACCGAAATGAATGCGACGCAAAAAACGCGTCGTGTAGCGCATCCTACCGGTCAAACAGGACGGCGTTGGCCCGAAGCGCTCCGGGCAAGGTCAGGCCACCAGCGAAATGTTCGCGCGCAAATCTCGGTGTTGCGACACACTGGTAGCGCATCTGCCCGAGCGGCTCGGCCACGAAGCGATCGACAACCGGATCCGGCTGCGTGGACAGAAAGACCTTGACGTCGCCGCGCGCGAGTGCTTCGAGCGTATGGTCCAGCCTGTTCAGCATCGTCCGCTTTCCCCCTTTTCTTCGAGCGCGTGTGACACGGGAACGTCAACGCCACGCAGCGTCCGGTATTGGCGCGGGTCGATGGTCATCTTGTCCGGCCGCCCGGTGGTCAAGACCAGCGCGTCATCCGTCGCAGAACTAACCGTGACAGAAAGCCTTAACCGGTATCTTGCAGATGGGAACAGCCACAGGCCAATTGCCGTTTCACAGGCCCGCCGTTACTTTTCCCGACCTGGACGCTTGCACCACTCGCTTCCGTGCACGAGACTTTACCGTGCATGGCGGGCCGCTCTGGACCGGGAGGATAAATGCACCATTTGCCGTCCCGGTGACGAAAAAAGAACATCGCCTTCGATCCGCTCCCATTGTCTGCGACGACGCAAACATAACGTCCCGCCCCGGATCGCCCGTAATGGCTGACCCGGAATCCTCGCTTCGGGTCGGGTGCCAGCCAGTCGTCGACCATGCTTCTCAACGACATTCCTGAAATCGCCATAAAACGTCCTCCTCCTTTGTGAAGGTTCGCGCCCGGGATCATCCCGACGCGCGACAGCGGCTTCGGCTCGACGGGGCCGAACTTCCATCGACCACCGGCCATGGCAGACCGTGATAACGTACCTTTGTAATGCGCCCTTTCGGACCAGAACCCCAGGATGCCTGCGTGTTGAGCATGTGGTGCCGGCCGGCGAAAACATCACCGTAGCGCCAGAAGACCCTTCAACGGGTTTCCTCATCCCTCCGGGCCGGCTGAACCAGGCTTCGCCGCGCGGCCGCCATGACCAGTGCGCTGATCGTCGCGAGCGGCTCGGGCTCCTGCTCCCAGTGATGCCAGTACAGATCGATCAGCAGATCGTGCCCAGGTGCGAGTGCAACCAGTCTGCCGTGGTCGATGAGCGGCGCCGCCTGCAGCGCGGGCACCAGCCCGTAGCCGAGCTCGTCCAGGATCGCATTGAGCAACGCCACCGGCGAAGGAAAATAGTGTCGCGGGTACCGGCTGACCGTCACACCGAAATGCGACGCGAAAAACGCATCGTGCAGCGCGTCCTTCCGGTCAAACAGGATGGCCGTCGCCTTCAGTGCGCTGGGCAAGGTCAGGCCACCGCCGAAATGTGTGTGAGCGAATCCGGGGGTGGCGACACACAGATAGCGCATCTGACCGATCGACTCGGCCACGAAACGGTCGACAACCGGTTCCGGTTGGGTGCACAGAAACCCCTTGACGTCGCCGCGCGCGAGCGCCTCGAGCGTGTGGTCCTGATCGTCGACGACGATCTCGAGCGAGACATGGTGTTGCGCCAGCTCGCGCGTCACCGGCTCGAACCAGGTGGCAAGGGAATCAGCATTGACGGCAAGCGCCAGCGCCGTTGTCGCGGCTCGCCCCGGCATGACACGCCGGAGCAGCTCGTCCTCGTGCAGCCGGACTGTCATGAAATGACGAAACACCTCTTCGCCCGCCTTCGTCGGCAGCACGGCCGGTTCGCGCAGCAGGAGCAGCGCCCCGATCGACTGTTCGAGCCGCTTGACCCGCCGTGTCACCGCGGCAGAGGAGATGTTCAGCGCCACCGCCGCGTGCGTGAAACTGCGATGCTCGACTACCGCGGCAAATGTTTCCAGTTCCAGCATGTTCAACATCCCGCTCACTTTAACCTTCTCCACGCTCATCGAAAGCGCATCTGACGCGGGAACATCAACGCCAACAAGTCATTATGCGGCGCGGTGTTGATGTTCCCATTTTTCAAGTCACCTGACCGTCAAGTCCGGTTCTATAGCCCTCTGCATGACTGATAATAAAAATTGGTATCCGTCATCTCTCCGGCGAGGAGAACAGTCCATAAGTTGGCTTCGGTTCGTCTGCTTGACTGCGCCTTTGGCAAGCTACAATCCTGCACCGCTAGTGTCCATAGCCGAGACTTCGCCGTGCATGGTCAGGCGCTCTCGACTAGGTGGAAATACGCACCAACCGTCCCTGTGTCGAAAAAAGAACATCGCCTTCGAGCTGCTCCCGTTGTCTGCGACGACGCAAACATACCGTCCCGTGCCGTACCATTCCGTAATGGCTGACTCAAAACCCTCTCCTCGGGTCGGGTGAACCATTCCTGGACAATACACCTCAACGACGTTCCCGAAATCGCCATAGATTTCCTCCGTCACTTTCGAGGGTGACGGTACTGCGATCCTGAAGATCGACAGTCGTTTCTCGCTCGTAGCAACACAAGATCGATAGCTCCATCAAGACCTTTTTCTGAGCGTGCGGATTGGATACCGCAGGTGTCAGTAAAGGCACCGAAGTTGCCATTCGCAATCGGATACGCTCTACGCAATATACTGGTTACCCGACCTGCCAATTGAGCGCCTCGTGTCCCGATCTGGTGTGTGCTATGCCCGAACATTCAGTCCTAGCCCGTCGATCACCTCGCGAGCGTTCCGGAACGCTTCGACGGCAGCTGGTGCCCCATCATATATCGCGCTGTGGAGTAAAACCTCCCGGATTTCGACGATGGTTGCGCCATTGTTAATGGCGCCGCGGATATGTCCCTTAAGCTCGTTACCCCTGCCGAGAGCAGCAAGCATCGCGCAGGTACACAGGCTGCGGGTGCGCAGGTCGAGTCCGTCGCGCAACCACGTGCTGCCCCACGCATGCTCATTGAGCCATTCCTGCAGCGGCTCCGAGAATTCATCAACCGAACTCATGGCCAGCTGTACGAAGTCGGCACCCATTACTTGCTCGCGGCGCTTGATGCCCGACGTCTGGATTTCATCGCTCATCGTTTCGTGATTCACTAGGGCGTGTTCACACTATCTGAGCCCATGAACGATGAGCGCGAAATTGATAAAGGCGAGGAACATCACGTCCAGTTTTTCGAACCGCGAAAAGATGCGGCGGAAGCCTTTGAGGCGGCGAAACAGGCGCTCAACTTCGTTTCTGCGCTTGTACATT
>NZ_JAYMRY010000066.1:0-20033 GCF_038900695.1 Paraburkholderia sp. JHI2823 | reverse complement strand
CGACCTGACGGGCCAGCAGGATGTGCTCACGCGTTTGCGGCATCGGGCCGTCAGCGGCCGAGCACACCAGGATTGCGCCGTCCATCTGCGCCGCGCCCGTGATCATGTTCTTCACGTAGTCAGCGTGGCCCGGGCAGTCGACGTGTGCGTAGTGGCGGTTGGCCGTTTCGTACTCGACGTGCGCGGTGTTGATGGTAATACCACGTGCCTTTTCTTCCGGCGCGGCGTCGATCTGGTCGTACGCCTTCGCCTCGCCGCCGAACTTGGCGGTCAGAACCGTCGTGATCGCTGCCGTCAGCGTGGTCTTGCCGTGGTCAACGTGACCGATCGTGCCCACGTTCACGTGCGGCTTGGTCCGTTCGAATTTACCTTTTGCCATGTTTCTCTTCTTTCAAAAAAGTGGTGAATCGGTGACTGAGCGATGCGGACCGGACTCGCGCCCGATCCGCTTTGCGCCGATGCTTACTTCGCCTTCGCGCTGATGATCGCGTCGGCCACGTTACGCGGTGCTTCTGCGTAGTGCTTGAATTCCATCGTGTACGTTGCACGACCTTGCGTCAGCGAACGCAGCGACGTCGAGTAGCCGAACATTTCCGACAGCGGCACTTCGGCGCGAACGATCTTGCCGCCGCCAACCATGTCTTCCATGCCCTGGACGATACCGCGACGGCCCGACAGGTCGCCCATCACGTTGCCCATGTAGTCTTCCGGCGTTTCGACTTCCACGGCCATCATCGGTTCGAGGATGACCGGGCTCGCCTTGCGCATCGCTTCCTTGAACGCCATCGAACCGGCCATGCGGAACGCATTTTCGTTCGAGTCGACGTCGTGGTACGAACCGAACGTCAGGTGAACCTTGACGTCGACGACCGGGAAGCCCGCCAGCACGCCTGCCTTCAGCGTGTCCTGGATACCCTTGTCGACCGCGGGGATGTATTCGCGCGGAATCACACCACCCTTGATCTCGTCCAGGAACTCGTAGCCCTTGCCCTGCTCGTTCGGCTCGAGCGTGATGACCGCGTGACCATACTGGCCGCGACCACCCGACTGCTTGACGAACTTGCCGTCCACGTCCTTCGCCGTCGCGCGGATCGTTTCGCGGTACGCAACCTGCGGCTTGCCGACGGTCGCTTCCACGCCGAATTCGCGCTTCATGCGGTCGACCAGAATTTCGAGGTGGAGCTCGCCCATGCCCGAAATGATGGTCTGGCCCGATTCCTCGTCCGTCTGGACGCGGAACGACGGGTCTTCCTGCGCCAGGCGGTTCAGGGCGATGCCCATCTTTTCCTGGTCAGGCTTGGTCTTCGGCTCGACGGCCTGCGAAATCACCGGCTCCGGGAACACCATGCGTTCCAGAACGATCGGGTGCTGCGGGTCGCACAGCGTGTCACCCGTGGTCGCTTCCTTCAGGCCAACGGCCGCGGCGATGTCGCCCGCACGAACTTCCTTGATTTCTTCGCGGTTGTTCGCGTGCATCTGCAGAATACGGCCGAGGCGTTCCTTCTTGCCCTTGGTCGAGTTCAGCACGGTGTCGCCCGAGTTGACGATGCCCGAGTACGCGCGGAAGAAGATCAGCTGGCCGACGAACGGGTCGGTCATGATCTTGAACGCGAGTGCCGCGAACTTCTCGTCGTCGGCTGCGCGGCGCTCTGCCGTTTCACCGTTTTCGAGCTCGCCCTTGACCGGGGGGATATCGACCGGCGACGGCAGGAAGTCGATCACGGCGTCGAGCATACGCTGCACGCCCTTGTTCTTGAACGCGGTGCCGCACAGCATCGGCTGGATTTCGCACGCGATCGTACGGTCGCGCAGTGCCTTGACGATTTCGGCTTCCGTGAGCTCTTCGCCGCCGAGGTACTTTTCCATCAGCTCTTCGCTGGCTTCAGCAGCCGACTCGATCATCTTCTCGCGCCACTCGTTGCACGAGTCGACGAGTTCAGCCGGGATGTCGACGTAGTCGAACTTCGTGCCTTGCGAGGCCTCGTCCCAAATGATCGCTTTCATCTTCAGGAGGTCGACGACGCCCTTGAAGGTTTCTTCTGCGCCGATCGGCACCACGACCGGAACCGGGTTTGCCTTGAGGCGGTTCTTCAGCTGGTCATAGACCTTGAAGAAGTTCGCGCCGGTACGGTCCATCTTGTTGACGAACGCGAGACGGGGAACCTTGTACTTGTTCGCCTGGCGCCACACCGTTTCCGACTGCGGCTGCACGCCGCCCACGGCGCAGTAGACCATGCACGCACCGTCGAGCACGCGCATCGAGCGCTCGACTTCAATCGTGAAGTCGACGTGGCCCGGGGTGTCGATGATGTTGATGCGGTGCTCGGGGTAGTTACCGCCCATGCCCTTCCAGAACGCGGTCGTAGCAGCGGAGGTGATCGTGATGCCACGCTCCTGTTCCTGCTCCATCCAGTCCATGGTGGCAGCGCCGTCGTGAACTTCACCAATCTTGTGGTTCACGCCGGTGTAAAACAGAATGCGCTCGGTCGTCGTCGTCTTGCCGGCGTCGATGTGAGCGCTAATACCGATGTTACGGTAGCGCTCGATAGGAGTCTTGCGAGCCACTTTGATCCTCTATCGGGAGGTGCGCGCCGGATCGATCCCGACCGGGTTAGACCCAACGCGCCTGAACACAAACGGGCGAGGCGCTCGATAAGCGCACCCGCCCGGAATTTTTTCCGTCTTTTGAGCGAACCCCGGTAGGGGTTTCTCTTAGAAGCGGAAGTGCGAGAACGCCTTGTTCGCTTCTGCCATCCGGTGAACTTCGTCGCGCTTCTTCATCGCGCCGCCACGGCCTTCGGCCGCTTCGGTGAGTTCACCTGCCAGACGCAGGGCCATCGACTTCTCGCTGCGCTTCTTCGCGGCTTCACGCAGCCAACGCATCGCCAATGCCATACGACGCGAGGGGCGCACTTCGACCGGAACCTGATAGTTCGCACCACCAACGCGGCGGCTCTTCACTTCCACCACCGGCTTCACGTTGTTGAGCGCGACAGTGAACACTTCCAGCGGGTCCTTGCCACCCTTGGTCTGGATCTGTTCGAAAGCGCCGTACACGATACGCTCGGCAACCGACTTCTTGCCGGAGAGCATCAGCACGTTCATGAACTTGGCTACATCAACGTTGCCGAACTTCGGATCCGGCAACACTTCCCGCTTGGGGACTTCGCGACGACGCGGCATGTTTCTTCCTTTAACTTTTCAGTTGAAGCGCGGGTGAATTCCTTGCGCTCCGCGGCCACCAACTAACCCGATTCATCCCGGGTTCGACATCCCCGGACTTACCAGCCTGGTCGGGTGACCACTTACTCGACAGCACCGGCCAATCCGGCACTTGTCGCTTTATCGCCGACGCCCGAGAGCGCAGACGACGCTTGACCCTTACTTCGCAGCCTTGGCGCGCTTCGCGCCGTACTTCGAACGAGCCTGCTTACGATCCTTGACGCCCTGGGTATCCAGCGAGCCGCGAACCATGTGGTAACGCACACCCGGCAAGTCCTTCACACGGCCGCCGCGGATCAGCACGACCGAGTGCTCTTGCAGGTTGTGGCCTTCACCACCGATGTACGAAATGACTTCGAAGCCGTTCGTCAGACGAACCTTGGCGACCTTACGAAGTGCCGAGTTCGGCTTCTTCGGCGTCGTCGTGTACACGCGGGTGCACACGCCGCGACGCTGCGGGCAGTCCTGCAGGGCCGGCGACTTGCTCTTCGTAGCTTCCGAAGCGCGGCCTTTGCGAACCAGTTGATTGATGGTTGGCATTGTTTATTCCTGAAATTGAACAAAATCGACGCATTTATTTCCGGGCAAAGCGGAAAAGCATGCATCCAAACTCCTACTCGAACTCCGGAACTGGCTGAATGACGTGAGCTTCGCCGAAGTGACTGGCGAGCGCGGACGTCCCAAGAACCGGAACCCAGCATGATATTCCGAAAATACCAAGTGAGTCAACGGCTTGCGACATTTCGGACGACCGGGCAAGTGACAGCGCGGCGAATATGGAGCTGGTGCCCGGAATCCCCGCGACGGAAACCTGCCGCCTTATTCGTCGCCGACGACCTCGACGAGCTCCTCGCCGAAGCGTTCGAGCTTGCGCGCACCGATGCCCGGAATATCGCGCAGTTCGTCGACCGATTCCGGACCGTTGCGCGCGATCTCCGCCAGCGTGGCGTCGTGAAAGATGACGTAGGCCGGCACGCCCTCACTTTTCGCCGTTTCGGTGCGCCACAGGCGCAGACGCTCCCATCGCGAGCGCTGGCGCGGACTCATGCCGAGGGTCGGATCGGCGCGCTCGCTCGTGCGGCCCGACGACGCGCGCGTTCGCGTGGGTTTGACGTAGCGGCGCATCGTGACCGTGTGCTCGCCCTTGAGCACCGGCTTGCTCGCTTCCGTGAGCACCAGCGAGCCGAAGCCGTCATGGTCCACGGTGAGATAGCCGAACGCCACCAGTTGGCGAAAGATTGTGCGCCATTCGGGCTCCGAAAGCGCCGAACCGATGCCGAAGGTGGAGAGCTTCTCGTGCCCGCGCTGAAGGATCTTTTCGCTGCGGTTGCCGCGCAGGATGTCGATCAGGTGGCCTGCCCCGAAATTGAAGCCGCTCGCGCGCTGCGCGCGGAACACACACGAAAGCGCCATTTGCGCCTCGCGCGTGGCGTCCCACGTGGCGGGCGGCTCGAGGCACGTGTCGCAGTTGCCGCACGGCTTGCTCTCTTCGCCGAAGTACGCGAGCAGACGCACACGCCTGCACGAGGCCGCCTCGCACAGGCCGAGCAGCGCGTCGAGCTTGCCCGTCTGCACGCGCTTGTGCTGCTCGTCGGCTTCGGACTCGTCGATCATCTTGCGCTGCTGCACGACGTCGCCGAGGCCGTAGGCCATCCATGCGTTGGCCGCCAGCCCGTCCCGGCCCGCGCGGCCCGTTTCCTGGTAGTAGCCCTCCACGCTCTTGGGCAAGTCCAGATGCGCGACGAAGCGTACGTCCGGCTTGTCGATGCCCATGCCGAACGCAATGGTGGCGCACATCACCACGCCCTCCTCGCGCTGGAACAGCTCCTGGTGCTTCTGGCGTATCTCGAACTCCATGCCGGCGTGGTACGGCAGCGCGCGGACGCCCTGGCCCTTCAGCCATTCGGCTGTTTCTTCGACCTTGCGGCGCGACAGGCAGTACACGACGCCCGCATCCGTGGTGCCATCCGCGCGCGTGTGCTCAGCGCGAATGAAGTCGAGCAGTTGCGTACGCGCGTTGTCTTTTTCGACGATGCGATAGCGGATGTTGGGGCGGTCGAAGCTCGAGACGAACACGCGTGCGTCGTCGAGCGCGAGGCGGTGGGCGATCTCGTCGCGCGTGATGGCGTCGGCGGTTGCCGTGAGCGCAATGCGCGGCACGTTCGGAAAGCGCTCGTGCAGCACCGAGAGCTGGATGTATTCGGGCCGGAAGTCATGGCCCCATTGCGACACGCAGTGTGCTTCGTCGATTGCGAAGAGGCCGATGCGCGTGCGCTCGAGCAGATCGAGAAAGCGCGGCGTCATGAGGCGCTCTGGCGCGACATAGAGGAGATCGAGATCGCCTTCGCGCAGCGCTCGCTCTGTGGCGGCCGCTTCGGCGCCGCTCAGTGTCGAATTCAGATAGGCGGCACGCACGCCGACCTCGGTGAGCGCGGCGACCTGGTCCTGCATGAGCGCGATGAGCGGCGACACGACGATGCCGGCGCCATGCCCGGCTTCGTGACGCACGAGCGCGGGAATCTGGTAGCAGAGCGATTTGCCCCCGCCGGTGGGCATGAGCACCAGCGAATCGCCACCTCCGGCCACGTGCTCAACGATCTCGGCCTGTTGCCCTCTGAACGCGGGATAGCCGAAGACTTCGTTGAGGATTTCGAGGGAGCGGGACATGAGGGCGGTGAGCGTGCAGAGCAAAGGCGGTGGACCGGATTTTACCAACCCGGGCGCGCCGAAACCGCCGCTACCGTGAAGATTGGCCGTTCGGCCAGGAGAAAGCGAGGCCGCTGCGCGCGCGGATCGCGATCGCGGTCGGCCTGAACGGAGCGGCCTTCGTCAGGCGGCAAGCCGTCGGCGCGCGACCCGAACTGCACCGGCGATCGTCACGATGGCAACGACGAGTGCTGCGATCACGAAGATGCTGGAGCCGAAGAGCACGACGTTTGCGCCCACGAGAATCAGCGACCCGATCGTCAGCAGTGCGGCACCGCCTTTGACTTTGCTCGCCACCAGCATGATGAAACCGATGATGAGGAATGCCCACATCACGAGGAAGGTCGCGAAGAAGTTCGCCGCCGCTTCATTGCCAACGTGATGCAGCAGTTGCGAAAAGCTGGCGACGCACGCCGCCAGATTCAGGATGAGACCGAGCCCAACGACCCACATGGTTACCGCCTCCAGATTCAGATAAATGCCATCCACGCCGTCCGAAAAGACCCACGCGGACTGCCTTGGCGCGCTACGTTAGCACGCCTCACAGAGGTGCGCAGCGACCCGGCCGGCGCTGCGTCACGAGGCCGCAGACGCGCGTGCGAGACGTCGCACACCGCTCGCGCGGAAAACACGCGCCAATAAAAAAGCCGCCCGGTCGAAACCAGGCGGCTCTTGCGAGACCACTACGTCAGCGAAAGGCCGCTTGCGCCGCCCCGCGCTTACTCGTCCGTCGTGTGCGGCTGTTGCGGCTGCTCGGCGGCCGGGGTTTCCGGCGTGCCGAACTCGAACGCTTCTTCCGCTGCGATCTGGTCGAAACGCTCGCGATCCGACGATTCCTTCGCCTTGCGCGCCTTGTGGAACGCGAGACCCGTACCGGCCGGAATCAGGCGGCCGACGATCACGTTTTCCTTCAGGCCACGCAGATCGTCGCGCTTGCCCATGATCGCCGCTTCGGTCAGCACGCGGGTCGTTTCCTGGAACGATGCCGCCGAGATGAACGAATCGGTCGAGAGCGATGCCTTCGTGATACCGAGCAGCACGTTCTCGTACGTTGCCGGACGCTTGTCTTCCGCGTTCATCTTGTCGTTTTCGTCGAGCATGTCCGACCGCTCGACCTGTTCGCCAGGAATGAAACGCGTATCGCCGTTGTCGACGATCTGCACGCGGCGCAGCATCTGACGCACGATCACTTCGATGTGCTTGTCGTTGATCTTCACGCCCTGCAGACGGTACACGTCCTGCACTTCGTCGACGATGTAGCGCGACAGCGCCTCGATACCCTGCAGACGCAGGATGTCGTGCGGATCGGCCGGGCCGTCCACGATCATTTCGCCCTTGTTGACGACCTGACCGTCGTGGACCAGCACCTGCTTTTCCTTCGCGATCAGGAACTCGTGCTGGTTGCCCTCGAGGTCCGTGATGACGAGACGCTGCTTGCCCTTCGTGTCCTTACCGAACGACGTCGTACCCGTGACTTCCGCCAGGATACCTGCGTCCTTCGGCGAACGTGCTTCGAACAGTTCCGCCACACGCGGCAGACCACCGGTAATGTCACGCGTCTTCTGCGCTTCGGTCGGGATACGTGCGAGCACTTCACCGACCTGCACCTGCTGACCGTCCTTCACGGTGATCAGTGCGCCGACCTGGAAGCCGATCTGCACCGCGTGCTCCGTGCCCGGGATCTTCACTTCGTCGCCGTTCGCGTCGAGCAGCTTGACCTGCGGACGCACGCTCTTCGAAGCCTGCGAGCCGCGGCGCTTCACGTCGATCACGACGAGTGTCGAAAGACCCGTCACGTCGTCGATCTGCTTGGCCACGGTCACGCCTTCCTCGACGTTCTCGAACTTCACCGTACCGCCGTACTCGGTGATGATCGGACGCGTGAGCGGATCCCACGTCGCGAGCTGCGTGCCGGCCTTGATCGCTGCACCGTCGAGCTGCAGCAGCGTCGCGCCGTACGGCACCTTGTGACGCTCGCGCTCGCGGCCGTGATCGTCGGCGATGATCGCTTCGCCCGAACGCGAGATGACGACCTGCTCGCCCTTCGCATTCGTGACGTAACGCATCGTCGCCGTGAAGCGCACCGTACCGTTCGACTTGGCTTCCACCGACGAGGCCACCGCCGCACGCGACGCCGCACCACCGATGTGGAACGTACGCATCGTGAGCTGCGTGCCCGGTTCGCCGATCGACTGCGCCGCGATCACGCCGACGGCTTCGCCGACGTTCACGCGCGAGCCGCGGCCCAGGTCGCGGCCATAACAGGCAGCGCACAGGCCGTAGCGCGTTTCGCAGGTGAGCGGCGTGCGCACGCGCACTTCGTCGATGCCGAGGCTTTCGATCGTTTCGACCGCGTCTTCGTCGAGCAGATCGCCCGACGCGTAGATCGTTTCCTGCGTTTCCGGATTGACGACGTCAGCCACCGCCACGCGACCGAGGATACGGTCACGCAGCGCTTCGACGACTTCACCGCCTTCCACGAGGGCCTTCATCGCCACGCCGTTCGACGTGCCGCAATCCTCTTCGACCACCACGAGATCCTGCGTGACGTCGACGAGACGACGCGTGAGGTAACCCGAGTTGGCGGTCTTCAGTGCCGTATCAGCCAGACCCTTACGTGCGCCGTGGGTCGAGATGAAGTACTGCAACACGTTCAGACCTTCGCGGAAGTTCGCGGTAATCGGCGTTTCGATAATCGAGCCGTCCGGCTTCGCCATCAGGCCACGCATACCCGCCAGCTGACGGATCTGGACCGCGGAACCCCGCGCGCCCGAGTCGGCCATCATGTAGATCGAGTTGAACGATTCCTGACGCGTTTCCTTGCCGTCGCGGTCGATGACCGGTTCCGTCGCGAGCTGCTCCATCATCGCCTTGCCGACCGCTTCCGACGTTGCCGACCAGATGTCGACCACGTTGTTGTAGCGCTCTTGTGCGGTGACGAGACCCGACATGTACTGGCGGTCGTACTCCTTCACCTTCTTCGCGGCGTCGCCGACGATGGTTTCCTTCTGCGGCGGCACGAGCATGTCGTCCACGCAGATCGAAATACCGGCGCGCGTTGCAAGGCGGAAGCCCGACTGCATCAGCTGGTCGGCGAAGATCACCGTTTCGCGCAGACCGCACTTGCGGAACGCGGTGTTGATCAGACGCGAGATTTCCTTCTTCTTCAGCGGCTTGTTCAGCACCGAGAACGGCAGGCCCGGCGGCAGGATTTCCGAGAGGATCGCGCGGCCGACGGTCGTCGCATACAGCGAGATCTTCGGCACGAACGCCGGCGCGCCTTCCGACTTGTCCTCGTTGTGGACCATTTCGGTGATACGCACGTTGACGCGCGAGGCCAGCTCGACTTCCTTGTTCTCGTACGCGCGGAGCACTTCCGACACGCCCGTGAACGTCATGCCTTCGCCCTTGCCGTTGATCGCTTCACGCGTGGCGTAGTACAGGCCCAGCACGATATCCTGCGACGGCACGATCGACGGATCGCCGTTGGCCGGGAACAGGACGTTGTTCGACGCGAGCATGAGCGTACGCGCTTCCATCTGCGCTTCGAGCGACAGCGGAACGTGAACGGCCATCTGGTCACCGTCGAAGTCGGCGTTGAACGCCGCGCAAACGAGCGGGTGCAGCTGGATTGCCTTACCTTCGATCAGCACGGGCTCGAAAGCCTGGATGCCGAGACGGTGCAGCGTCGGCGCACGGTTGAGCATGACCGGATGCTCGCGGATCACCTCTTCGAGGATGTCCCACACCACCGGCGTCTGGTTCTCGACTTCCTTCTTTGCAGCCTTGATGGTCGTGGCAACGCCCATCGTCTCCAGCTTGTTGAAGATGAACGGCTTGAAGAGCTCGAGCGCCATCAGCTTCGGCAGACCGCACTGGTGCAGCTTGAGCGTCGGACCCACCACGATGACCGAACGGCCCGAGTAGTCCACGCGCTTGCCCAGCAGGTTCTGACGGAAGCGGCCGCCCTTACCCTTGATCATGTCGGCGAGCGACTTCAGCGGACGCTTGTTCGCGCCCGTCATCGCCTTGCCGCGACGGCCGTTGTCGAGCAGCGAGTCAACCGCTTCCTGGAGCATCCGCTTTTCGTTGCGGACGATGATCTCCGGCGCCTTCAGCTCGAGCAGACGCTTCAGGCGGTTGTTACGGTTGATGACGCGGCGATACAGGTCGTTCAGGTCCGAGGTCGCGAAACGGCCGCCGTCGAGCGGCACGAGCGGACGCAGTTCCGGCGGCAGCACCGGCAGCACTTCGAGCACCATCCATTCGGGCTTGATGCCCGAACGCTGGAAGGCCTCGAGCACCTTCAGGCGCTTCGCGTACTTCTTGATCTTCGCTTCGGAGCCGGTGTTCTTCAGCTCCGTGCGCAGCGTCTCGACCTGCTCGTCGATGTTGATCGCGCGCAGCAGCTCGCGCACGCCTTCCGCGCCCATCTCGGCGCGGAATTCGTCACCGTATTCCTCGACCTTGTTGTAGTAATCCTCTTCGGTCATGATCTGCCGCGCCTTCAGCGGCGTCATGCCCGGTTCGATCACCACGTACGCTTCGAAGTACAGCACGCGCTCGATGTCGCGCAGCGTCATGTCGAGCACCATGCCCAGACGCGACGGCAGCGACTTCAGGAACCAGATGTGCGCGACCGGCGAGGCCAGCTCGATGTGGCCCATGCGCTCGCGGCGCACCTTGGCGAGCGTGACTTCCACGCCGCACTTTTCGCAGATCACGCCACGGTGCTTCAGGCGCTTGTACTTGCCGCAAAGGCATTCGTAGTCCTTGATCGGACCAAAAATCTTCGCGCAGAACAGACCATCGCGCTCCGGCTTGAACGTGCGGTAGTTGATGGTTTCCGGCTTCTTCACTTCGCCGAACGACCACGAACGGATCTTGTCGGGCGAAGCCAGACCGATCTTGATCGCGTCGAAAACTTCTTCTTGTTGGACTTGCTTGAATAGATCGAGCAGAGCTTTCATTGCCTTCTCTCCGTAGTCCGATTAGTTGCGGTCGAGGTCGATGTCGATGCCGAGCGAGCGGATTTCCTTCACCAGCACATTGAAGGATTCCGGCATGCCCGCGTCGATCACGTGGTCGCCCTTGACGAGGTTCTCATACACCTTCGTCCGGCCCGTCACGTCATCGGACTTCACCGTCAACATTTCCTGCAGCACATACGAAGCGCCATACGCTTCGAGCGCCCACACTTCCATTTCACCGAAGCGCTGACCACCGAATTGCGCCTTACCACCCAGCGGCTGCTGCGTGACGAGCGAGTACGGACCCGTCGAACGCGCGTGCATCTTGTCGTCGACAAGGTGGTGCAGCTTCAGGTAGTGCATGTAGCCCACGGTGACCGTACGCTCGAACATCTCGCCCGTGCGGCCGTCGTACAGACGCACCTGGTTCTTCGAAGGCGTCATGCCGAGGTTCTTGGCGATGTCGTCCGGATAAGCCAGGTCGAGCATCTTCGCCATTTCCTCTTCGGTCGCACCGTCGAACACCGGCGTTGCGAACGGCACGCCTTCGCGCAGGTTCTTCGCGAGTTCGAGGATCTCGTCGTCGCTGAAGCTGTCGAGGTCTTCCTTGTGGCCCGATTCGTTGTAGATCTTCGTGAGGAACTCACGCAGCTCCGCAACCTTCGTCTGACGCGCGAGCATTTCGCCAATACGCCAGCCCAGACCCTTCGCGGCCCAACCGAGGTGCACTTCGAGAACCTGACCCACGTTCATCCGTGACGGCACGCCGAGCGGGTTCAGCACGACGTCGGCCGGACGGCCATCGGCCATGTACGGCATGTCTTCGATCGGAACGATCTTCGACACCACACCCTTGTTACCGTGACGGCCTGCCATCTTGTCGCCAGGCTGCAGACGGCGCTTCACGGCCAGGTACACCTTGACCATCTTCAGCACGCCCGGCGGCAGTTCGTCGCCTTGCGTGAGCTTCTTGCGCTTCTCTTCGAACGCGAGGTCGAACTGGTGGCGCTTCTCTTCGATCGAGTTCTTGATCGCTTCGAGCTGTGCCGCTGCTTCTTCGTCCGCGAGGCGGATGTCGAACCAGTGGTAGTGATCGAGATCTTCGAGGTACGCGCGCTCGATCTTCGTGCCCTTCGCGAGCTTCTTCGGACCGCCGTTCGCAACCTTGCCTTCGAGCATGCGGGCGAGACGCTGGAATGCGTCGCCTTCCACGATACGAAGCTGGTCGTTCAGGTCGAGGCGATAGCGCTTCAGTTCATCGTCGATGATCTGCTGGGCGCGCTTGTCGCGCTGGATGCCTTCACGCGTGAACACCTGCACGTCGATGACCGTGCCGTTCATGCCCGAGGGCACGCGCAGCGACGTATCCTTCACGTCCGAAGCCTTCTCGCCGAAGATCGCGCGCAGCAGCTTTTCTTCCGGCGTGAGCTGGGTTTCGCCCTTCGGCGTGACCTTGCCCACGAGCACGTCGCCTGCTTCGACTTCCGCGCCGATGTACACGATGCCCGACTCGTCGAGACGGCCAAGCTGCACTTCCGCGAGGTTCGAAATGTCGCGCGTGATTTCTTCCGGTCCGAGCTTCGTGTCGCGAGCCACGACGTTCAGTTCTTCGATGTGGATCGACGTGTAACGGTCGTCGGCAACCACCTTCTCCGAGATCAGGATCGAGTCTTCGAAGTTGTAGCCGTTCCACGGCATGAACGCGATCAGCATGTTCTGGCCGAGCGCGAGCTCGCCCAGATCGGTCGATGCGCCATCAGCCAGCACGTCGCCGCGCGCAACCTTGTCGCCCATCTTCACGATCGGACGCTGGTTGATGTTCGTGTTCTGGTTCGAACGCGTGTACTTGATGAGGTTGTAGATGTCCACGCCGACTTCACCGGCGACGGCTTCATCATCGTTCACGCGGATCACGATACGGCCCGCGTCGACGTAGTCCACCACGCCGCCACGCAGCGCCTGAACCGTCGTGCCCGAGTCGACCGCAACGGTGCGCTCGATGCCCGTACCGACGACCGGCTTTTCCGGACGCAGGCAAGGCACGGCCTGACGCTGCATGTTCGAGCCCATCAGTGCACGGTTCGCGTCGTCGTGCTCGAGGAACGGGATCAGCGAGGCTGCAACCGAGACGATCTGCGACGGTGCCACGTCCATGTACTGGATGCGGTCCGGCGTGACCATCAGCGTTTCGCCTGCTTCACGCGACGAGACCAGTTCGTCGGTCAGCGTGCCGTCTTCGGCCACCGCCGCGTTCGCCTGGGCGATCACGTAACGGCCTTCTTCGATCGCCGAGAGGTAGTCGATCTGGTCGGTCACCTTGCCGTCTGCAACCTTGCGATACGGCGTTTCGAGGAAGCCGTATTCGTTCAGGTGCGCGTACAGCGCCAGCGAGTTGATCAGACCGATGTTCGGACCTTCCGGCGTCTCGATCGGGCACACGCGGCCGTAGTGGGTCGGGTGCACGTCGCGGACTTCGAAGCCTGCGCGCTCACGCGTCAGACCGCCCGGGCCCAGTGCGGAAACACGGCGCTTGTGCGTGATTTCCGAGAGCGGGTTGGTCTGGTCCATGAACTGCGACAGCTGCGACGAACCGAAGAACTCGCGAATCGCCGACGAAATCGGCTTCGAGTTGATCAGGTCGTGCGGCATCAGGTTTTCGCTTTCGGCCTGGCCGAGGCGTTCCTTCACTGCACGCTCGACGCGCACGAGACCCGCGCGGAACTGGTTCTCCGCGAGCTCGCCCACGCAACGCACGCGACGGTTGCCGAGGTGGTCGATGTCGTCCACTTCGCCCTTGCCGTTGCGCAGCTCGACGAGGATCTTGATGGTCGCGAGGATGTCGTCGTCCTGCAGCGTCATCGGGCCGACGATTTCGTCACGGCCCACGCGGCGGTTGAACTTCATACGACCCACCTTCGAGAGGTCGTACGCTTCTTCGCTGTAGAACAGGCGGTTGAACAGCGCCTCGACCGCTTCTTCGGTCGGCGGCTCGCCCGGACGCATCATGCGGTAGATCGCGATGCGCGCGGCCATCTTGTCGGCGGTTTCGTCGATACGCAGCGTCGACGAGATGTACGGACCCTGGTCCAGATCGTTCGTGTAGAGCGTCTGGATGTCCTTGATCTTCGCTTCGCGCAGCTTCTCGAGCACGCTTTCCGTGATCTCGTCGTTCGCGTTCGCGATCACTTCGCCGGTGTCGCCATCGACGACGTTCTTCGCCAGCACGCGGCCGAGCAGATAGTCTTCGGGGACCGAGATGTACGTGGTCTTCGCGTTTTCGAGGTCGCGAATGTGCTTCGCGTTGATCCGCTTGTCCTTCTGGACGATGACCTTGCCTTCGCGATCGCTGATGTCGAAGCGCGCGACTTCACCGCGCAGACGCTCCGGCACGAACTCCATCTGTGCGCCTTCGGGCATCAGCGTGAAGTTGTCGAACACGAAGAAGTTCGCGAGGATCTGTTCCGGCGTGAGGCCGATGGCCTTCAGCAGGATCGTGACCGGCATCTTGCGGCGACGGTCGACGCGGAAGTACAGCACGTCCTTCGGATCGAATTCGAAGTCGAGCCACGAGCCGCGGTAAGGAATGATACGGGCCGAGAAGAGCAGCTTGCCCGAGCTGTGCGTCTTGCCCTTGTCGTGTTCGAAGAACACGCCGGGCGAGCGGTGCAGCTGCGAGACGATGACACGTTCGGTGCCGTTGATGACGAACGAACCGGTCGGCGTCATGAGCGGAATTTCGCCCATGTACACTTCCTGTTCCTTCACTTCCTTCACGACCGGCTTGCTCGGCGATTCCTTGTCGAGCAGGACGAGACGGACCTTGGCGCGCAGCGCCGAGCAGTACGTGAGGCCACGCTGCTGGCATTCCTTGATGTTGAATGCCGGCGGCGAGAGCATGTAGCTCACGAACTCTAGACGAGCAAAGCCGTTATGGGAAACAATAGGAAAAACAGACGTGAACGCGGCCTGCAGACCTTCGGGCTTGCGCTGAACGCTCGCCGTTTCTGCTTGCAGGAACGTGCTGAATGATTCAA
This sequence comes from Paraburkholderia sp. JHI2823, assembly GCF_038900695.1. Taxonomy (NCBI): domain Bacteria; kingdom Pseudomonadati; phylum Pseudomonadota; class Betaproteobacteria; order Burkholderiales; family Burkholderiaceae; genus Paraburkholderia; species Paraburkholderia sp. JHI2823. The sequence goes on along the minus strand of NZ_JAYMRY010000066.1, from coordinate 5,101 downwards.
GCTGGGTAGCCAGCAGGAAAGGAACCTGGTGAACGATGGGGCGTTTCGCGAAACTCTTGCGAATACGCTTCTTCTCGGTGAAGGAATAGTGCATACGATCTCCGAATCACGGCGGGTAGGACGACCCGAGTGTTCACCGACTGAGACCCGATGGCTTCGCGAGCCCTGGAAGCTTGGTGGTTGGCCTCTACCAACCGCTGGCTGACGGCAACGGATTTCGGCTTGTCATAACTTGCCCGCTGCCCGACCAAACTTGCCTTCTGCAGTCGCTTCAGAAGACAAAGAGAAACGCCGTCCGCCACGGTCGACTCACGCAGCGAAAGACGGTTTTCTTTGGCTTCTGGATCCCGCATCCTGCCTCCGACTCCTGAAAATCGAACACAAAAACGCAGAATCCACAAAGCACAAAAAGGCCGGCGGTGTAAAAACCGCCAGCCTTCGCACAGCGCGCTGAAACTTACTTGATTTCAGCCTTCGCGCCGGCTTCTTCCAGCTTCTTCTTCGCTTCTTCAGCAGCAGCCTTGGGCACCGCTTCCTTCACGGGCTTCGGTGCGCCGTCGACCAGGTCCTTCGCTTCCTTCAGGCCGAGACCCGTCAGTTCGCGAACGGCCTTGATGACCGACACCTTGTTTGCGCCTGCTTCGAGCAGGTTGACCGTGAATTCGGTCTGCTCTTCAGCAGCAGCAGCAGCGCCGCCGCCTGCCGGGCCAGCGACTGCCACAGCAGCTGCCGACACGCCAAACTTCTCTTCGAAAGCCTTGACCAGTTCGTTCAGTTCGAGAACCGACATCGAGCCTACGGCTTCGAGGATGTCTTCTTTTGCGATTGCCATTTGAAATTACTCCAGATTTGAATTCGGAAACAGCTAGCGATCCTTCTCGCTTGCCTGCGTTCGTTCGCTTGCCTGAAATCAGGCAGCTTCTGCTTGCTTCTTCTCTGCCAGCGCGGCGAGAGCACGCGCGAAGCCGGAAACAGGAGCTTGCATGACGAACAGCAGCTTCGAGAGCAGTTCTTCGCGGCTCGGGATGCTGGCCAGCGCTTGCACGCCTGCCTTGTCCATCACCTTGCCTTCGTAGGAACCAGCCTTGATGACCAACTTGTCATTGCCCTTGGCGAAGTCGTTGACGACCTTCGCGGCAGCAATGGCATCTTCCGAGATGCCGTAGATCAGGGGGCCAGTCATCTGCTCTGCCAGCGGAGCAAACGGGGTACCTTCGACAGCGCGACGCGCCAGCGTGTTCTTCAACACGCGCAGGTACACCTGCTGCTCACGCGCTTTCGCGCGCAGCTTGGTCAGATCGCCAACCGCGATTCCACGATACTCGGCCAGCACCATGGTCTGAGCCTTCGCGACTTGCGCGGAGACTTCAGCCACGACGGCCTGCTTACCTTCTTTGTTCAGTGGCACGGTTAACCTCCAGATTCGACACACTCTGCTTTCGCGTTGTGTGCCGCGTTCAACAACGGCGACCGACCAGTCCGGAGTAAATCAGCTTGCTTCTTCGGGCGTTGCCGCCCGCATCCGCGCACATCAGCACTTCAAAACTTTTTCGGGTTCGCCATCTGCGTTGGCTTTGCATTAAGGAAGCACCCGACTGCTGCACTTCCGCCAACGGTCTTTGACAACCGGTTGTGCCGCACTAACTGCTTGCCGCACAACCGCCCAAAGCCCTTTAAATCCGCGCTGCCACCCTTGTGGGTCTCAGCGCGGCAAAACTTGTTACGCTGCCAGCGACGACTGGTCGACGCGCACGCCAACGCCCATCGTGCTCGACACGGCGATCTTGCGCAGGTACACGCCCTTGCTCGTTGCCGGCTTCGCCTTGGTCAGCGCGTCGAGGAGCGCGTCCAGGTTGCTGCGCAGCGCTGCCGGCTCGAACGAAGCACGGCCGATGGTCGCGTGGATGATACCGGCCTTGTCGACACGGAACTGCACCTGACCAGCCTTCGCGTTCTTGACCGCGGTCGCCACGTCCGGCGTCACGGTGCCGACCTTCGGGTTCGGCATGAGGCCACGCGGACCGAGGATCTGACCGAGCGTACCGACGACGCGCATCGTGTCCGGCGAAGCGATCACGATGTCGAAGTTCAGGTTGCCGCCCTTGATCTGCTCAGCGAGGTCTTCCATGCCGACGATCTCGGCGCCTGCTGCCTTCGCCTGCTCGGCCTTTTCGCCTTGCGCGAACACGGCGACGCGGACCGACTTGCCGGTACCTGCGGGCAGAACGACCGAGCCGCGAACGACCTGGTCCGACTTCTTCGCATCGATGCCGAGCTGCACGGCAACGTCGATCGACTCGTCGAACTTCGCCGTGGCGCATTCCTTCACGAGCGACAGCGCGTCGCCGATCGGGTACTGCTTCTGGCGGTCGATCTTGGCAGCCAGTGCCTTTTGACGCTTGGAAACGTTAGCCATTTACACACCCTCCACGACGATGCCCATCGAGCGGGCGCTGCCAGCGATCGTGCGGACCGCGGCGTCCATATCGGCTGCCGTGAGGTCCGGCATCTTGGTCTTGGCGATTTCCTCGGCTTGCGCGCGGGTGATCGTAGCAACCTTGTCGGTGTGCGGCTTCGCCGAACCCTTGTCGACCTTCGCTGCCTTCTTGATCAGCACGGTAGCCGGCGGCGTCTTCAGGATGAACGTGAAGCTCTTGTCCGCGAATGCCGTGATGACGACCGGAACCGGCAGACCCGGTTCCATCGCTTGAGTCTGCGCGTTGAACGCCTTGCAGAACTCCATGATGTTCAGGCCACGCTGGCCCAGTGCCGGACCGACCGGCGGCGACGGGTTGGCTTTACCTGCAGGAATCTGCAGCTTGATAAAGCCAATGATTTTCTTTGCCATGTTGAAAACCTCTTTGGAACGCGTGAGCGTTCTGATGAGTGGTAGCGCGCGTTCGCCGCAATCTTCGCTGTGCCAACCGGGTAGTCGACTTTTGCAACCGACCGGACTACTGGCGCTCCTCTACGGCCATTACGCGGACCGTAAGCGCGGAAAAACGGACCGCGCCAAAGGCGCGATCCGTAGAATTCGATTTACAGCTTTTCGACCTGGCCGAACTCGAGTTCGACCGGTGTAGCACGACCGAAAATGGTGACGGAGACCCGGACGCGCGACTTTTCGTAGTTGACTTCTTCGACGCTGCCGTTGAAGTCCGTAAAAGGACCTTCCTTCACGCGGACCATCTCGCCGACTTCGAACAGGGTCTTGGGGCGCGGCTTCTCAACGCCTTCCTGCATCTGCGACATGATCTTTTCGACTTCGCGCGGCGAAATCGGGCTCGGGCGATTACGCGCCCCGCCGACGAAACCCGTCACCTTTGCCGTGTTCTTCACGAGGTGCCACGTTTCATCCGTCATTTCCATTTCAACCAGGACGTAACCCGGGAAGAAACGACGCTCGGTCACCGATTTGTGACCACCCTTCACCTCGACCACTTCTTCAGTCGGAACGAGGATCTGGCCAAACTTGTCCTGCATGCCAGCACGTTCGATGCGCTCCTGAAGCGCACGTTGCACGCTCTTCTCCATGCCGGAGTAGGCGTGCACCACATACCAACGCTTTCCGCTCGGGGATGCCGGTGTATCGCTCATATCATTTCCAACCCAGAATCGCCGAGAAAATCACCCATTCAACGGATTTGTCGCAAACCCACAGAATGATGGCCATTGCCAGCACAAAACCGAAGACCACCAGCGTCGTTTGCGTGGCCTCTTTGCGAGTCGGCCAGACGACCTTGCGAACTTCCTTGTACGAGTCTTTGGCAAACGCGATGAAGCTCTTGCCGGGCGCCGAGAGAAGACCGACTACCACCCCCGCGATCACGCCCACTGCGAGCGCCGCACCGCGGACATACCACTCCTGGCTACCGAGCCAGTAGAACCCTACGAACCCGGCCACAACCAACAATACGCCCGCCGCAAGCATCAGCTTGTCGCTGGAAGTATTAACAGTTTCGACGGAAGGATTCGCCATAACACCTTAAAGAACAACGCGCCGAGGCGCGAAAAGTTGGCAGGGGCAGAGGGAATCGAACCCCCAACCTTCGGTTTTGGAGACCGACGCTCTGCCAGTTGAGCTATACCCCTAAACCATTTTGGGGTTGGCGGCATCGCCAACCCCGAAACCACTTAGTCGATCAACGAGACTGGCAAAAACTTACTCGATGATCTTGGCGACGACACCGGCGCCGACGGTACGGCCACCTTCGCGGATTGCGAAGCGCAGACCTTCTTCCATCGCGATCGGAGCGATCAGCTTCACCGTGATCGACACGTTGTCGCCCGGCATCACCATTTCCTTGTCCTTCGGCAGCTCGATCGAGCCCGTCACGTCCGTCGTACGGAAGTAGAACTGCGGACGGTAGTTGTTGAAGAACGGCGTGTGGCGGCCGCCTTCGTCCTTGCTCAGCACGTACACTTCAGCCGTGAAATGCGTGTGCGGCGTGATCGAACCCGGCTTGGCCAGCACCTGGCCGCGCTCCACGTCTTCACGCTTCGTGCCGCGCAGCAGGATACCGACGTTGTCGCCTGCCTGACCCTGGTCGAGCAGCTTGCGGAACATTTCCACGCCCGTGCAGGTCGTCTTCACCGTCGGCTTGATACCGACGATTTCGATTTCCTCGCCGACCTTGACGACGCCGCGCTCGACGCGACCCGTCACCACCGTGCCGCGACCCGAGATCGAGAACACGTCTTCCACCGGCATCAGGAACGCGCCGTCAACCGCGCGCTCCGGCGTCGGGATGTACGTGTCCAGTGCGTCGGCCAGGTTCATGATCGCCACTTCGCCCAGCTCGCCCTTGTCGCCTTCCAGCGCCAGCTTGGCCGAACCCTTGATGATCGGCGTGTCGTCGCCCGGGAAGTCGTACTTCGACAGGAGTTCGCGCACTTCCATTTCGACCAGCTCGAGCAGCTCGGCGTCGTCGACCATGTCGCACTTGTTCAGGAACACGATGATGTACGGCACGCCGACCTGACGGGCCAGCAGGATGTGCTCACGCGTTTGCGGCATCGGGCCGTCAGCGGCCGAGCACACCAGGATTGCGCCGTCCATCTGCGCCGCGCCCGTGATCATGTTCTTCACGTAGTCAGCGTG